>NZ_JBFBAE010000049.1:0-34963 GCF_040689465.1 Amycolatopsis sp. NPDC051373 | reverse complement strand
CCGGCCCGGCGGGGCGCGGCCCCCGCCACGGGGCGCGCCGCGGCCCCGCCCCGGGTTTGGCCCCTCCGGTTCCCGCGCCCCCCCGGCCCCCCCCCAAAACGGGAGGGAAGCCGGCTTGCGGCGATCTCGCCGCCTCGGCGGAGCCGAGGCAGATGACGCAGTTCGTCGGTTCCTCACCTGCGCGCTGGGTGATCGCCGTACTCTGCTCACGTGACCGGTGATCCCCGTGTGTTGATCGACGCGACCGCGGTGCCCGCGGATCGGGGTGGCGTCGGCCGGTACGTGGACTCGCTCGTCGCGGCGTTGGACCAGGACGGTGCGCGGCTGACGGTCGTGTGCCAGCCCCGTGACCTGTCGCTGTACGACCGGCTCGCCCCCGGCGCGCGCGTGGTGCCCGCGTCGCCCGCGACGTCCACCCGCACGGCCCGTCTGACCTGGGAACAGACGACATTGCCGCGGCTCGTGCGACGGCTGGCGGCCGACGTCGTCCACTCGCCGCACTACACGATGCCCCTCGCGAGCGGCGCGGCTTCGGTCGTGACGCTGCACGACGCGACGTTCTTCACCGACCCCGTGCTGCACTCGTCGGTGAAGGCGCGGTTCTTCCGCGCGTGGACCGTGGCCGCGCTGCGCCGTGCGACGCTGTGCGTCGTCCCGAGCCAGGCGACGGCGCTGGAGCTGGGCCGCGTGACTCCCGTTCGGCACGCGGAACTGGAAATCATCCACCACGGCGTGGACACGGAACGTTTTCACCCGCCGTCCCCCGAGGAGATCGCCGCGGCTCGCGCGGCCGTCGGCATCAGGCGGACGCCGTACATCGCGTTCCTCGGGGCGCTCGAGCCGCGCAAAAACGTGCCGGCCTTGATCCGCGGCTACGCCCGCGCGATGTCGGGCGAGCGCGACGCCCCCGCTCTGGTGCTCGCCGGCCAGCCGGGCTGGGACACGCAAGTCGAACGCGCCCTCGACGCCGTGCCTCACCGCCTGCGCGTGATCCGCGCCGGGTACCTGCCCTTCGGGACTCTCGCGGGCTTCCTGGGCGGCGCCGAACTGGTCGCCTACCCGTCCCTGGGCGAGGGCTTCGGCCTGCCCGTGCTCGAAGCCATGGCCTGCGGCGCCGCCGTCCTCACCACCCGCCGCTTGTCGCTACCGGAAGTCGGCGGCGACGCCGTCGCCTACTGCGGCGTCGGCGCGGGCGACGTGGCCGCCGCGATCACCGAGCTCCTCGCCGACCCGTCCCGCCGCGCCTTCCTGTCGGCGGCCGCCCAGCAGCGCGCCAAGGACTTCTCCTGGGCGACGACGGCGGAGCGTCATCGGGAGGCGTACGCGAAGGCTTGGGACCGGCATCGCCGAATGCACTGACCGGCTGCCATGTTCTGCCATGTTCTGCTACCATGATCGCGCGAGGTCCTCGTAGGACTGAGTATGAGAGCCTGTGATGCGTCCGGACGGTCGTCTCACAGGCTTTTCGCCTGTTCAGAGCTTGATGTGCGCATCTATGAGCCCTGCGACGCGTTGCGCCCAGCCGCCGCCGGCGCCGAAGCACCAGGCGACCGCGTCTGAGATCCACAGGATCGGTTCCAGCGTCGAGTCGAGGTGCTCGTACGTCAGCTCGGTTTTCGACGGTCGTGAGCCCAGCGTTTGCCAAAGTGTCCGGTGGTCGTGCGCATCTCGCTCGTTGCGCGTGTCCAGCACCAGCCGGTGTGCGCCGACCGCCAGCAGGTCCTCGGCCATCTGACGCAGGCATTGCTGCCGCACTGCCTCTTCGGTCTTGGGTGAGCACGATCCCGTGTACATGCGAACAGAGACCGACATCTTGGCCATCTGATCGATGAGTTGTCTTCGACGAGCCTCCTTCTCCTTCTTGAAATGCAGCTCCCGCGCGCCACGGAGGAGCAGCTCCGTCAACGCGCGCCGTGTCGGACGCAGATGGGCGGGCTCGACAAGCGTGACGCACAGCAGGAACTGCCGGTTGCGGGCCGATTCATCGACGAAAGCGTGCGCGGACATCCGCACATTCTCGCCCGACGGAAATCACCCTCGGTGACGGGGTCGATGCATGGCCGTAGCCGTGTGTGAGCGGGGGACAATGGGTGCCGTGACTGAGCAGCGCAGCTACGGCGACAATCTGGCCGTCGTGACCGTGACCTACTTTCCCGGCGACATGCTCGAGAAGTTCCTCGACACGCTGGAAAAGGCGACCGACCGGGACGTCCGCGTGGTGGTCGCGGACAACGCGTCCACGGACGGTGGGCCCGAGAAGGCGGCGGAGCGCGGGAACGTCCAGCTGGTCAGCATCGGCGAGAACGTCGGCTACGGCACTGCCGCCAACCGCGGCGTGGCGGCGCTCGACGACAGCTACGGGTGGGTCGTCGTGGTCAACCCCGACCTGGAGTGGGAGCCGGGGTCGCTGGACGCGCTCCTCGAGGTCGCGAAGCGGTGGCCGCGTGGGGGTGCGTTCGGGCCGTTGATCCACGACCTCGACGGGACCGTCTACCCGTCCGCCCGTCTTCTGCCGTCGTTCGGGCGGGGGATCGGGCACGCCGTCTTCGCGAAGGTCTGGCCGGGCAACCCGTGGACGCGCCAGTACCGCCAGGAGAACGCCACACCGCAGGAGCGCACGTCCGAGTGGCTGAGCGGTTCGTGCCAGCTGTTCCGGCGCGAGGCGTTCGACTCGGTCGGCGGCTTCGACACGCGCTACTTCATGTACTTCGAAGACGTCGACCTCGGCGACCGCCTGGCGAAGGCCGGCTGGCTGAACGTCTACGCCCCCTCGTCGAGCGTGATGCACATCGGCGGCGTGTCGACGGCGCGCGTGTCGAAGAAGATGCTGCGCGCGCACCACGCCAGCGCCTACCGCTACCTCGCCGACCGGCACCAGGGCGTGCTGTGGAAGCCCTTGCTAGCGGCGGTGAAGCTCGGGCTGGCCATTCGCGTCAAGCTCGAGGGCGCGTGATCACAGCCCGTCGAGACGCCGTGAGAGGTTCGACCGGCCGCTGCTCTGCTTGATCGTCGGCACCAGCCCGGTCAGCTCTTCCTCGGCGGGCTCCCGCAGGGGACTCGGCACGGGCGCGGCCTGCGGGCGCGCCACCAGCGGCGTGGTCACCTGCGCGGCCGGCACCTCCAGCGGCGTGGTCGTGTTCGGCTTCGCCAGCGGGTGCTCGTCGTTCTCCGCGATCAACGACGCCGGCAGCTGCGTCGTCGTGTCGGGATCCTGCTGGTCGAGCTCCGAGACCACGGATCTCGGGATCTGCTGCGTGTTGGAGGCGTCCATCGGCGATGTCATGTTGTCCGGCGTCACCACGAAGGCGCCGCGGGAACGTGCGCGTGCGAGCAAAGCGTCCGCGCGATCGCGGGGGTCCATCCCCTCGGCCTCCCGACTGACCCGGGGCCTCTGGGGAAAGGCCCACCTGTTTCCTGTCTAGGGTAGGCCCTCGGGGGCGCAACCGTCAGCGTTTCCCGCGGCTTGTCGCTCAGCGGTGCGTGATACAAGAGGAGTTTTCTGTGACGTCCGAGCTCGAGGTCGACGCCGTCGTGCTGGTCGGGGGCAAGGGCACCCGCCTGCGGCCGCTCACCCTGTCCGCGCCGAAGCCGATGTTGCCGACGGCCGGCACCCCCTACTTGAGTCACCTGTTCTCGCGAATTCGTGCGGCCGGGATCCGCCACGTCGTGCTCGGCACGTCCTACCGCGCCGAAGTCTTCGAGGAGTACTTCGGCGACGGGGCGGCCCTCGGCCTCGAGCTCGAGTACGTGGTCGAGGACGAGCCGCTCGACACCGGCGGCGCGATCCGCAACGTGTACGACAGGTTGCGCGCGGACCACGCGATCATTTTCAACGGCGACATCCTCTCCGGCGCCGACCTGCGCCACCAGCTTCAGACCCATGTGGACACCGGCGCCGACGTCACCCTCCACCTCCAGCGCGTGCCCGACCCGAGCCGCTTCGGCTCCGTCCCCACGGACGAGCACGGCCGCGTGCAGGCGTTCCTCGAGAAGACACCCAACCCGCCGACCGATCAGATCAACGCCGGTTGCTACTTCTTCCGCCGCTCAGTGGTCGAGACCATCCCGGCGGGCCGGCGCGTGTCGGTGGAGCGCGAGACGTTCCCCGGACTCCTCGAAGCCGGCGCGCACCTGCACGGCTTTGTCGACTCCTCGTACTGGCTCGACGTCGGCACGCCCGAGGCGTTCGTGCGCGGCAGTGCGGACCTCGTGCGCGGCATCGCGCCGACGTCCGCGTTGGCCGGCCCGACCGGCGAGTCGCTGGTGCTCGACGGTGCTTCGGTGGCTTCGTCGGCTCAGCTGACGGGTGGGACGACGGTCGGCGAGAAGGCCGTGATCGGCGACGGTGCGACCGTCGACGGTTCGGTCGTGTTCGACGAGGCTGTGGTCGAGGCCGGGGCCACTGTGGAGCGTTCGGTGCTGGGCCGCGGGGCGTTCGTCGGGGCGGGCGCCGTGCTGCGTGGCGTGGTCCTGGGCGACGGCGCGTCCGTCGGCGCGGGCTGCGAACTCCTCGACGGTGCCCGCGTCTGGCCCGGCGTCACCCTGCCCGAGGGCGGCATCCGGTTCTCGAGCGACGCATGATCGAGTGGCGACCGCCCTTCCCCCTGGACCTGGCCGCGGTGCTGGGCCCGCTCAGCCGTGGGCGCGGTTCGCTGAACTTCCGCGGTGACCGCGGCGTCTGGTGGCTGGCCGCCAACACGCCGTCCGGCGAGGGCACGCTGGCTCTGCTGCGCCGGCCCGACGGCGTCGTCGAGGCCGACGCGTGGGGCCCCGGCGCGGAGTTCCTGCTCGACGGTGTGCCGGCGTTGCTGGGCGCCGAGGACGACGACACCGGCTTCGTCGCGCACCACCCCGTGGTCGCCCGCGCGCGCCACGACGCCCCCGGCCTGCGCCTCGGCTCGACGCGGCGCGTGTGGGACTCGCTCGTGCTGGCGGTGCTGGAGCAGAAGGTCTCGGGCAAGGAGGCGATCCGGTCGTGGGCCGAGCTGTGCCGCTGGTTCGGCACGCTCGCGCCCGGCCCGGGGCCCGCTTCGCTGCGCGTGCCACCGTCACCGGTCGCGATCCGGTCCATTGTGGACTGGAACTGGCACCGCATCGGCGTGGACCTCAAACGCCGGACGGCGCTGATCAACGCCGCGCGCGTGGCTCCACGGCTGGAGGAAGCGGTGGCGCTACGGGGTTCCGCGGGCCGGGCCCTGCTGCGCAAGGTCTCGGGCATCGGCGTGTGGACCGCCGCCGAAATCGCCCAGCGCGCCTGGGGCGACCCGGACGCGGTCAGCTTCGGCGACTACAACATCCCCTCGATGGTCGGCCACACGCTCCTCGGCCGCCGCATCGACGACGAGGCCATGGCCGAACTCCTCGCGCCCTACGCCCCGCAACGCCAGCGCGCGATCCGGTACCTGGAAGTCGGCGGGGCCCGTGCGCCTCGCTTCGGACCCCGCATCCAACTCCGCGACTACCGCGCGATGTGACCTACCGTGGCGGCTGCTGACCCTGGCCCGGCTGTTGGTTCGGCTGTTGCTGACCTGGCTGGCCGGGCTGACCTGGCTGCTGCGGTGAAGGGTAAGGCTGCCAGTTCTGCGCGACTTGCTGGTTCGGCTGACCTTGCTGCTGCGTGGGATATCCCTGCTGCGGATATTGCCCTGGCTGTTGCTGCCCTGGTTGTTGTCCGGGATATCCCGGCTGCTGCGGGTACTGCCCCGGCTGCATCGGCTGCTGCTGCGGAAACTGCTGCGGCGGAAACTGCTGCTGCGGCGGGTACTGCGGGCCAGGCTGCTGCTTCGGCTTCCGCCCCACGGTGAACTTCAGCACGAGGATGACCACCAGCACGATGATCAGCAGCGCTGGGAGTGCAAAACGCAACACGGCGGCTGAATCTCCTTTTCAGTTCCCGAATCCGGACGGCGGTTGTTGACCTGACTGCTGCGGCGGGTACGGCGGTTGCTTCGGCTCCACACCGTGAGCTCAGGACAAGAAGGATCACGAGCAGAGGCACCAGGAGGATGGGCGTGACGAGATTGTTGATGTTCACGAGTCGCCTGCGATGCCCGCCGGCAGCAACGAGATGATGAGATGCCGAGGCTGAATGGCATTCACGAAAAGTCCCCTCTCCCCGGCCACAGGCCATCGCCATCGTAGGGGGACCGGCCGTCAGGGGCCGGACGAAACCGAAACGGTCAGCGCAGTGCGGCCGTCACGATGGCCAGCGCCTCGTTCGTCGACAGCCCCAGCCGCCGCGTCACCGCTGCGTAATCCGCAGCCGCCGCGAGAGCCCGCGAACGCGACTCATCCCCTGAAGCCCCCACGAAACTCCCGGCCCGGCCGCGCGTTTCGATCAGGCCGGCTTCCTCGAGTTCCCGATAGGCGCGCGCCACCGTGTTCGGGGCGACGCCCAGGTCCGAGGCCAGCGCGCGCACGGTGGGGAGCTTGGCGCCGACGGCGAGGGAGCCGTCGTTGATCTGCGCGGCGATCGACGAGCGCACCTGCTCGAACGGCGGCACCGAAGACGCGCTGTCGTAGCTCACGGTCACGGTCAAAAACCCCCTAACGCCGGCGCTTCCTGCGCAGGCTGACGATCACACCCACCACCACCAGCACGATCGCCACTCCGAACCCCACGGCCACCACCCAGCCGCTCACGAAACCGCCGTCGCCGGTGTGGATGTGCGGGTTGGCAGACACCAGGGGCATGCCCGCCATGCTAACGGGACGAAACGGCCGCGTTCACGAGTTCGGCCAGATCCTCCGACCCCGCGGGCAGGGCGTCGACCGGCCACCAGCGCAGGTCGTCGGACTCGTCACTGCGGACGGGCAACGCCCCCGCCGGCGCGCGGACCGCGTAGCGCACGTCGAAGTGCCGCGTCGGCACGCCGAGGGAGCACGTGATCGGGTGGACGTCGAGGTGCACGGGTGCCGCGCCGATCTCCAGGCCCGTCATGCCCGACTCCTCCGTCGCCTCGCGCAGCGCAGCGGCGCCGACCGACGGGTCCGACGGCTCGCAATGCCCGCCCAGCTGCAGCCAGCGGCCCACGCGCGGGTGCAGCGTCAGCAGCACCTGCGTACCCGTCGAGTCCAGGACCACGGCCGACGCCGTGAGGTGCCCGGCCTCGCACGACCGCTGCACGGTGTCGTCCCGCGTCGCCAGGAAACCCAGAAACGCCTGGCGCAGAGATTCCTGCGAGCCGAGCGAAGGGGCCCAAGCCGCGAGCGTCTCCACAGCGTCCGAGTGCAAGTTCACAGCTCCACCAGACCTTCGCCCGGCTCGCCCAGTGAACGCACGGGCGGCGTCTCCAGTGGGTGCCCGATCGCGACTGCGCCCAGCGGCTCCCAGCGCGAATCCAGGCCCAGCGTCGACCGCACGAGGTCGGCCGCGAAGATCGTCGACCCGATCCAGCACGAGCCGAGGTCCTCCGCGGCCAACGCGACCAGCAGGCCCTGCACCGCGGCACCGGCGGCGACCGTGAACATCGTGTGCTCGCAGTCGTTGCGCCGCTGGTCGCGGTAGGTGTGAGCGCCTTCGGGTACGAGGAACGGGATCACGACCTCGGGCGCGCGATACAGAATGTCCCCGCGCGACAAGCGTTTCTCGATCTGCGACGGCGTGAAGTCATCATTCGAAAGGTCAGCGCGCCACGATTCGCGCATGGCGTCCAGCAGCTTCGCGCGCAACCCGGCGTCGCGCAGCCACACGAACCGCACGGGGTGCGTGTGGTGCGGCGCGGGCGCGGTCAACGCCGCCGCGACCGCCCGCCGAACCACCGACGGATCCACCGGCGCGTCGGAGAACGTGCGCACGGAACGCCGGTGCGGCACGGCTTCGCGCCGCCCTTGCGCCAGAGCTTCGTTGGTACCCAAGCGGAACAGATCCTCGTCGACGGGCCGGATCAGGTTCCGCGCCGTGGAGCCGTCGTCGGTGAGCTGCAGGCCGCGCACGACCGCCACCGGCAGGCCGCCCAGCTTGCCCTTCACCAGGTCCGCGGCGGCCGCGAGCTCGTCGGCCACCGCGATCTCCGTGACAGCCAGCTCGTTGCCCTGCGAATCGACCTGCCCCGCGTACGCGTGCAGCACGCGCAGGCCCGAAGCGCCGATCGCCGCGTCGGTCTGCCCGATGCGCCACGCGCGGCCCATCGTGTCCGTGATGACCACGGCGACCTCGACACCCAGCCGTTCCCGCAGCCCGCCCCGAAGCGCGTGCGCCGAGGCGTCCGGGTCCGCGGGCAGCAGCGCGACTTCGTCGCCCTGCACGTTCGACGCGTCGATCCCCGAAGCCGCCTGAACGATCCCCAGCGGGTTCTCCGTGATCACCGTGCGCGCCACGCGCGCCACGACCCGCACCGTCTCCTGGTCGATCAGCTCGCGCCGCGCCGCGTCGCGGGCCTCGGGGTCGCTCGGCACGCGCACGAGCCGGCCTTCGACCTTCGAGAACACCTTGCTCGTCACCACCACGACGTCGCCTGACCGCAGCCACGGCGCGGCCGCGACGAGGGCGCCGGTGAGGTCGTCTCCCGGACGGAACTCGGGCAGCCCGGTCACGGGCAGGATCTCGACCTTGGCCGAGGCGTGGTCGTTGAACTCGGGCTTGCTGTACTCAGACACCGGACACTCCCGCAACGTCGAAGGCCGCTCGCACCATCGCGGCGGTCGCGTCCACATCGGACATCAGCAGCGGCACCGCGCGCACGGCCACACCCGGCACGGTCACGTCGGGGTCCTCCTCGGCGACGAGCCAGCCGTCCAGCACCCCGCCGTCGGAGCGGGCGCCGTAGTGCCGGCCCACGGCCTCGGCGGAGGTCTCCACGCCGATCGCCGTGAGGCACGCGTCGGCCATGCCGCGCAGCGCCTTGCCACCGATGATCGGCGAGATCCCCACGACCTTCGCGCGAGACTTGCGCAGCGCTTCGCGCACGCCCGGCACCCCGAGCGTCGTGCCGACGCTCACCACCGGGTTCGACGGCGCGAACAGCACCAGGTCGGCTTCGCCCAGTGCCTCGAGCACCCCCGGCCCGGGCTTGGCCTCGTCGGCACCGACCGAGACGATCGAGTGCGCCGGCCGGTCGGCGCGGTAGCGCACCCACCACTCCTGGAAGTGGATCGCCTTCTGCTGCTCCGGCTGGTCCGGGTCGTCGATCACGACGTGGGTCTCCACGCGGTCGTCCGACATCGGCAGCAGGCGCACGCCCGGGCGCCAGCGGTCGCACAGCGCCTCGGTGACGGCCGAGAGCGGGTAGCCCGCGCGCAGCATCCGCGAGCGGATCAGGTGCGTCGCGATGTCCTTGTCGCCCAGCCCGAACCACGTCGGCTCCGCGCCGTACGCGGCGAGCTCCTCCTTGACGACCCACGTCTCGCCCGCGTGGCCCCACCCGCGTTCGGTGTCGATGCCACCGCCGAGGGTGTACATGCAGGTGTCGAGGTCGGGGCAGATGCGCAGGCCGTGCATCCACACGTCGTCGCCGGTGTTCACCAGCGCCGTGACCTCGTGCGGGAACGGGCTCTCCGACTCGCCGATCGCGGGCATCCCGAGCGCGGTCTTCACGCCGAGCAGGAAGCGCGCGCCTCCGACTCCACCGACCAGTACGACGATCTTCACGACTGCGGATCCTCGCACGCGCCGGGTCCCGGGCCCCAGTAGCGGTACCTGTGGTGCTCCGTACAGCCGAGCGCGGAATACAACGTCAACGCGCCTTCGTTAGCTATGGCCACCTGCAACACCCACCTCTCCGCACCGTGCGCGCGGCCCCACTCGGCCAGCGCGGACATCAGCGCCGACGCGAGCCCGCGCCGGCGGAACTCCGGCCGCACGGCCAGGCGCGACACGTGCAGCCACCCGTCCACGATGGCACCGCGCACAGCTCCGGCGGTGACGGCGTCCACGTCAACCACGCCGTAACCCACCTTGCCGGTGCTGAGCACGTGCCGTTCGGCCGCGCCCGGCGACGGGCTGTCGGCCGCCAGTTCCCACCACGCCGGGGTCGGCTCGTCGAGGACCTCGGCGTCCTGCGCGGGCCCGGCCGGCAGCGGTCCGACGAGCACGGACACCTGGTAACCCGCGGCGTGGTCGGTCCACTCGCGCCATCCGGCGGCGGCCACCTCGCGCTCGAGGTCGCTGTCCTGGATCACCTGGACGACCGGGGGGATCCCCCGATCGTGGGCGAAGTCACAGACGGCTTTCAACGCGACAGCCAACTCCGGCCGGGATCGCCCACGGCGAGTGCGCTGTTGGCGCGCCCGGTGAAGCCGTCGGCCCAGCGCAGGCGCCACTCGCCGAGGGGTTCGTCGACCACCGGGGGCCAGGCCCTCGCACACACGATTTCGAGCATTTCCGAGTCGTTCACGGTTAGATTGTGGCGGAGGCGGCAACGCGGCCGCGGCCTCATTTCCGCAGGGAGAACCGATGAGCTACGCGCGCAGGGACGACCGGCACAACGACGACCTGGTCGACGAGATCGCCGACGGGTTCGAACGCACCCTCAAGGAGAAGCGCGAGGGCGACACCAAGCCCACCGGCCCGGGCTTCACCATCACCGGCGACTCACGCAACGCCCCGAAGCCCCGCCGCCGGGACCGCTGAGCGGGACATTCGGCCCCATACCAGGGGTATGGCTAAGGGTTGCCTAAGCACTACCGGTGCCTCGGGAAGCGCGTAATGTGCGGAGGGACTGGCTAAGCAGAGAAAAGCAGGAGTACGCAGTGACCTACGTGATCGCCGAGCCCTGCGTCGACGTGCTCGACAAGGCGTGTATCGACGAGTGCCCCGTGGACTGCATCTACGAGGGCGAGCGGATGCTGTACATCCACCCCGACGAGTGCGTCGACTGCGGCGCCTGCGAACCGGTCTGCCCGGTCGAGGCGATCTACTACGAGGACGACGTCCCCGACAACTGGTCCGACTACACCAAGGCCAACGTCGACTTCTTCGACACGCTGGGCTCGCCCGGCGGTGCCTCCAAGGTCGGCAAGACCAGCCACGACCCCGCCTTCATCAAGGCGCTGCCCCCGCAGGGCGAATGACGACCCGCCCCCTGCCCGACTTCCCCTGGGATTCGCTCGCCGAGGTCAAGGCCCGCGCGCAGGCGCATCCCGGTGGCATCGTCGACCTCTCCGTCGGCACGCCCGTGGACCCGGTTCCGGCCGGGATCCGCGACGCGCTGGCGTCGGTCTCGGAGATCCCGGGCTACCCGGCCACCCACGGCACGCCCGCGCTGCGGACCACCGCGGTCGAGTCGCTCGGCCGCCGCTACGGCGTCGAGGGTCTCGAGCCCGACGCGGTGCTGCCGACGATCGGGTCGAAGGAAGCCGTGGCCTGGCTGCCGCGGCTGCTCGGCCTCGGCCAGGGCGACACCGTCGTGATCCCCGAGCTGGCGTACCCGACCTACGAGGTGGGTGCGCTGCTCGCCGGTGCCGACGTCATCCGCGCGGACGGGCTCACGCAGCTCGGTCCGCAGCGTCCGGCCATGATCTGGCTCAACTCGCCGTCGAATCCGACCGGCAAGGTGCTCGGGGTCGAGCACCTGCGCAAGGTCGTGGAGTGGGCGCGTGAGCGCGACGTGATCGTGGCGTCGGACGAGTGCTACCTCTCGCTCGGCTGGGACGCCGAGCCCGTGTCGGTGCTGCACCCGTCCGTCCACGGTGGACGGCTCGACGGGCTGCTGGCCGTGCACTCGCTGTCGAAGTCGGCGAACCTCGCGAGCTACCGCGCGGGCTTCATCGCCGGCGATCCCCGGCTGGTCAAGCAGCTGCTGGAGATCCGCAAGCACGCCGGGATGATCGTGCCGCGTCCGGTGCAGGAGGCCATGGTGGCCGGCCTGACCGATGACGAGGCCGTGGCCGCGCAGCGCGAGCGCTACCTTCGCCGCCGGCTCGTGTTGCGGAAAGCGTTGCAGGACAACGGTTTCGAGATTTCCCACTCCGAAGCCGGGCTCTATCTCTGGTCCACTCGCGGGGAACCGGCGCTGGACACCGTCGCGTGGCTGGCCGAGCGCGGCATCCTCGTGGCGCCGGGCACGTTCTACGGCCCGGCCGGCGGCAACCACGTGCGCGTGGCCCTGACCGCCACCGACGAGCGCATCGACGCCGCCGCGGAGCGGTTGAACTCCTGATTGCCGAGCAGGCGCACTTCCATGCGCCCGCTCAGAAATCGCGTCCCGTGAAGCCCCGGTAGACGAATCTCGTGAGCGCCTCGACGGCCTCGTCGTCGCTCGGCGCCGCCCAGCCCGTGGGTGGTGGGGCGCTCAGCCACATCTGCGCGAAGTTGTCGATCAGCTGGTACATCATCACGATGCTCAGCTGCGTCGACGCGGGCAGCTCGTAACCGGCGGCCGTGACGCGCTCGAGGTGGCCCGTGATGTCGGCCGCCTGCGTGACGCCGAAGCTCGAGAGCGTGCGCGCGAACCCGTCGTGGACCATCGACGCTTGACGCAGCGCCTGCATCGTGGCCGCGTTGGCCTTGTAGAAATCCCAGTACTGGCGCACGTGCCAGCGGACGGCCTCGGGGTCGCTGAAGTCCGACAGGTGGCCCGCCGACGCCGCCTCCTCGTCGCCCGCCGCCGCCAGGTCGCCCAGGAGCGCTTCGAGCAGTTCCTCTTTGCCGGCGAAGTGGTTGTAGAACGAGCCCGCCGCGCGGCCGGCTTCCGCCGTGATGTCGGTGATCTTCGTGTTCAGGTAGCCCTTGCGCGCGAACACGCGCTTGGCGGCCTCCTTGAGCGCGGTCTCCGTCTCGGCGGCCTTCTCCTTGCGGCTCGTCGCCGTCATCTCGGCACCTCCCTTGACAGGAACGCTAGCAGCGCGCATTCTGAATCCAGATTCACTGAATTCTAATTCACTGGAGGGGACATGGACACCACGGTGCTGATCGCGGGAGCGGGTCCGACCGGCCTGACGCTGGCCATCGAACTCGCCCGGCGCGATGTCGCGGTCCGGCTCATCGACAAGGCGTCGGCGTTCTTCAACGGCTCCCGCGGCGACGGCCTGCAGCCCCGCACGCTGGAGGTTTTCGAGGACCTGGGTGTGCTCGACGCGGTGCTGGCCGCGGGCTCGCCGCAGTACCCGACGAAGGTCTACCTGGACGGCGAGTTCGTGCAGGAGCGCTGGATCAGCGACACCGTCGAGCCGACGCCCGCGGTGCCGTACCCCAACATCTGGTTCCTGGGGCAGTCGCAGACGGAAGGCATCCTGCGGGAGCGGCTGTCGGCGTTCGGAGTGCAGGTGGAGCTCGGGGTGGGGCTGGTGGGCTTCACGCAGTCTTCTTCGGGTGTGACGGCTTCGCTGTCGACGGGGGAGACGGTGGAGGCTGCCTACTTGGTCGGCGCCGATGGCGGCAAGAGCTTCGTGCGCAAGGCGCTGGGGATTCCGTTCGAGGGCACGACCGACGAGTCGATCCGGATGTTGCTGGGGGACGTCCAGGCTTCGGGGCTTTCGCCCGACTCGTCGTACTGGTTCGCGCCGGCTTCGTCGCCGATGAGCGGGGTGGCGTTCACGCCGCTCGCCGGTACGCCGCACTTCCAGTTCGGAGCGCCGCTGGGGGATGGGGATCTGGCGGTGGAGACTTCGCTGCCGGCGTTGCAGGCGCGGCTGGACTCCGTGTCGGGCGGGGGGATCCGGCTGTTCGGCCTGGCTTGGTCGACCGTGTGGCGGCCGAACATCCGCCTGGCTGCTTCCTTTCGCGTCGGGCGGGTGTTCCTGGCTGGGGACGCCGCGCACGTGCACCCGCCGACGGGCGGGCAGGGGCTGAACACCGGCGTCCAGGACGCGTACAACCTGGGGTGGAAGCTGGCCTCCGGGTCTGCCGACTTGCTGGACAGCTACGAGCCCGAGCGGCGCGCGGTCGCGGCGCGGGTGCTGGGGGTTTCGACGGCTTTGCTGGAGAAGTACACCGACGGGGACGAGGACGCGCATCGGCGGGGGTCGGAGACGCAGCAGTTGGATGTCGGGTACCGGGGTGGGCCGTTGGCCGGCGCTGGTGCCGGCTCGCTTCGGGCGGGAGACCGGGCTCCGGATGCGCCGCTGGTGGATGCGAACGGAAAGTCGGTGCGGCTGTTCGAGCTGTTCCGGGGGCCGCACGCCACGGAGCTGGTTTTCGGTTCGGGTGTGGTGGATTCAGGCGCCCCGGGATACCGGATCCTGCCTGCCGGGTCGGTGGCTTCGGGCCCGGACCTGGTGGACGTCGGCGGGCACGCGTACGCGGCTTACGAGGCCGCAGCGGGCCGCCGGGTCCTGATCCGGCCGGACGGTTACGTCTGGTCGATCACGGCTGAATGACCTGGCTGTGTCCGGTCAGAGAGCCGCGTGTGCCGCTTTGTCGATCCGGGTCCACACCGCCGGCCAAGCCGCCCGGGCCTCGGTGCGCTTCAGTAGCTCGTGCTCGGCAATCCGGCCCGCGATGAAGCCGATCTCGCTGTCGGCGCCGGGCAGGACGGAGCGCACCTTCTCCGCCGCGATCACCGCGTCCTGGTGGTCGCCGAGGACGGTTTGGAGTTTGCGGGCCGCCTTGACCAGGTCGGTGAGGGCGGCGGCCTGCTTGTTTTTCGCCGACGATTGGGCCAACTCGGCGGTGTAGCGCAGCTTCTTGCCGTAGATGCGCAGCGCGTGCAGGTCGTCGTCCGGCGGGTCGGGCGGCAGGGCGCGCACGGCCTTGAAAAGGCGGCGGTAGGGCTTGCGGACATCGGTGGCGAGGTTGTTCGACCCGAGCGGCGTGGGGTCGAGCTCGTGGTCCGGCGTGCGCGTGAGCTGGGCGATGCTCTGCAGCAGCACGGCGTAGCGGGCGCTCGACAGGGCGCGCGTCAGGCGTCGGCGGGCGGCGCCGCGTTCGGTGACGAACTTCGAGACCAGGCGGCGGCCCGCGGGTTGGTCGCGGACCTCGAAGGTGGCGATCACCTCGCGCAGGTGGCCGATCAGCACGTCGTAGTCGCGGACCTCGCCGAGGGACTGGCCGAGCCAGCCCAGCTCGACGCGCACGGGCTCGGCGGATTCGCCGATGAGCGCTCCGGAGGTCTTCAGCACACTGCGCATCCGCCGGAGGGCGACGCGCATCTGGTGCAGGTCTTCGGGATCCGCGCCACTGCGGGTGCCGGGCTCGCGGGCGAGCAGCTCGCGCAGCTCGTGGTCCAGCTTGGCCCGGATGTGGGTGGCCGCCGGATCCCGGGGGCCGGCTTTCGCCGGTTCGTCGGGCAGGCCGAGCTCGGCCGGGGTCGTCGGCTCAGGTGCGCGGCGGCGGGTCGAGGAGGGCAACGGGTCGGTGGTCACGACATGAATGGTAGGTGAACCCGCAGGCAGAATGGTCGTGACGTGTGACGAAAAAGGGCGTGCCCCTGGTGGAGCGCGCCCTTTTTCGCAGAGGATCAGGGTAAACGGATCAGCCGGAAGACGATCAGTTCGCGTGCAGCGCTTCGTTCAGCTCGATCCCGACGCCGGTGCGCGAGACGACTTCCACCGCACCCGTCGCCGAGTTCCGCCGGAACAGGGCTCCCGAAATACCCGAGATCTCCCGCGCCTTCACGGTCTTGCCGTCGACGACGACCTTCGTGCCGGCCGTGATGTAGAGCCCGGCCTCGATCACGGAGTCGTCGCCGAGGGAGATCCCGACGCCGCCGTTGGCGCCGATCAGGCAGCGCTCGCCGATCCCGATGACCTCCTTGCCACCGCCCGAGAGCGTGCCCATGATCGACGCGCCGCCGCCGACGTCGCTGCCGTCGCCCACGACCACGCCCGCCGAGATGCGGCCCTCGACCATCGACGCGCCGAGCGTGCCGGCGTTGAAGTTCACGAAGCCCTCGTGCATCACGGTCGTGCCGGAGGCGAGGTGCGCGCCCAAGCGCACGCGGTCGGCGTCGGCGATGCGCACGCCCGTGGGCAGCACGTAGTCGACCATCCGCGGGAACTTGTCCACGCCGTACACGGTCACCGTGCCGCGGATGCGCAGCCGCAGCCGGGTCTGCTCGAAACCCTCGACGGGGCACGGGCCATGGCTCGTCCACACGACGTTGGCCAGCTTGCCGAAGATGCCGTCGAGGTTCTGCCCGTGGGGCTGCACGAGCCGGTGCGACAGCAGGTGCAGCCGCAGGTAGGTGTCGTACGCGTCGGCCGGGGCCGTGGCCAGGCTGCCGATCGTCACGCGCACCGCGACGACCTCGACACCGCGGTCGGTGTCGGGTCCGAGCAGCGCCGCCGCGGCGTCGCCGAGCAGCTCGCTGGTCTCGGCGGCCGACAGCCGCTCGGTGCCACTGGAGCCGGTGCCGGTCAGCTTCGGGTGCGGGTACCAGGTGTCCAGCACCGTCCCGTCGGACGCGACGGTGGCCAGCCCGACGCCGACGGCGCCGGTCGTTTCGGGGTCAGGGGTCTGCTCGCTCACGCCGGTCACGGTAGTCGAGTGACGCGCCTCAACCCGTGGTGGCCTGCTGGTTCACGAGTTTCTTCACCGACGTGAGCGCGCCCGAGATGGTGATCAGCGCCTGCGTGCAGGCGCCGCCCGCGGTGGGCACGGTGGTGCAGCCCGCCCCGCGGAACGCGCTCACGCCCTGGTCGAGCGCGGCCGCCGCGTGGTCGAGCGCGACGTCGACGGTCTTGCCGGCCGCCGCGCGCGCGTGCACCGACGCGGCCGTGCCGCCGACCTCCGTGACGAACTTCTCGCAGCCCTTCGGCAGCTGCGTCTGCGGGCTCGTGTAGCAGGCGTCGGCGGACAGCGCGTCGAGCTTGATCGGCAGGGCGTCCGGGCCTGGCGAGCCGGGGTTCGGGCCGGGCGTGGGGCCCGCCTCGGAGCCGCAGCCGGTCAGGACCAGGGTCAGCAGGACGCCGCCGAGAGCGACCAGGGAGCTTCGCGTGCGCACGTCCCTCACGGTAGCCCTCGCACCGGGTCGGTACGGTGCCGGTATGACCTCGCTGGACCTGCGCGCCGACCCCGCCGACCTCACCGCCGCCCTCGTCGACGCGTTCAGCGTCTCCGGCGAGGAGGGCCGGCTCGCCGACGCCGTGCAGGCCGCGCTCACCCAGCAGGCGCCGCACCTCGAGGTGGTCCGCAACGGCGACGCGGTGCTCGCGCGCACGAACCTCGGCCGCGGCTCGCGCGTGATCCTCGCCGGGCACCTCGACACCGTGCCGGAGAACGCCAACCTCCCGTCACACCGCACCGGTTCCGGCGACGACGAGCTGCTCCACGGCCTCGGCTCCGTCGACATGAAGGGCGGCGACGCGGTGTTCCTGCACCTCGCCGCCACGCTGCCCGAACCGAAGCACGACATCACCTTCGTCTTCTACGACAACGAAGAGGTCGAAGCGGTCAAGAACGGCCTCGGCCGCATCGAACGTGAGCTGCCCGAGTGGCTGGCCGGCGACCTGGCCGTGGTCGGCGAGCCCTCCAACGGCACGATCGAGGCCGGCTGCCAGGGCACGCTGCGCGTCGAGATCCGCACGCGCGGGACCCGCGCGCACACCGCCCGCGCGTGGATGGGCGAGAACGCGATCCACGCGCTGGCCGAGCCCTTGCGCCGGCTCGCCGAATACGCGCCGCGCGTGGTCGACATCGACGGCCTCACCTACCGCGAAGGCCTGCAGGCCACGAAGATCTCCGGCGGCGTGGCCGGCAACGTCGTGCCCGACGCCGCCGTGCTCACGGTCAACTTCCGCTTCGCCCCGGACCGCAACCCCGCGCAGGCCGAAGCCCACGTGCGCGAGGTCTTCGACGGCTACGACGTCACGCTCACGGACCTCTCGCCGGGCGCGCTGCCCGGTCTTTCGGCCCCGGCGGCTGCCGAGCTCGTGGCCGCCGCCGGTGGCCGCGCCGCCGCCAAGCTCGGCTGGACCGACGTCGCGCGCTTCGCGGCGCTGGGCATGCCGGCCGTCAACTTCGGCCCCGGCAACCCGAGCCTCGCGCACACACAGCAGGAACACGTGCACGTGGCGGAGATCCGCCAGGTGGCCGACGTCCTGCGCAAGTTCCTGAGCTGACGGCCGGCCGCCGCGCCAGGATGGCTAAGCGCGAACGGCCTGGATGTCGAGCTTGATCTCGATCGTCGAGCCGACCATGACCAGGCCTTTGGCCAGCGTCTGCTGCCAGTTGATCGTGAAGTCCTCGCGGTGCAGCTCGGTCGTCGCGACGGCGCCGAGCCGGTCGCCGTTCCACGTCCGCAGGCCCAGGTAGCCGGCGTCCAGCCGCACGCCGCGGCTGGCTCCGTGCAGGTTGAGCGTGCCGTCGATGCTCCAGCGGTCGCCGGGCGCGCGGCGGAACCGGTGCCCGTGGAAACGGATCTGCGGGAAGCGGCGCACGTCGAGGAAGTCCGGGGACCGCAGGTGGTCGTCGCGCTTGTCGGCCGAGGTGTCGATGCTCGCGGCGTCGATCACGACCTCGACGGTGGAGTCCTCGATCTGCTTGCCGACGACGATGCTGCCCTGGAAGCTGCGGAACCGGCCGTGGACCTCACACAGCCCGATGTGCCGCGCGATGAACCGGATGGCCGTGTGGTCGGGGTCGAGCACCCATTCGCCCGGGTCCGGGAGCTGACGGTTGTCGTCCGGCACGAGCCGCAGGTCCGCGAGCGAGGTGTGGTCGCCGCTCACGACCTCGACGGTGCTGTTTTGCGCCTGGTAGCCGCTCGCGCTCACGGACACCGCGTATGTCCCGGCCGACAAGGTGCTCACTGCCAGGCCGAACTCGTCCGCGACGGCCTTCGTCTGACGCTGGGTGCGCTTGTGCAGCATCACCATCTGCGTGCCCGGGAGCGGGCGGCCGTTCTCGTCACCGACCCGCACGCTGAGGAGCCCGGCATCGGCGTTGAACGTCACGGGCCCGCCACGCTGTCCGTTGCTTCGCTTGCGCCCGAACACGTTGTCTCCTCTGCTCGACATTGTCGGGGCACGTTATCAGCGACGTCAACGACAAGCCCTGGGCCACAGCGGAATCCCGGTAGCGGTTCCGGCGCCGGGCCTGGTGTTTCAGGCCCCGGCGCCGGATTTCAGCGGCCTTCGAGCGAGCGGACGTTGTCGCCGAACGTCCAGTTCTTCGAGCCATCCCAGTTGATGGACCAGGTCATCAGGCCCTTTACGCCCGAAACGGCACGGTAGGCCTGCGCGACGAGGTTCGGCGCCATGTACCCACCGCCCGCGCCCTGTTGGGCCGGCAGCCCGGGCACCTGCTTGTCGAGCGGCACCTTCACCGTCGTGCCCTGCACGACCAGGCCGTTGGCGAGGCAGTTGGTCTGCGTGGTGAAGCCCTGCACGGTGCCGGCCTCGTAGGAGTCGCCGGAGCAGCCGTACATGGAACCGTTGTAGTACTGCATGTTCAGCCACCACAGGCGGCCGTTGTCGGCGTACTTCTTGACGATCGGCAGGTACGAGCCCCAGATCGAGCCGTAGGTGACGCTGCCGCCGGTCACGTAGGCGGTTTCGGGCGCCATCGTGAGGCCGAAGTTCGACGGCATCTGCGCGAGCACGCCGTCGATGATGCGGATGAGGTTCGACTGCGAAGCCGAGAGCGAGTTGATGTTCCCGCTGCCGGTCAGGCCGGTCTCGATGTCGATGTCGATGCCGTCGAAGTTGTACTTCTTGAGGATCGGCACGATCGTGCTCACGAACTTGTCCGCCACCGTCGACGACGACAGGTCGATGCCCGCCGCCGCGCCGCCGATGGACATCAGGATCGTGGCGCCCGAGGCCTTCGCGGCGCACATGTCGGCCGGGGTCGCCACCTTCACACCGGCGTCCATGCCGTCTTCCCACAGCACCGTGCCGTCCGAGCGGATGACGGGGAAAGCCGCGTTGATCACGTTGTAGCCGTGCGAGGAGATGCGGGCGTCGGTGATCGGGACCCAGCCGAGGCCGGGGTGCACGCCGTTGGCGGCGCCGTCCCAGTTCTCCCAGTAGCCCTGCAGCACCTTCCCGGCGGGCTTCGACTTCACCGCGCACGTGTCGGCATGCGCCGACGCGTCGGCGGTCCCCGTGAGCCCCGCCAGTGGCAGGGCGAGCGCAGCGGCCACCACCGCGCCGAAGATCCGTGACTTGCGACCGAACATACCGGCTCCCGTCTCGCGACAACGCTGTCCCAGCACGCGGCATTTCGGTGAACGTTAGGTGGCGCACGGAGTAATTGACTACCTGCGAAGGGGTGGTCTAGACAAATAAGGGTCTGGACAAGCAGGCCGGGCCGGCGCCGCCGATTCGGCCTGTGCTCAGGTGGTCACGTGGTCGCCGGCTGCCAGACCGCGTAACCGATCGCGTCGCTGTTGCGCTCCAGCGGCGCGTCCGGGATGTTCGCGACGGTGTCGCACGCGCGGTGGTAGCAGTTGTCGAACGCCGCTCCCGCCGTCCCGCCCCCTTGCGTTGCTGTGCGGCGGTCTCCACGTCGCCCGCACTGGTGGCCAGGCCGCCGACGGGGATGCCCGCGCTCTTGAACGACACGTGGTCCGAGCGCCCGTCGCCTTCGCGGTCGCCCTCGCGCGCTGGGCCATCGCCGGCCAGCGTCAGCGCGACCTCCAGGATCGACGCGCTGCCGGAACCGTTGTCGCTGATGCCCGGCCCGGCGCTCATGCTGTCGAGGTGCGCGCCCAGCATGAGCACGCGGTTCGCGTCGCCCTTCGGCCATTCCGCGATGAGGTTCTGCGTGCGTCCGGCGCGGCTCGTGCACGTCTGGCGTGTCACGGTGTAGCCGGCGGCGCGCAGCTTACCCTCCACATAGGACACTGACGCCGCGTAGCCGCCGCCGGCCGAGCGGTTGCCGCCGTTGTGGCGGGCGATGGTCTCCAGCTAAGAGCGTGTCTCACTTGGTGAGTTTCTTGTAGCAGGTGATGCTGGCGGCGCTGGACCGTCAACGTCCAGGAGTGCCGTTGGAGACTTCTTCAGTAGCGCGTTGTAGAAGATCTTGTCGGCCTTCCGGATGCCGATCCCGGGCACGGTGGCGCCGTTGCACGTCGGGCTCGCCGGGTTGCCGACGGGCGCCGAACCCTCGGTCGGCGGGTAGAACCAGTGGCGGTCGCCGCCGGGACGGCGAGCGCGGAGGGGGTGATCACCGTGAGTAAAGGAGTCGTCACGGGGATGGTCAATGCTCCGAATGGCAAGGAAAGCATTACTCGGGCATTAATCAACCGCGAAAAACCTTTGAACATCAGGGCGTTTACCGGTCCGCGGTACGCGGCGCTACCCTCGTCGGGACTTGCCGTGAACGGGCCGTTGGTAGGTGTGGACCGGCGGTCCACAAGGGACCGTTCACCTCGCCGTCACCGACGTCGCCCGATGGTGGCGACGCTGGGGTTCTGCCTGGCGGGGCGGCCCGTAGGCTGGGTTGGTGAGTGAACAGTCTGAGTTTCCGGACGGCCAGTACCCCGAGCGCCCGGTGGAGCGCCACAAGGGCCCGGTCGTGCTTCGGCGCGACCGTCGTGACCAGGGCAGCACCACCGACCAGCGGCTCCTGGACGCGCGCGGCCCGAGCGACTGGGTGCACACCGACCCGTGGCGGGTGCTGCGCATCCAGGCCGAGTTCGTGGAGGGCTTCGGCGCGCTCGCGGAGGTGCCGCGCGCGGTGACCGTGTTCGGCTCCGCGCGGACCAAGCGTGACGACCCCGAATACGACCTGGGCCGCAAGATCGGCGGCGCGCTCGCCGAAGCCGGCTTCGCCGTGATCACCGGCGGTGGGCCGGGCGCGATGGAGGCCGTGAACCGCGGTGCGAACGAGGCCGGCGGCTTCTCCGTGGGCCTCGGCATCGAGCTGCCGTTCGAGCAGGGCTTGAACCCGTGGGTCGACCTGGGCGTGAACTTTCGCTACTTCTTCGCGCGCAAGACGATGTTCATCAAGTATTCGCAGGCCTTCATCTGCCTGCCCGGCGGCTTCGGCACGCTCGACGAGCTGTTCGAGGCGCTGGTTCTGGTCCAGACCAAGAAGGTGACCAAATTCCCGGTGGTGCTGTTCGGCACCGAGTACTGGGGCGGGCTTTACGACTGGATCTCGAAGTCGGTGCTCGACGGCGGCAAGATCAGCGAGAAGGATCTCGACCTGCTGCACCTCACCGACGACATCGACGACGCCGTGCGCGTGGTCGAGGAGTCGTACCAGGCCTGGGAGGACACCCACTGATGAGCTCGTTGCGCCGGGTCTGCGTCTTCTGCGGGTCCTCGATGGGCTTTACCCCGGCGTACGCGGAGGCCGCCGCAGAACTGGGCAAACTGCTGGCCCAGCGCGGCATCGGCCTCGTGTACGGCGGTGCGAGCGTCGGCACGATGGGCGTGGTCGCCGACGCCGCGCTGGCGGCGGGCGGTGAGGTGATCGGTGTGATCCCCGAGGCGCTGTCCAGTGTGGAGATCGCGCACGCGGGCCTCACCGAGCTGCACGTGGTCCCCGACATGCACCAGCGCAAGGCCAAGATGGCCGCGCTGTCCGACGGTTTTCTCGCGCTGCCCGGCGGCGCGGGGACGTTGGAGGAGCTGTTCGAGGTGTGGACCTGGGCCCAGCTCGGCCTGCACTCGAAGCCCATCGGCCTCGTCGACGTCGGCGGTTACTACGGCCCGCTCGTGTCCTTCTCCGACCACATGGTCACCGAAGGATTCCTGGGCGCCGGTTACCGCGACCTGCTGCTGGTCGACGCCGACGCGTCGGCGCTGCTGGATCGGTTCGCCGGTTACGCACCGCCGACGCCGCCGAAGTGGGACTGACTCAGGCGGCGCCCTCGCTCGGGCGCTTGTGGTAGGTGTCCACGTACTCCTGGCCTGAAAGCTCGAGGATCGAGTACATGACCTCGTCGGTCACGGAGCGGCGGATGGCCGACGACGAGTCCTGGCCCTCGTAGCGGGAGAAGTCCAGCGGGGCGCCGAACTTGATCTTGATCTTGCACACGTGCGGGATCTTCGAGCCGTCGGGCTGGATGCCCTCGGTGCCCCACAACGCGACGGGCACGACCTTCGCGCCGGTGGACAGCGCGAGCGCCGCGACGCCGGTGTGGCCGCGGTGCAGGCGGCCGTCGAGCGAGCGCGTGCCCTCGGGGTAGATCGCGAAGACGCCGCCGTTTTCCAGCACGCGCCGCCCGGCTTCCAGGGCGGCGAGGCCGGCCGACGCGCTGCCGCGCTCGACGGGGATGTAGCCCAGCGCGTCGAGCGAGTTGGCGATGAAACGGCCCTTCAGGCCCGTGCCGGTGAAGTACTCGGCCTTGCTGAGGAAACGCACCTTGCGCGGCGTGGTGAAGGTGATCACGCCGGTGTCCAGCGCCGCGCGGTGGTTGGCCGCGAGCAGCACCGGTCCGTCTGCCGGCACGTTCTCCACACCCTCGACCTCGGGGCGGTAGATCGTGCGGACCAGCGGGCCGAGCACGAAACGGACGAGCAGGGGCAGCAAGGGGTCTCCCTCCGGCGGACAGGTCGGTGGCACCAGCATGGCACGATCGGCCGATGAGCTGGTTCGAACGTCGCACCTGGCAGGAACCCGCGTGGACGCCCGCTGACATCCTGGCGGCCAAGCGTGACCGCACGGTTTCCGTGGTGCTGCCGGCGCTGGACGAAGAGCGAACGGTCGGTGACGTCGTCGCTTCGGTGCGGCCACTGCTGGGCAACGTCGTCGACGAGCTGGTGGTGGTCGACTCCGGCTCCACCGACGCCACCGCCGAGGTCGCGGCCGCGGCCGGCGCGCGGGTGGTGCACCGCGAGGACGTGCTGTCCGAGCTGCCGCCGCGCCCCGGCAAGGGCGAGGTGCTGTGGCGGTCACTGGCCGCGACGACCGGCGACCTCGTGGTCTTCCTCGACTCGGACCTCGTGGACCCGGACCAGGCGTTCGTGCCGGCGCTGCTCGGGCCGCTGCTCACCGAACCCGGCGTGCACCTGGTGAAGGGCTTCTACCGGCGTCCGCTGCGGCTGGAGAGCACGGGTGGCGGCCGCGTGACGGAGCTGCTGGCCCGGCCCGTGCTGTCCGCGCTGCGCCCGGCACTGGGCGAGCTCGTGCAGCCGCTCGGCGGCGAGTACGCGGGCACGCGCGAGTTCTTCGAGTCGGTGCCTTTCGCCGGCGGCTACGGCGTGGAGATCGGCCTGCTGCTCGACGCCGAACAGCGCTACGGCCTCGACGGGCTCGCCCAGGTCAACCTCGGCGTCCGCAAGCACCGCAACCGCTCGCTGCTGCAGCTGGGCGTGATGGCTCGGCAGATCCTCGGCACGGCCCTGGCGCGCTGCGGCGTGCCGACCGACGCCGACGCGCGGCTGACGCAGTTCGTGCAGGTGTCGGGGGAGTGGCTGCCCGACGTCAGCGAGATCCCCGTGCTGGACCGGCCGCCGATGGCGCAGGTGCGGGCCGCCCGTCCTCGAGGCTGAGCACGTGGTCGAAGCCGGCCAGGTGCTCAGGGCGGTGCGTCACGAGGACGACGGTTCCTTCCGCGTTCGCGAGGACGCGGGCGAGGACCTCGTCGCCGTGGGTTTCGTCGAGGCCTTCCACCGGCTCGTCGAGGACGAGGACCGGCGGGGCGGAGAGAACAGTGCGCGTGAGGACCAGGCGCTGGCGCTGGCCGCCGGAGAGGGTGGTGGCGTCGCGGTCCAGGGGGACGTCGAGGTCGGTGACGGTGCAGGCGCTGTGGAGGTCTTCGTCGGTCGCGCTTGGCGAGGCGATGAGGAGGTTTTCGCGGACGGTGTCGGCGAAGACGTGGGCGTCGGCGAGGGCGCCGGAGACCACCTCGGGGCTGGGGCCGTGGATCGGATGACCGTCCACTGTGGCCTGGCCGGACGTGGGTGGGGTGAAGCCGAGCAGCACGTGGAGCAGGGTGGTTTTGCCCGCGCCTGACGGGCCGAGCACGCCCAGCCGAGCTCCTGGTGGGAGGTCGAGATCGATGCCTTCGAGGGCGGGCCGGCGGCCCGGATACCGGACTGTCACGTTTTCCAGCTTCAGGTGACCGGGCCCGGTGTGTTCGGGAGTCTCCGGCGGGGTGTTCGCCAGCAGTTCGCGCACGCGGCCCCATGACGTCCGCAGCTCGGGGGCTCGCTGGGCCGCGGCGATCAGGGGCAGGACGATCTCGAACAGCGCCAGCACGGCCAGTGTCAACGCGGCGGTCACCGGCAGATTCGCGCCGGCCAGGAGAGCCACGGCTGCGATCGTCGCGAGCTGGATGAAGGCGCCGGCAGCGGTCAGCGTCGACAGCCGGGTCGAGACGCTGCGGGCCCGCGCGGCGATCCCGTTGATCACGGTCTCGGCGGCTTTCGTCGCCTGAGGTTCGGCGCCGTGAGCCACGAGTTCGTGGCGGCCGGTGACCAGCTCGACCGTGCGTTCGGCCAGCTCCTGCCGAGCGGGCGAGGTGAGGGCCTGGCTCTTCGCCGTGACGCGTGCGGCCAGCCACGGCAGCAGCCCACCGGCGATGAGCAGGCCGGCCACGAGCACCGCCGCGGCGGAGAGACTCACGAATGCCGTGACCACGGTCAACGCCAGCCCGACGATTCCCGCCACCGCAGCCGGAAGTGCCAACCGCAGCACGGCGTCCTGCACGGCGTCCACATCGGACACCAGCCGCGTCACGAGGTCGGCGCCGGAATGTTCGGCGACGCGCCGCGGCACGAGCGCGCCGTACACCCGGGCCCGTAACGCGCCGAGATAACGCAGCACGACCTCGTGCCCGGCCAGGCGCTCGGCGTACCGCAAACCACCGCGAGCCAAGGCGAAAACGCGCACCGCCACGATCGCGACGGTCAGCGCGGCGAGCGGCGGCCGCTCGGCCGCCCGCATCAGCAGCCACGCCGCCGTGCCGGTCAGTGCCAGCCCGGAGATCTCGGCCCCGGCCGCGAGCAGGGCGGCTCGGAGCAGTCGCGCGACGTTCATCGGACCCCCAGCGGAACTCGGCCGCCCACGAGCGGGACGGAACGCGTGGCCATCGCGGCCAGCGCGGGGTGGTGCGCCACGAACAACGCCGTGCGGCCGGGCAGTAGGGACTTTGTCCCATCGAGCACGGCCTGTTCGGTGCGCCGGTCGAGCCGCGCGGTCGGTTCGTCGAGCAGCACGAGCCCGGCGCCGGTTCGAGCGAGCGCGCGGGCGAGGCCGACGCGTTGCCGTTGCCCCGCCGACAATCCCGCACCCAGCTCGCCGATGCGCGTCGCGTAGCCCTCGGGCAGCTCGGCAACGACCTCGTCGAGCGCGGCAGCGCGGGCGGCGGCGGGTACGTCGGCTCCGGAACCGAGTGCGATGTTCTCCGCGACGGTGCCGCTGAACAACGTCGGCCGCTGCGGCAGCCACGCCGTGTCGCGCAGCCAAGCCGCGTGGTCGAGGGACCGCAGGTCGACGCCGTCCACGAGCACCCGGCCGGTTGTCGGCGTGACGAACCCCAGCAGCACGGCCAGCAGCGTCGACTTCCCGGCACCACTCGGCCCGGTGATGGCGACGTGGTCACCGCGACCGATCATGAGGTCCACTTCGGACAGTGCGGCGACCTCGCCGTAGCGCACGGAAACACCGTCGAGCTCGATCTCCGGCGGACCCGCCGGCCGGGTCACCGTGCCACCGCGCCGGGCCGGCAGGGGAGTGGCCAGGGCTTCGCGCAACGCCGTGAGCCCTTCGGCCGCCGCGTGGAACTTCGCCCCCGCCGCGCGCAACGGCAGGTACGCCTCGGGGGCGAGCACCAGCACGAGCATCGCCGTGTGCGCGGTGAGGGAGCCTTCGAGCAGGCGGAACCCGATGGGCACGGCGATCAGCGCGATCGACAGCGTGGCCACCAGTTCCAGGACCAGCGAGGACAGGAACGCGACGCGCAGCGTCCCCAGCGTCGCGTCGGCGTGCGCGTCGGCCATCGCGCGCACGTGCTGGGCTTGCGCGCGGGCGCGGCCGAACAACTTCAACGTCGGCAGGCCACGCACGGCGTCGAGGAAGTGCCCGCCCAGCCGCGTGAGAAGCGCCCACTGCCGTTCCGTGCGCGCCTTCGCGCGAGCCCCGACCAGCGCGGCGAACACCGGGATCAACGGCAGCGTGGCCACCACGATCAGCGCCGACGTGAGGTCCGTCGTGACCAGCCGCACCACCACGGCGACCGGCACGAGCACCGACGCGACGAGCGCCGGCAGGTAGCCGGTGAGGTAGGCCGTGGTCGCGTCGACGCCCTTCGTGACCTGCGTGGTGACCACGCCCGCGTCGGCCGTCGACCCGAGCAGCCGTCGGCGCAACCCGGCCTGGGCGTCGCCCGCGAACCGGCCCGTGACCACGTTTTGCCCCAGCGTGACCAGCACGCGCGCGCCCACGGCGACAAGGAGCGTGACGCCCAGGCCGCCGCCGGTGAGCAGCGTCGCGAGGCCTTCGGCCTGCAGGAGGATCACGCCGGCGGTCAGCGTGCCGAGGACTCCGAGCACGACCAGGTATCGGCGCGAGCCGGGCAGTGACGGCATTTCTTCCCCCTAGAAGTGCAGCAACGACTGCCGGTCGACGGGCCCGCGGTTCGCCCGCCAGGTCAGCCACTGCACGACCACCAGCACCACGAGCACGGGCACCGCGAACCACGCGAGCAGTCCCGCTGTCTCGGGCGCGGTGAAGGCGTCGGAAACGGTCAGCGCGTAACCGGGGTCCGAAGTGGACACCAGAATCGTCGGGAACCGCAGCGCGCCCACCACCAGCGCCGGGGTCGCCGACAGCAGCATCGCCGCGGGCAGCGCGAGCCGGTACCGCTTGGACCGCAGTCCGAACAGGACGGTCCCGAACGCGACGAACGCCACAGCCGTCACCGCGATCGCGGCCCACGAGATCGCCGACACCGCCACCGCACCCCACACCGTGGCCACCACCAGGAACGTGCCGACCGGCGTCGCGAACGTCTTCGCGAACCGCCCCGCCCGGCCGGCGAGCTCCGCCGGGCCGCGCACGGCGAGGAACACCGCGGCCTGCAGCCCGAACAGCGCCACGAACCCGAGCCCCCACAACACGGCGTACGGATCGAAGAGCGCGAGCACGTCGTCGACCGGGTTGCCCTGGGCGTCGACCGGCAGGCCGAGCACGAGGTTGCCCAGGAACAGGCCCCACGCCAGCGTGGTCACGAGCGCGCCCGCCGTGATGCCGAACGACCACGGGCCGCGGCGCGCGTCGGGCCGGCGGCTGCGCAGCTGCACCGACGCGGTGAACGTCACGAGCCCCAGCAGCAGCGCCACCACCAGCACGTACGCGCCGGCGAACACCCGGCCCTCCAGGTGCGGGAACACGCCGAACAGCACCCCGACGGCGGCGATCAGCCACACCTCGTTGGCCAGGAAGAACGGCCCGAGCGCACCCAGCGCCCGCCGTTGCTTCGCCTCGTCGCGGCCGAGGCCCGGCAGCAGGAAGCCCACGCCGTAGTCGTAGCCGGCCAGCGCGAAGTACCCGCCGAGCAGCAGCCCGAGCACACCCCACCAGATGGTCGTCATCGTCAGACTCCGCTCAGTACGGGAAGTTCGGGCTCCGCGCGCGCCTCTTCCGGTTCGGGCCCGCGCCGCGCGACCCGCGACATCAGCACCCAGTCGGCCACGGCGAGTGCCGCGAACAGCACGCCGAACGCGATGAACGAGAACAGGACCTGGCCGCCGGGCACGTCGGCGACCGCGTCGGCCGTGCGCAGCTTGCCCCAGATCAGCCACGGCTGGCGGCCGAGCTCCCGCACGAGCCAGCCGGCGATCGCGGCCGCGAACGGCAGCACGATCGCCGGGACCATCAGGTAGTGCAGGAACCTCGCCCGCATCAGCCAGTTGCGGATCAGCAGGATCGTGCCGGCCAGCGAGCACAGCAGCGCGACGAACCCGATCCCCATCATCACCGCCAGCGGCACCCCGACGGCGCTCTCGCCCAACTTGTCCGGCTGGTACTTCGCCAGCTCGCCGACCTGCTCGAAGCCCTGGTTGATCGTGACGATGCTGCCGATCAGCGCCGTGACCACGCCGAACCGCATCGAGCGGGTGAAGAAGTCGACCTCCGCGGTTCGCTTGAGGAAGTGGTACGCGCTCACGCCGGTCACGAAGAAGCCGCCGGTCATCAACGCGCCGCCGATGACGTGCGGCAGCGACGCCACGAGGGCGGGGTTGGTGAGCAGCGCGCCGAAGTCGTCGAGGTGCAGCTGCCCGCCCTGCAGGTGGCTGCCGACCGGGTTCTGCAGGAACGAGTTGGCGACCATGATGAACAGCGCCGACGCGTACGCGGTGAGCGTGACCAGCCAGATCAGCGTCAGGTGCAGCCACTTGTTGAGCCGGCCCCAGCCGAAGATCCACAGCCCCAGGAATGTGGACTCGAGGAAGAACGCCACCAGCGTCTCGATCGCCAGCGGTGCGCCGAATACGTCGCCGGCGAATGCGGAGAGCCCGGTCCAGGTGAGCCCGAACTGGAATTCCATCACGATTCCGGTCGCGATGCCCAGCGCGTAATTGATCACGTACAGCTTGCCCCAGAACCGGGTCATGCGGAGCAGTTGCGGAGTGCCGCTGATCGTCGCACGCGTCTGCATGACCGCTGTGACGGTCACTAAGCCCAGCGTGAGCAGCACGAACAGGAAGTGGAACGACGTCGTGGTCGCGAACTGGAGTCTCGCGATGGGTAAGGGGTCCATGGCGAGCGAGTGTATAGGTAGCGCGGCTACATGTAGCAGAGAAATCTATGAGATCCGGGTCATTTCAGGGTTTTCCCCGGGTTCCCGGCGTGGAACGGGGGATTATGCTTCCGGGGACGACATGAGTAGACTGCCCACCTATGAAGGCGGACACGTTGCGCGGGCACCTCGACGCGCTGCTGCTGGCTGTGGTCGACGGCCGGAAGCTGCACGGTTACGCGATCATCGAGGCGCTCTCGCTGCGGAGTGACGGCGCGCTCGACCTGCCGACCGGGACCGTGTACCCGGCGCTGCGCAGGCTGGAGCGAGCCGGCTACCTGGCCAGCGAGTGGGACGTGGTGTCGGGGCGCAAGCGCCGCACCTACCGGCTCACCCGCTCCGGGCAGCAGGCGCTCGCCGCCGAGCGGGCCGAGTGGCGCGAGTTCACCACCGTGATCGGCGGCGTCCTGCGGGCGGAGGCATGACGGCGGGGGAGGTGCGTGTGAACGCGATCGAGGGGTACTTGACGGACCTCGACCGGCGGCTCGTCGGCTGCCGGTCGACGAAGGACGACCTGCTCTCCGAAGCACGCGACGGCCTGCACGACGCGGCCGACGCGTACCGCGAAGGCGGCTGGCCGGCCGAGGAAGCCGAGCGCCGCGCGGTGGCCGACTTCGGCGGCGTCGCGGTGGTCGCCGACGACTACCAGGCCGAGCTGTCCATGCACAGCGGCGTGCGCACGCTGTGGAAGCTCGTGCTCGGCGTGCCCGCGATGCAGCTTTCCTGGGACTTCGCCCGGATCCTCACCTTCGGCGAGTGGACGAAGCTGTCGACCCCGACGCCCGAGTGGTACCGCGTGGCCACGCACTTCTCCCACGGTGCGGTGTTCGTGGTCCCGGCCGTGGGCCTCATCGCGCTGGTCTGCGCGCGTTGGCTGAGCCGTCGCGTCGACGGCGTTCGCCTGGCGCGCACGTGCGGGTACTTCATCGCCGGCGCTGTCGGCGTGAACCTCGCTTCGGTGCTCACTCTCGTGGTGGCGACGGGGTTCGTGGACGTCTCGCGGCTGTTCCTGTCCGTTCCGTGCGTGTTGCTGATGGTGGCGTATGTACTGCTGTCGGTGCGTCTGGTCGTGCTCGCGCGACGTTCCTGGGGCCGGTGTGCCACGATCGTGGCGTGACGACCGCGCTGATCTACCTCGTAGTCATGCTGCTGGTGGCCGCCGTGGTGTTCCTGCTCGCCGCCGTGGTGTTCGGCCGGGGCGAGGAGCTGGCCCCGCTGCCGCCGGGCAGCTCGCCCACGCGCCTGCCTGCAGAGGACATCACCGGCGAGGACGTGCGTCACGTGCGCTACCAGCTCGTGCTGCGCGGGTACAAGATGTCCGAAGTGGACTGGGTGATGCGCCGGCTCGGCGTGGAGCTCGACGAGCTGCGCGTCCGCGTCGCGGAGCTCGAAGCCGCCCAGCCGGAGCCGAGGCCCGCGGGTGAGTAGTGACCTGATCCTGTCCGTCGAGGTCGAGGCACCGGCGGGCACGACGTGGCTGGCGCTCACCGACTGGCCGCGCCAGAGCGAGTGGGTGCTCGGCACCACCGTGCGCGTGCTCGAGGGCAACGGACGCAGCGTCGGCTCGAAGATCGCGGCCACCACGGGGATCGGCGGCCTCGGGTTCACCGACACCATGGAGGTCACCGCGTGGGAGCCGCCGCTGCGGGTGACCATGCGCCACCTGGGCAGCCTCGTGCGCGGCACGGCGGCGTTCCAGGTCGTGGCCAACGGGCCGACCCGCTCCACGTTCGTCTGGGCCGAGCACCTCGACCTGCCGTTCGGGCTGATCGGACGCCTGGGCTGGCCCGTGGTGCGCCCGGCGTTCTCGCTCGGGGTGCACCAGTCGATGAAGCGGTTCGCGAAGTTCGTGCAGGATTATTCGGTCGGTGAGCGGTGACCGAACTGCTGGGCCAGGACGGCGTCAAGCGCTGCTCCTGGGGGAACTCGACGCCGGACTACACCGCCTACCACGACGAGGAGTGGGGCAAGCCGCTGCACGGTGAGGCCGCGCTGTACGAGCGGCTGTCGCTCGAGTCGTTCCAGTCGGGACTGTCGTGGATCACGATCCTGCGCAAACGGGAGAACTTCCGCAAAGCGTTCCGCAAGTTCCAGCCGGCGAAGGTCGCGCGCTTCGGCGACGCCGACATCGAGCGGCTGATGGCCGACGCCGGCATCGTGCGCAACCGCGCGAAGATCCTGGCGGCCGTCAACAACGCGCGCGCGATCGCTGATCTGGATGTGCCGCTCGACGAACTGCTGTGGTCGTTCGCCCCGGCGAAGCACAAGCGGCCGCGGACGATGGCCGACGTGCCGGCCGTGACCGACGAGTCGAAGGCGATGGCGAAGGAGCTGAAGAAGCGCGGCTTCGCGTTCCTCGGCCCGACCACTTGTTACGCGCTGATGCAGGCGACCGGCATGGTCGACGACCACGTCTCGGGCTGCTTCCGGGCGAACCGCTCGTGAGTGTTCCGTCCGGTTTCGGCCGGACGGAACACCCAGGCGGACTACTTGCCCTGGAAGTTCGGCTTGCGCTTGCCGACGAAGGCCTCCACCGCCTCGGTGTGGTCGGCGGTGGCGCCGAGCGCGGTCTGGGCCTCGTCCTCGGCCGCGAGCGCTTCGTCCAGAGAGGACTGCGCAGAGACAGCGAGCACGTGCTTGATCTTCGAGTACGCCACCGTCGGGCCGGCGGCCAGCTTTGCGGCCACGGCCTGGGCGCGCGCGGCGAGTTCCTCGTCGGACACGACCTCGCCGACCAGGCCGATGCGTTGCGCCTCGGCGGAGTCGATGGTGCGGGCCAGCAGCATCAGCTCGGCGGCGCGGCCGAGGCCGATGAGCCGCTGCAGCGTCCACGACGCGCCGGAGTCCGGGCCGAGCCCGACGTTCGCGAAGGCCATCAGGAACGACGACGACTCGGCGGCGATCCGCAGGTCGCTCGCGTAGGCGAAGGCGGCGCCCGCGCCGGCGGCCGTGCCGTTGACCGCGGCGATGACCGGCTTCGGCATGTCCACGATGGCCTTGACGATCGGGTTGTAGTGATCGCTCACCGTGTGCAGCGGGGCCGGGTCGTTCGCCTGCAGCAGCCCGACGTGTTCCTTCAGGTCCTGTCCTGCGCAGAACGCCTTGCCCGCTCCGGTGAGCACGATCGCGCGCACGTCCGCGTCGTCGGCCGCGGCGCGCAGCTCGGCGAGCAGCCGTTCCTTGAGCTCGACGGTCAGCGAGTTGTACGCCTCCGGCCGGTTCAGGGTCAGGGTGCGCACGCCGTCGGCGTCGGCGGTCAGGAGGACGTCGGGTGTGGTCACTGTGCTGCTCCTCTTGGCGTAATCGTGGGTCCTCCGCCGAGTGTTTCAGCCCCGCGTGGCGCATACCAGCACCGATACGGCGGCAAATGATCGGTCCGCGTTCGCGCCCGGCCGCTGATGAGGGACAATGGGGGTCAAGACCCGGCTGGCATGGGAGTGCGCGACCCGGGCGCGCCGGTTGAGACGGAGGGAGCACGCTATGGCGGCCATGAAGCCCCGGACCGGAGATGGTCCCCTCGAAGTGACCAAGGAGGGGCGGGGCCTCGTGATGCGGGTGCCATTGGAAGGTGGCGGCCGTCTCGTCGTCGAGCTCTCCGCGGAAGAAGCGAAGGACCTCGGCGCAGCACTTCAGGAGGTCACCGGCTGATTCCGGCTCCCCTCCCCATCCACTCACCGAACCCCGGTCTCCTCATGGAGGCCGGGGTCGCGGTTCATCTGCGCCCGAAGGTTGCTCACTGTGCGTAACTCGCTACCGCCTGTCCCGACCAAACTGCCCGAGATCGAGGTCGCCGACGCGTTCCGGCGCGGGGCCCCGCAAGTGGTGCTGGCGCTTTCGTCCGCAGAGGTGGAACTCGGCGGGGTGAAGGCGACCGGCAAGGCAGGTGACGTGCAGGAAGTCCCGGCCGACGGCGCGGTGCGCTGGGTCGCCGGCCTCGGCGCGGGCGAACCGCGCGACTACCGCCGGGCGGGGGCGGCGCTGGCGCGCGCGGTGTCCTCGGTGGACCAGCCGGTTCGGACCGTCCAGGTGGGGCTGCCCGAGGACGTGTCCGCCGCGCACGTCGGCGAGCTCGCGATGGGCTTGTTCCTGGGCGGCTACCGGTTCGTCGTGACCACAGAGGACCCGAAGCCCGCGGTGCAGACCGTCCGGCTGGTGAGTCCTTCGGCCGCGGCGTACGCAGACGAGGTCGCCCGCGTTCGTGAGCTCGCGGCCGCCGCCGCGCTGACGCGGGACCTGGCCAACGCACCGTCGAACATCAAGAACCCCGCGTGGCTCGCGAACACCGCCGCGAAGGTCGTCGGCTCGGCCGCGGTGACCGTGAACGTGCGCGACGAGAAGTGGCTCGCGGACAACGGCTTCGGCGGCGTGCTCGCCGTCGGCGGCGGCTCGGATTCCCCGCCGCGCCTGATCGAGCTCGAGTACCGCCCGCGCGGCGCCAAGACTCACCTGCTGTTCGTGGGCAAGGGCATCACCTTCGACACCGGCGGTCTGTCGGTCAAGCCCGCCGACGGCATGCACCTCATGCGCACCGACATGGCGGGCGGCGCGGCCGTGATCGCCTCCGTGCGCGCCATCGCCTCGCTGGGTCTGGCGGTGCGCGTGACGGCGTTGGTCCCCGCCGCCGAGAACCACGTCTCCGGTGGTTCGTACCGCCCCGGCGACATCGTCCGCCACTACGGCGGCCGCACCACCGAGGTCGGCAACACCGACGCCGAGGGCCGCATGGTCATGGCCGACGCGCTCGCCTACGGGATCCACACGTACAAACCCGATCTCGTCGTGGACGCCGCCACCCTCACCGGCGCCATGAAGGTCTCGTTGGGATTGCGCACCGGCGGCCTGTTCTCCACCGACGACGCCCTGGCCGCCCGCGTGATCGAAGCGGGCACCCGCGCCGGCGAATCCTGGTGGCGCATGCCCCTGGTCGACGACTACGCCCCCGGCATCGAAGGCGAACTCGGCGACGTCCGCCAGGCCCCCGGCGGCCCCGGCGGCATCATGGCCGCCCTCTTCCTCCGCGAGTTCACCGCCGGATTGCCCTGGGCCCACCTGGACATCGCCGGCCCCGCCCGCGCCGACAAGACCTACGACGACGTGGTCCCCGGCGCCTCCGGCTTCGCCGCCCGCACCCTGGTGGAACTGGCCGCCTCCTACTCGGCCTAGCCCCCAAGCCCCACGCCTCGCCCCAATGCGGCGTCGTGTGCACCCAACGCACCCAAACGCCGCACCGGGGCACTTTGACGACCCCACCAACCGCCACCCACCTGCCCGAATCACCCCCCACTCAGGCCGCGTCCACCCTCGCAACCGCCACCCACCCACGCGACGGAACCTGCACCCAGCCCCACCCCGGCACCCCGATCCGAAGCCTCCTTGCGGCCGGCGACGTGTTGTCAAGGCACGCTTTCCCGCCTTGACAACACGTCACCGGCCGTCAACACAATCCA
>NZ_JBFBAE010000048.1:0-37614 GCF_040689465.1 Amycolatopsis sp. NPDC051373 | reverse complement strand
GACTGGGCGGTCGGATCGGCCGGGGGCCGATCGCACCGCCCAGTCGAGACGCCGGCGCGATCTCGCGCTGTAGTTGGCTTTCCCTACCGCAGCCGGGAAAGCCGCGTTCGTCAGCGCTGTCCTTTCGGTGGGCCCGGAGGGACCGGGCCCACCGAGTCGCGGTGGTCGATGTCACTTCTGGCCCCACGCCGACCCACGCCGCACCCGAACTCAGCGCCGCCGGGTGCGGAGGTAGTCGCCGACCACGGCGGCGCCCAGGCCGTCGAGGTCGGGGGCCACCACGCGGCCGCCGGAGCGGCGGGCGATGGTGTCCACGAACGCTTCCAGTCGCGGGTCCTCCCCGAGGCGGAAGACCGTGACCGAAGCGCCCATCTTGGCGATCCGGTCCACTTCGGACAGTGTCTTGTAGATCGTTCGCGGGTCCGGCGGGTAGTCGAACACCGCTTCACCGTCGGGTTCCAAATGCGCCGTCGGCTCGCCGTCGGTGACCATCAGTACCACCGGCTGCGCGTCGGGGTGGCGGCGCAGGTGCTGGCCGGCCAGCAGCAGCGCGTGGTGGGCGTTGGTGCCCTGCTCCCACGTGCCCTCCAGGCCCACCAGCTCCGGCAGGTCCACCTTCGTCGCGTAGCGGCCGAAGGTGATCAGCTGCAGCGCGTCGTTGCGGAAGCGGGTGCTGATCAGCTGGTGCAGGGCAAGCGCCGTACGCTTCATCGGCAGCCAGCGGTCCTCCTGCACCATCGACCACGACGTGTCCACCAGCAGCGCCACCGCCGCGCGCGAGCGGTGCTCGGTCTCGACGACCTCCACGTCCTCGACGTCGAGCGTCACCGCACGCGAGCCGACCGACGTCGAGCGCAGCACCGCGTTGCGGACCGTGCGCGGCACGTCCCACGGCTGCATGTCCCCGAACCGCCACGGGCGGCTCGAGCCCGTGGGCTCCCCCGCGGCGCCGGCGGACTCGGTCTCCCGGTCGCCCGTCTTGCCGCGCAGCGAGTTGACCACATCGGACAGTGCCGTCTCGCCCAGGCGCCGCAACGCCTTGGGCGACAGGCGGAGCGTGCCGTCGGCCGCGCGTTCGAACAGGCCCTGCCGGCGAAGCTCACGCTCCAGTTCGGACAGCCGCCGCGCGTCGACGCCGGCGTCGGGGCCCAGCTGGCGCTGCAGCGCGTCCATGTCGATGTCCTCGAGCCGCGCGCCCGGGTAGGCCTGGCCCAGCTGCTCGGCCAGCCCGTCGAGCTCCGCGAGGTCCTGCATCGCCTGCGCGCCCTCGCCCAGGCCCAGCGGGTCCTGGCCGCGGAATCGCTCCGAGCCCTGCCAGTCCTCTCCCGGCCGCAGCGCCTGCAGCGCCGCGTCCAAAGCGGACAGCTGCTGGGCGATGCGCGGATCGCCGAACGCCTGCTGCGACAGCTCCGCCAGCTCGGCGCGCTGCTCGGCCGACATCGAGTTCAGCATCCGCTGCGCGGCCGCGGCGCGCGAGGCCAGCGCGTCGATCAGCTCCTCGACGTTGCGCGGGTTCTCCGGGAAGAACTCGCCGTGGCGGTTCATGAACTCCGCGAACCGCTCGTCGATGTCGTCGGCCCCCTGCGCGTGGGCCTGCAGCAGCGCGTTGAGGTCGGACAGCATCTGGTTGACCTGCTCGACGTCCTCGGGCCCGGCGTTCTGCAGCGCCTGCTTCATGCCCTGGAACCGCGCGTCGAGCGCCTCGCGGCCGAGCAGGTCGCGGATCTGCTCGTACTTCTGCCGGCCTTCGGACGAGCGCCAGTCGTACTCGCTCAGCTCGCGCACGGCCGCGGCCGTGCCCGGCGGGAGGGCGTCGAGCTGCGCCTCGCGGAAGCGCGCCTCGTCGTCCGGGTCCGGGAACAGCTCGCGGCGCTCGGCGGTCAGCGCCTCGCTCAGCAGCTGCTGCACCTCCTGCAGCGTGCCGTCGAGCCGGTGGCGGCGCTGGATCTCCGAACGGCGCTGCCACAGCCGCCGCGTGAGCTCGTCGAGCCCCGACGTGCGCTCGGTGCCGCGGCGCAGCAGCTCCTCCAGCGCCGAACGCGGCGACGCGCCGGCCATCACGTCGCGGCCGATCTCGTCGAGCGCGTCGCGCAGGTCCGCCGGCGGCGCCAGCGGGTCCGGCCCGTCGTGCCACGGGCCGTAGGAGTATCCCTCGGGAATGAGCGGCATTACTGGCCGTACACCGTGGTGTTCTCGTCGGAGTCCTTCGCCAGCCGCCTGGCGAGGAACAGCGACTCCAGTGCCAGCTCCACCGCGGCCGCGATGCGACCGGCCGGCTCGTCGGAGGACACCCCGGCACGCTGGGCGACCTCGTGCAGCACCGGCAGCTCCGGCAGGGCGGCGAGCACGTCCCGGGCCGGCACGCGCTCGCCGGTGGCCACCAGGTGGCCGTCGGCGACGGCGTCGGACAGCGGACGCAGGTCCAGCCCGGCGAAGCGCTCCCGCGCGGTTTCGGCCACGGCCCGGCGCATCAGGTGCACGAGGTGCTCGACCTCGCGGCCCTCCTCGCCCGGCTCGAACTCGATCTTGCCGCGCAGCACGGCGGGCACCGCTTCGAGGTCGACCGGCCGCGCGACGGCCGGGGCCTCCCCGGTGAGCGCCGACCGGCGCAGCGCCGCGGCGGCGACGGTCTCGGCGGCGGCCACGGCGAAGCGCGCCGACACACCGGAGCGCTGGTCGATCACCGGCGACTCGCGCAGGTTGCGCACGAACCGGGCCAGCACCTCCAGCAGCGGCTCGCCGACCTCGGCGACCAGGTGCGCCTCCTGCTTCACCACGGCGACTTCGGCGGCGACGTCGAGCGGGTAGTGCGTGCGGATCTCCGCGCCGAAGCGGTCCTTCAGCGGCGTGATGATGCGGCCGCGGTTGGTGTAGTCCTCGGGGTTCGCGGTGGCGACGAGCAGCACGTCCAGCGGCAGCCGCAGCGTGTAACCGCGGACCTGGATGTCGCGCTCCTCCATCACGTTCAGCAGTGCGACCTGGATGCGCTCGGCGAGGTCGGGCAGCTCGTTGATCGCCACGATGCCGCGGTGGGCTCGCGGAACGAGCCCGAAGTGGATCGTCTCCGGGTCACCGAGGCTGCGGCCCTCGGCCACCTTCACCGGATCGACGTCGCCGATGAGGTCACCGACGGACGTGTCCGGCGTCGCGAGCTTCTCGGTGTAGCGCTCGCTGCGGTGGCGCCACGCCACGGGCAGGTCGTCGCCCAGCTCCGCCGCGCGGCGGATCGAGGCGGGGGTGATCGGATCGAGGGGGTGCTCGCCGAGCTCGGAGCCCTCGATGACGGGGGTCCACTCGTCGAGCAGGCCGGCGAGCGTGCGCAGCAGGCGGGTCTTGCCCTGGCCTCGTTCGCCGAGCAGGACGACGTCGTGGCCGGCGAGCAGCGCGCGCTCGAGCTGCGGCAGGACGGTGCGGGAGAAGCCGACGATGCCGGGCCACGCGTCGCGGCCTTCGCGCAGCGCGGTCAGCAGGTTGTCGTGGATCTCCTGAGCGATGGGGCGCGGGGTGTACCCGGCGGCGCGGAGCTCGCCCGCGGTACGGGGAAGTGAGTCTGGGACAACGGTCACCGCATCGACGCTACTTACCGTTTCGACGTACGTCGACGTGGAGCGACTCCAGCGTGGGCGATCGTCCACGAAGTGTGGACTACCGGTAAAATAGGGCGTCGTGTGCCGTCCCAGTGCGACCCTCGCCGTCTGGTCCTCCGCGTGGCTCAACGGAGCCGCGGCTTCCGATGATGTGCTCGACGCCCTCGCTGCCTGGGGCGAAGCGCACGACGTCGTCGCGGCCGACGCCCCCGCCGCCGAAGCGTTCGAGCTTCCGCTGGCGTTCCACCGCGCCGCAACCCCGGTCCAGCTCCTCATGGCGCTGCGCGCGCAGAGTGTGAAGATGGCCCAGCTCGTGCTCCCCGTGCCCGGCGACGTCCGCGGCCTCGGCGGGGGCGGCCCGTTCGCCGAAGCGGCGCTGCGCTGCGGTGACGCGGTAGTGCTGACCGAGCTCGGCTTCGGCCTCGTGCCCGAGCCGATCGCCGAAGGCCTGATGCGCTGGACGGTCTACTCGGTGCCCACCCCGGTTCCGCTGGAGTACCAGTCGCTGCCCGACGCCGAACACGGCCTCACGGACGCGATCCGCGCCAGCGCGGGTGCGTTGCAGGCGCTGGACGTGGCCAGCGATCGCCCCGGCGTGCGCGCCGAGCTGTCGGCCCACCTGCGATCGCGCCCGCAGGTCGAGTGGCCGGCCGGCACGCCCGCGCGGGCGCTGCGCGTGCTGCAGCGCGCGGAGGAGATCTCGGCGATCCTGGCCATCGCCCGCACCGACGACCCGGGAGGCGCACTGTCCGCCTCGGCCGCCAGCCGTCGCGCCGAAGCGTTGCGGCCCTTGTCGGACGCGGTGCGCACGGCTCGGACGGCGTCGGTCAACGAAGCGGTGCGGGTGTTCGCGGAGCAGGCCGACCGGCAGCCGTGAGGTTCTCCGCGCTCAGCTGACAGCGAACACCCGCGCCTGCAGTCTCAGCCGAGAGCGAACAACGCGCTTTTCGCCCGTGTTGCCCGGTTCTCCGGACAGCGGGCTCTTTCAGGTCAGCGGGCGGGACGCTTCGCGGGCTCGCAGCAGCCGACCGAGCAGGGCGCCCCGTTGAGCGAGCAGCCGTCGGCCGGGAAGGGCGAGAGCTTGCGGGCCGGGGCGCCGGAAATGTGCTCGCGCACCAGTTCCACCACCAGCTCGGCGAAGCGCGGGTCGACGTCGGGCGTCGCGGCGCGGGCGAAGGCCATGCCGTGTTCGGCGGCGCGCTCGGCGGCTTCGTTGTCGAGGTCCCAGATCACCTCGAGGTGGTCGGAGACGAAGCCGATCGGGCTGACCACCACGGACTTCACGCCGGCGGCGTGCAGGGCGTCGAGGTGGTCGACGATGTCCGGCTCCAGCCACGGCACCTGCGGCGGCCCCGAGCGCGACTGCCAGACCACGTCGTACTCCGCGATGCCTGCCTCGGCCGCCACGAGCCGCGCGGCTTCGGCGATCTGGCGGGAGTAGCGCCGGCCCCCTTCGGCGGGCGGGCCGGAGGCGACGTCGGCGCTCACCGGCACGGAGTGCGCGGTGAAGACCGTGCGCGTACCCGGCCGGTCACCGAGGCGCGCGTGGGTGGCGCGCACCGCGTCGGCGATCGCGGAGATGAACAGCGGGTGGTCGAAGAACTGGCGCAGCTTCACGATCTCCGGCGCTTCGGGTCCCACGACTTCGCGGGCGCGCACGATGTCCTCGTCGTACTGGCGGCACGCGGAGTAACCGCCGTAGGCACTGGTGGGGAACGCGAGCACGCGCTGCACGCCGTCGGCCTTCATCCGCGCCACGGTGTCCTCCACCATGGGCTGCCAGTTGCGGTTGCCGAAATACACCGGCAGGTCGAGGCCTTCGGCTGCGAGCTGCTTCTCGACGGCCGCGATAGCCGCGCGGTTGAGCCGGTTGATCGGCGACACCCCGCCGAAGTGCTGGTAGTGCTCGGCGACCTCGAGCAGCCGCTCACGCGGCACCCCGCGTCCCCGGGTGACGTTCTCCAGGAACGGCATCACCTCGTCGGGCCCCTCCGGACCGCCGAACGAAAGCCATAACAACGCGTCGTAACCCACGGTGTCCATCTTGCCCCTGTGGCGGCGCCCACGACGGAGCGGGCTCATTGTGTACCGACCTATCCAAAATCTGGTACGGTGTACGCATGCCCAGGCCGCGCGAGTTCGACGAGACCGAAGCCCTCGAAGGCGCCATGAACGCCTTCTGGGCCCGCGGCTACGAGGCGACCTCCACACAGGACCTCTGCGCCGCGACCGGACTCGGCCGCAGCAGCGTGTACAACACGTTCACCAGCAAGGAAATCCTGTTCCGGCGCGCGCTCGAGCACTACATCCGGCTCGGCGTCCGCAGCCGGGCCGCAGTGCTGGAACAGTCCGACGACGGTCTCGACGCGATCCACCGGCTCCTGGCGTCGGTGATCGACGACGAGCTCACCCACGGCCGCCGCGGCTGCCTGGTGGTGAACACCGTCGCCGAGTTCGGCACCGCGGACCCCGAGATCACGGCGCGGGTCGAGGCCGACACGGCCGCGCACCTGGCATCGCTAGCCGAGTGCGCGCGCCTCGGCCAGGCCGACGGCAGCATCACCCGCGACCGGGATCCGAACGACATCGCCGAGTTCGTGCACAGCACCGTGAGCGGGCTGCGGCTGATGTCGCGCCGCGGCGCCGAACGCGCGGCCATGACGGCGGTGGCCGACATCGCCGTCGCGGCACTCGCCCGCCGCTGACCCACCCGCACCGACCACTCCACCCCAGCATCAGCGTCGATGTGTCACGAGCCAGTTTTGTACCAATCGATCCATAAGGAGAGACGAATCGTGCCCTTGGCCGTCTTCGTGCTCGGGCTCAGCATCTTCGCCCTCGGCACCTCGGAGTTCATGATCACCGGCCTGCTTCCCGGGATGGCGGCCGACCTCGGCGTCAGCATCCCCGACGCCGGCCTGCTCATCTCGGCGTTCGCCGTCGGCATGGTGGTCGGCGCGCCGCTGCTGGCCGTCGGCACGCTCAAGCTGCCCCGCCGCACGACCCTGCTCGCGCTGCTGGTGGTGTTCGCCGGCTCGCACGTCGGCGGCGCACTCGCCCCGGGCTACGGCCTGCTCTTCGCGACCCGCATCGTGAGTGCCCTGGCCTGCGCCGGTTTCTGGGCCGTCGCCGCGGCGACCACCGTTTCGCTCGTGCCCGCGGCGCGCCGCGGCCGCGCGCTCGCGGTGCTGGTCGGCGGCCTGACCCTGGCGAACATCGCGGGCGTCCCCGCCGGCACCTTCCTCGGCCAGCACGCCGGCTGGCGCACCGCGTTCTGGGCGGTGGCCGCACTGACCGTGGTGGCCATCGTCGGCGTGCTCGCGTTCGTGCCGCGCACCGTCTCGAACTCCTCGGCCCTGCGAGTGCGGACCGAACTGCGAATCTTCCGCAACGGACGGATCTGGCTGGCGCTGGGCGTGATCGCGCTGACGCAGGCCATGGTCTTCGCGACGTTCAGCTACCTTGCGCCGTTGCTCACGACGACCGACGGCCTGCCGTCCTCGTGGGTCCCGCTCGTGCTCGTGCTCTTCGGCGCCGGCGCGGTGATCGGCATCCTCGCCGGCGGCAAGCTCGCCGACGCCCGTCCGTTCTCGACGCTCTACGGCAGCCTGGGGCTGGCCGTCGTCGCGCTCGTCGCGCTGGCGGTCACTTCGGACACCGTGGTCGCCGTCGTCGCGGTCCTCGTGCTCGGTGCCGCCGCGTTCGCGGCCAACCCGGCCCTCAACGTTCGGGCGTACTCGGTCGCGGGCGGATCGTCCACTTTGGTCGGCGCCAGCACCACGTCGGGCTTCAACGTCGGCAACACCGCGGGTCCGTGGGTCGGCGGTGTCGCGATCAACGCGGGTCTCGGCTTCCCGAGCGTCGCGTGGGTGAGCGTGGGGCTCGGCGGGCTGGCGCTGGCCGCCCTCACGTTCGCCCTGCGCCTGCAGCGTTCCGACGACGCCCGCGCTCCCCGTCCGGCGCTCTCCCCGAAGGAGCCGGTACCCCAGCCGGCCGCGCAGTGAAACGGCGAGCGGCTCCCGCGAAAACTTCGCGGGAGCCGTTCGCCGTAAGGGAAAGACCTCAGATGCCGAGGGCGTGCACGCCGCCGTCGACCATGATCATCGAACCGGTGGTGGCCGGCAGCCAGTCCGACAGCGCGACGCAGACGGTCTTGGCCGTCGGGTCCGGGTCGGAGCTGTCCCAGCCGAGCGGGGCGCGCTCGTTCCAGCCGTCCTCCAGCTCGTTGAAGCCCGGGATCGACTTCGCGGCCATCGTCTTCATCGGACCGGCGCTGACCAGGTTCACGCGGATGCCGCGCGGTCCGAGGTCGCGTGCGAGGTAGCGGTTCACCGACTCCAGGGCCGCCTTCGCGACGCCCATCCAGTTGTAGGCCGGCCACGCCACTCGCGCGTCGAAGTCCATGCCGACGATCGACGAGCCGCGCGAGAGCAGCGGCAGCGTCGCCACCGCCAGCGACTTGAACGAGAACGCCGACACGTCCACGGCGATCTTCACGTCGTCGCTCGGCGCGTCCAGGAACGGCGCGCCCAGGCAGGTCTGCGGGGCGAAGCCGATGGAGTGCAGCACGCCGTCGAGGCCGTCGACGTGCTCGCGCACGCGGTCGGCCAGCGAGTTCAGGTGCTCGGAGTTGGTCACGTCGAGCTCGAGCACCGGCGCCGGCTTCGGGAGGCGCTTGGCGATCGTCTTGACCAGCGAGAGCCGGCCGAAGCCGGTGAGCACGACCTCAGCGCCCTCCTGCTGCGCGATCTTGGCCGCGTGGAACGCGAGCGAGGCATCGGTGATGACACCGGTGATCAGTAGCCGCTTGCCTTCGAGCAGTCCGGGCAACGGGTTCCTCCAGGTCTTGTGGTGGTCGCGGAAGAGTCGGGAAGGTCAGTGGCCGAGGCCGAGGCCGCCGTCGACCGGCAGCACCGCGCCGTTGACGTAGGCGGCGTCGTCGGACGCGAGGTAGCGCACGGCCGCGGCGATCTCGGCGGGCTCGGCGTAGCGGCCGGTGGGCACGTTGGCGAGGATCTCCTTCTTGCGGTCCTCGCCGAGCGCGTCGGTCATGTCGGTGCGGACGAAGCCGGGCGCGATCACGTTGGACGTGATGTTGCGCGAGCCGAGCTCCCGCGCGAGCGAGCGCGAGAAGCCGACGAGACCGGCCTTCGACGCGGCGTAGTTCGCCTGGCCCGCCGAGCCCGACAGGCCGACGACCGACGAGATGAAGATGAACCGGCCCCAGCGGGCGCGCAGCATGCCGCGCGAAGCGCGCTTGGCGACCCGGAACGCGCCGGTGAGGTTCGCGTTCACCACACGCTCGAACTGCTCCTCGCTCATGCGCATCAACAGCGTGTCGTCGGTGAGCCCGGCGTTGGACACGAGCACCTCGACGGGGCCCTGGTGCTCCTCGACCAGCTTGAACGCGGCGTCGATCTGCTCGGCGTCCGTGACGTCCGCTTCGACCCCGAACAGCCCTTCCGGCGCGCCGGAGCCGCGGTGGGTGACGGCCACCTGGTGGCCCTGCTCGGCGAGGTCCCGGGCGATCGCCAGACCGATACCCCGGTTGCCGCCGGTGACCAAGACCGACCGTCCCACTGCACGTCTCCCTCTGCTCGGTGTCCCTGTCGCGAACGCGTCGGGACGAGGCTATCGGCCGCGCGCGGCGTCGCCGCACCCGGCGCCACCTCCGCGTCCGGGCCGGGCGCGGAAGTCCAGAGCGGAGGCTAGGGCGCGGCGCGCCGGTCCGTTTGCGCAGACCAGAGGGTTCCTACAAACCGGGGCAAGGCCGGGCGTGCGATCCGCACAAAACGTGATCAGGATCGCCGGTCCCCCCCTGCCCTTCGAGACGGTCGGAACTCACCTAAGGCCAGGTAAGGAACAGCACCGCGACCTTGCCGCGGGCGTACGCCGGTGGTCACCGTGAGTCGCGACACAGGAGGTCAAGGATGACTACCCGGATCCCCACCCCGGTGACCCGCGAGGGCGAGCGCCGAGTCGTCGGCAACGTGCTGCGCGGCTCCATCGGCAACCTTGTCGAGTGGTACGACTGGTATGCCTACTCGGCGTTCACGATCTACTTCGCCAAAGCGTTTTTCCCCGGTGGCGACGCGACGGCCCAGTTCCTCAACACCGCGGCCGTGTTCGCCGTGGGGTTCCTGATGCGCCCGCTGGGCGGCTGGATGCTCGGACGCTTCGCCGACCGGTTCGGGCGCCGCAGCGCGCTCGTGCTCTCGGTTTCGATGATGGCGTTCGGCTCGCTGCTCATCGCGGCGACGCCGGGCTACGCGTCGATCGGCGTCGCGGCGCCGATCCTGCTCGTGCTCGCGCGGCTGCTGCAGGGGCTTTCGGTGGGCGGCGAGTACTCGACGTCGGCGACGTATCTGTCCGAAGTGGCCACTCCGGGCAAGCGCGGTTTCTACTCCAGCTTCCAGTACGTGACGCTCGTCGGCGGGCAGCTGCTCGCGCTCGGGCTGCAGCTGATCCTGCAGAGCGTGCTCAGCGAGGCGCAGATGGGCGACTGGGGCTGGCGCATCGCGTTCGTGGTCGGCGCCGTCGCGGCGGTGGTCGTGATGGTGTTGCGGCGCAGCATGGACGAGTCGGCCAGCTACGAGCGCGTCGCCGCCCAGGAGAGTTCCGCACAGTCCGGCTCGGGCAAGCAGGCCGGCGAACGCGGCACGCTGCGCACGCTTGTGAAGTACCCGAGGGAGATCGCGCTCGTCGTCGGCCTCACGCTCGGCGGCACGGTCGCCTTCTACACCTACGCCACCTACACGCAGAAGTTCCTCGAGAACACCGCCGGCATCCCGCGCCGCACGGTGACGTGGATCCTCTTCATCGCTTTGCTGATCTTCGCGCTCCTGCAGCCGGTGGCCGGACGGCTGTCCGACCGGATCGGCCGGCGCAAGCTGCTGATGTTCTTCGGGATCGCGGGCACCGTGCTCACCGTCCCGATCATGACGACCATGGCGCACACGAAGCAGCCGGTGCTCGCCTTCCTGTTGCTGCTCGGGGCGCTCGTGATCGTCACGGGCTACACGTCCATCAACGCCATCGTGAAAGCCGAGCTGTTCCCCACGCGGATCCGCGCGCTCGGTGTCGGCCTGCCGTACGCGCTGACCGTGGCGATCTTCGGCGGCACGGCCGAGCTCATCGCGCAGGCGATGAAGAAGGCGGGGCACGAATCGCTGTTCTTCTGGTACGTCGCGGGCTGCACCCTCGTCTCGCTCATCGTGTACGGGACAATGCGCGAAACGTCGCGTTCGTCCGCCCTGGAGCGTGACGAAGACTGAGCGGGAGGACGGCCGTGCGCGTGCTGCTCGTGGAGGACGACACCGGGGTCGCCGGTGCGCTCGCCGAGACGCTGCACGCGCGCGGCCACACCGTGACCAGCGTCGGCCGCGGTGCCGACGCGCTGCACCGGCACCGTGAGGCCGATTTGCTGCTGCTCGACCTCGGCCTGCCGGACCTCGACGGGCTCGACGTGCTGCGCAAGATCCGCCAGGTCTCCGCCGTGCCCGTGATCGTGCTGACCGCCCGCGGCGACGAACGGTCCGTCGTCCGCGGGCTGCGCCTGGGCGCGGACGACTACCTCACGAAACCCGTGCGGCTGGCCGAACTGCTCGCGCGGATGGACGCCGTCGTGCGCCGGGCGGGCGTGCGCGACACCCCGGCCGACGACGCCGTGGTGCGGCTCGAAGACGTCGAGATCGACCTCGGCGGGCGCCGCGTCCTGGTGGCGGGACGGGACATCGGGCTGACGACGAAGGAGTTCGCGGTGCTGGCGGTGCTCGCCGCGCGGCCGGGCACCGCCGTGAGCCGCCAGCAGTTGATGGACGAGGTGTGGGGCGACGCGTACCTCGCCATCTCGCGATCGCTCGACGTCCACATGACGCAGCTGCGCGCCAAGCTCGACCGGCCGGGCCTGCTCACGACGATCCGCGGCTTCGGCTACCGGCTGGGCCGGGGCTGAGCGGTGCGTACCCGCCTGCTCGTCGTGCTGGTCGCGCTCGCGCTGCTCGTGGTGGCCGCGTTCGCCGTGCCGCTGCTGGCGAGTACGGCGGAGCAGCGCACGCAGCAGCTGGTGATCTCCCGCACCAGCGACGTCGACCGGTTCGGCGTGCTGGCTCAGCAGGCGGTCGACACGCACGACCCGGCGGCGCTCGACGCGGAGGCCGAGCGGTACTCGGAGCTCTACGGCGAGGCCGTGGTGGTGGTCGACGCGCAGCGCACCCCGCTGGTGCAGACGGGTGGGCTCACGGCCGCGGCGCCGGAGGTGCGCGCGCTCGTGGAGGCGACCATGCGCAACGAGCCGGCCCCGCGAGTCGAGCGGCTGAGCCCGTGGTCGGCCGGGCCGGTGCTGTTCGCACGTCCGGTGGGGTCGGGCACGCGGGTGGCCGGGGTGGTGGTGCTGCGCGCCTCCGTGGCCGTGGCGGCCGCCGACGTCGCCGCCCGCTGGAGCGCGATCGCCGCCGGGGCACTGCTCGTGGCAGCCGTGTTCGTGCTGCTGGCGGTGCTGCTCGCGCGGTGGATGGTGCGGCCGCTGGTCGAGCTGGAGACGGGCGTGCTGGCCGTCGCGGGCGGTCACCGCGCGCAGGTGCCGGAGAGCTCCGGGCCGCGCGAGCTGCGGTCGCTGGCGGCTTCGGTGAACCGCATGTCCGATGCCGTCGCCGAGGCTGCCGACCAGCAGCACCGGCTCGTCGCGGACACCTCCCACCAGCTGCGCAACCCGATGGCCGCGCTGCGGCTGCGCGTCGATTCGGTCGCCTCGGCCGAGGCCGGCCGGCCGGCGTACCGGGCGATCGTCGTGGAGGTCGAACGCCTCGAACGCATCCTCGACGGCCTGCTCGCCCTCGCCACCGCGGAGTCCACCGCCACCCGCATCGCCGCCGGCTCGGAAGACGAACCCGCCGACCTCGCCGCCGTGATCGCCGAACGCGTCGACGCCTGGCGTCCCGCCGCCGACGACGCCGGAGCCGCCCTGCTCCCCTGCCCCGGCCACGCCGAACCCGTGCTCGTGCACGCCCCTGAGGGTGAGCTCGCGCAGATCCTCGACGTGCTGCTCGACAACGCCGTCCACCACGCCGGCCGCGGCGCCACCATCTCGGCCGAGTGGGAGACGTCGCCGGACGCCGCCACCCTTGTCGTCACCGACGACGGCCCCGGCCTGCCGGACGCCGACCTCGCCCGCGCGACGGACCGCTTCTGGCGCGCCGGCGGCGACGGCGCACCTCGTGGTACGGGCCTCGGTCTCGCCATCGCGCGCGAGCAAACCCGCGCCCGCGGCGGCATGCTCGAACTGCGCGCCAACGCGCCGCACGGGCTGCAGGTCCGCGTGACACTGCCGGCGGTGACACCATGACGATCACGCGCCGCACCGCGTTGCTCGGCGGGCTCGGCCTCGCACTCGCCGGGTGCGCGCCCGCCTACCGCGGCCCCGAGCGGTCCGTCACGATCGCCGCCGGGGAGCAAGGCGGGTTCTACCTGGCGTTCGCGGAGGTGCTCGCGGCCGAGGTGAGCCGGGCGGAGCCGCGGTTGCACTGCGCGGCCGTGGCGACCGAGGCGAGCGTGGTGAACGTCGAGCGCGTGCGCGACGGCGGGGCCGACCTCGGGCTGGTCCTCGCGGACGTCGCGCAGTCGGCGCTCGCGGGCCAGGCGCCGTTTCCCGCGCCGGTGCCATTGCGGGCACTGGGCCGGGTGTACGAGAACTACCTGCAGCTCGTGGTGCGCGCGGACGATCGTCTCGCGCAGCTGCGGGATCTGGCGGGACGGCCGGTGTCCGTCGGCGCGGGCGGGTCGGGCGCCGCACAGCTGGGCGAACGAGTGTTCGCCGCGGCCGGCGTATCCGTGGTGGCGCGGCACCTGCCGCTGGCGGACGCCATCGCCGCGCTGGCGAGCCGTCGCATCGACGCGCTGCTGTGGTCGGGCGGCCTCCCCACTCCGGCGCTCGCCGAGCTCAACCGCACGACACCACTCGCGTTGCTGCCGCTCGCATCGGTGATCCCCGCGTTGCGGTCGATACACGGGCCGGTCTACGAACAGGTCCAGGTGCCCGCCGGCGCGTACGCGGGAGTCGGGGCGCCGGCGACGATCGGCGTGGCGAACCTGCTCGTCTGCGCCCCGGGTCTGCCCTCGGACGTCGCCGCGGCCGTGGTGCGGGTGCTCGCCGGGCGCGCGGCCGATCTGGTGCCGGCGCAGGCCGTGGGGACGCAGTTCCTCGACGTGCGCACGCTCATCGGCACCCAGCCCGTGCCGCTGCACCCCGGGGCCGCCGACACGTACCGGGCGCTCCACGGCTGATCGGCGCTCGCTAGATTGGTCGCGTGACCCCACCGCGCCGACCGCTGGTCGAGATGCCCTTGCGCGTGCGCTACCACGAGTGCGACGGCCAGGGGATCGTCTTCAACGCCCACTACCTCGCGTACGTGGACATGGCCTCCTTCGAGGTCGAGAAGGCGCTGTTCGGCTCGCACGAAGCGTTTCTGGCCACGGGGATCGACGTGGTGGTCGCGGAGTCGAACCTGCGCTACCGCGCGCCGTGCCGCTACGACGACGACCTCGTGGTCTCGGTGTTCCTCACACACCTCGGGACCACGTCGATGGTCTACGAGTCGGAGATCCGCCGCGCCGGCAAGCTCACCACCGAGGCGAAGATCCGCTACGTGTTCATCGACCCCGTCACCCTGCGCAAGACCGAGCCGCCCGCCGCCGTGCGCGACGTCTACGCGGCCCACCTGCCCGCACCCACCGCTCCCTGACGTTCCTGAGGTCCGGCCATGTTCCGCGTGCTCTTCTACCACCCCGAGATCCCGCCGAACACCGGCAACGCGATCCGCCTCGCCGCCAACACCGGCTGCGAGCTGCACCTGGTCGAGCCGCTGGGGTTCACGCTCGAGGACAAGCAGCTGCGCCGCGCCGGACTCGACTACCACGACCTCGCGCGCGTCCACGTGCACGCCGACCTCGCTGCGGCATGGCGAGCGTTGTTGCCGGCCAAGGTCTACGCGTTCAGCGCCAAGGCCACGCGCCTCTACACCGACGTGGCCTACGAACCCGGCGACGTGCTGCTGTTCGGCCCCGAGTCCGCAGGCCTGCCCGACGACGTGCAGCAGGCGACCGAGATCACCGACCGGGTGCGGCTGCCGATGGTGCCCACGAGCCGCTCGCTCAACCTGGCCAACACCGCGGCCATCACGATCTACGAAGCCTGGCGGCAGAACGGTTTCGGCCTGCCGCCAGGCTGAGTCGCCGGAAATTCCCCGCCTGCTACGGGAGTCTCTGGCCGATCAGCAACGCGGCCGCCGCGCCGATCATCAGCACCAGGGTGCCGATCACGACCCACGGCTTGCTCGCGTCGGCGTTCTTGAGCTCGTAACCGATCTGCTCGCCGAGGTCGGCGTAGACCTTCTTCAGCTCGTCGGCGCTGGCCGCCTTGTAGAAGTCTCCGCCGGACAGTCGCGCGATCTCCTTCAGGGAGTCGTCGTCCACCCGCACGTCCTGCGGCTTGCCCTCGATGTCGACCGAACCGTGCGTGGTGCCGAACGAGATGGACGAGATCGGCATCTGGGCCTGCTTCGCCGCCTGCGCCGCGGTGTACGCGCCGCGTGGGGCATAGAGATCCTCCGGCACGGTCTGCTTGCCGTCGCTCATCAGCACGATGCGCGCGGGCGGCGGGCCGTCGGCGCCGCCGACCACGGCCGAGAAGCTCTCGATCGACTGCATGGCCGCGAAAATGCCTTCACCGGTGGCCGTCGACTGCGCGAGCTTCAGGTTGTCGATCGCCTTCACCACGCCGGCGCGGTCGGTGGTCGGGTTGACCAGCACGGTCGCGGTGCCGGCGAAGGAGATCAGCCCGAGGTTCACGCCCGGGGTCATGTTCTCGGCGAACTGCTTGGCCGCGTCCTGCGCCGCCTTCAGCCGGTTGGGCGCGACGTCGGTGGCCTCCATCGACAGCGACACGTCGATCACCAGCACCACGGTGGCCCGGTTGCGCGGCACCTTCTGCTCCGCCGTCGGCCCGGCCAGCGCCACGGTGAGCACCAGCAGCGACAACACGATCAGCACCGCCGGCAGGTGCCTGATCCAGCCCTGCGTCTTCGGCGCGACCTTGTCGAGCAGCTCCAGGTTCGCGAACCGCATCACGCGCTTGCGCCGCGCCCGCTGGGCCAGCACGTACGCGACGGCCACGGCCGCCACCAGGATCAGCAGCAGGAACCACCACGGTGAAGTGAAGCCGCCGAGGCTCATGCGACACCGCCTGACCAGCGACGCTTGCGCGCGACCACGAACCGCACCATGTCGGCGATCCAGTCGGAGTCGGTGCGCAGCACCAGGTGCGCCGCACCCGCGCGGCGCAGCCCGGCCGCGACGTCCTGCCGGTGGGCGTGCGCCGCGGCGCCGAACTCCTTGCGCAGCAAGGCGGAAGCGTGCACTTCGCGCTGTTTCCCTGTCTCCGGGTCGGCCAGGACGACGGTGCCCACGTCGGGCAGGTCCACGTCGCGCGGGTCGAGGACTTCGATGGCGATGAGCTCGTGGTGCCCGCCGAGCGCGCGCAGCGGCCGCTGCCAGTCGGTGGGTCCCAGGAAGTCCGAGATCACCACGCCCAGGCCGCGCCTGCGGGGCGGACGGCGAAGCTGCTCCAGCGCGTCGGCGAGATCGCCGCGGACGCCCTCGGGCGCCCGCGGGGTCTCGGCCAGCCGCCGGATCAGGCCGCGCGCGTGGGCGAGCCCGCCGCGCGCGGGGATGCGGTTCACGCCCTGGCCGTTGGACACGAGCGCGCCGATGCGGTTGCCGCCTCCGCCCGTCAGGTGGGCGACGGCGGCCGTCGCGCACACAACCAGGTCGCGTTTCTCGCACAGCGCGGTGCCGAAGTCGAGGCTCGCGGACATGTCCGCGACCACCCACGTCTCCAGCTCGCGGTCGGCCACCGTCTCGCGGATGTGCGGCGTGGTCGTGCGGGCCGTGACGGCCCAGTCCATCCGCCGCACGTCGTCGCCCGGCTGGTACGGCCGCGCCTCACCCGGCTCCGAGCCGGGACCGGGCACGAGGCCGAGGTGGTTGCCCTGCAGCAGGCCGTCGAGCCGGCGGCGGACGTCGAGCTCCAGCGTGCGCAGCCCCGCCTCCAGGCGGTCGCCGCGCAGCACCGGGGGCGCCCACCCGGGACGCTGGTCCTTCTGCGCCTTCCCTGCCACGCCGACTACCTGACGGGCGCGCCCGCCGGCACCGGCCCGGTCCCGCCCTGCGGCCGGGCCGAGACCTGCGGCAGGGGCACCGTTTGCAGCACGCGGGTGATGATGTGGTCCACGGGCACGCCGTCGGCCAGCGCGTCGTAGGACAGGACGAGGCGGTGGCGCAGCACATCGGGCACCACGTCGACGACGTCCTGCGGCAGCACGTAGTCGCGGCCGCGCACCAGCGCGAGCGCGCGGGCGGCGGCGATGATGCCGAGGCTCGCGCGCGGCGACGCGCCGTAGGAGACCCAGCCCGCAACGTCGGCGAGGCCGTGGTCGTTGGGCGTGCGGGTGGTCAGCACGAGGCGCACCACGTAGTCGACCAGCGCGTGGTGCACGAACACCTGCGACGCGACGCCCTGCAGGCGCACGAGCTCGCTGGGGCTGAGCACCTCGTGGGGCACCGGCGGCGTGACGCCCATCCGGTAGATGATCTCGCGCTCTTCCTCGGCCGTGGGGTATTCGACCACGATCTTGAACAGGAAGCGGTCGCGCTGCGCCTCCGGCAGCGGGTACACGCCCTCGTTCTCGATCGGGTTCTGCGTGGCGAGCACGAGGAACGGGTCGGGCATCGGGAAGGTCTGGCCGCCGATCGACACGTGCCGCTCGGCCATCACCTCCAGCATCGCCGACTGCACCTTCGCGGGCGCGCGGTTGATCTCGTCGGCGAGGACGAAGTTGGCCACGACCGGGCCCAGCTCCACGTCGAAGCGCTCGGCACCCTGGCGGTAGATGCGCGTGCCGAGGATGTCGGCCGGCACGAGGTCGGGCGTGAACTGCACCCGGGAGAACGAGCCGCCGACCACCCGCGCGAAGGTCTCCACGGCCAGCGTCTTCGCGACCCCGGGCACGCCTTCCAGCAGCAGGTGCCCCTTCGCCAGCAGCCCGACGAGCACGCGCTCCACCAGCCGGTCCTGGCCGACGATGATGCGCTTGACCTCGAACACGGTGCGTTCCAGCAACTGGGCGTCCCGCGCCGGCGTGCCGGGCTGCTGCCCGTTCCCGCCCTCGGCGTAGCCGGGCTCGGTCACTCTGCCTCCTGTGGTTCTGCTTCCTCCGGGCTCGCCCGCCGACGGTACTGCTTCCCGGTGGTCGTAGTACGCGCGGCACGCTGGCCCGTCACGGTAGCCAAGCGCATCAGCGGTGTGACAGCTGTGAAGACGGTGTCAGCGATGTAGGCACAGGTCGCACGACGTGTCGTGATCGTCGCTTTTGACCGGTTCGGCCGGCGGTACGGGGCACCCGCAGCTCCTCCCCCGCCGCGTCGACGAGGGCAGTGCCGTCACGGTCGGCACCATCAGCCGGTCCACAGTGGACTCGCGGACGCTCGGCCGGTCCCCGGCGGCTTCCTCGGCACGCGATCAGCTCCGGTTTGTCCACACCAGACAGTCAGCGGGCGACATCGTGCCCTCGTCACCGCCCACGCTAGCGTCGTCCCATGACCGACCCCCTGCTGGCCGCCTACGACGCCGAGGTCCGCACCGCCGAGCTGACCACCCCGGAACCGGGCACGACTCTGGACCGCGACGCCCCGGTGACCCGCATCCTCGGCGCCCGGCGTGGTTTCGTGGTGGGCCCGCCGGACCTCGGCGTGACCGGCCCTTCGCTGGACGCGCTCATCGACCGCCAGGTCCGCTTCTTCGCCTCACGGGGTGAAGCTTTCGAATGGAAAACCCGCGCCTACGACCGTCCTGGCGACCTGCCCGACCGCTTGCTCGCCGCCGGTTTCGCACCGGAGGAAACGGAAACGGTCCTCATCGCCCCCGTTTCCGGGATTTCCCCCTCGGCCCCGCCCCCGGCCGACGTCACCATCCGCGAAGCCACCGGCGAGGCCGACCTGCGCCGCATCGCCCACCTCAGCGCCACCGTCTTCGGCAGCGACGAGGCCGCCGTCGTCCGCGACCTCCTCGCGCGCGCCCGCGAAGACAACGAGGGCACGACGGTCCACGTCGTCGCCGAATCCGCCGGCCGCCTCGTCTCCGCGGCCCGCCTGGAACTCGTCGGCGGCACCACTTTCGCCGGCCTCTGGGGCGGCGCCACCCTGCCGTCCTTCCGGGGCCGCGGCCTCTACCGCGCGCTCGTCGCCCACCGCGCCGCCACCGCCCGCACCCGCGGCGCGCGCTACCTCCAGGTCGACGCCCTCCCGCCGAGCCGCCCGATCCTCGAGCGCCTCGGCTTCACCGCCGTGACCACGACCACGCCGTACGTCTGGACGCCGGCCTAGGCGGGCCCACCTCGGCCTCGACCTCCGCGAGCCAGCCGAGGTACCAGCGGTCGAACGTCATCCGGCCGTGCCCGTCGGCCTGCGGCCCGATGCCACCGTCGGAGGCCTCGCCGTCGAACCACAGCGCGCCACGGTCGGGGCCGGTCACCACGAGGAGGTCGTAGTGGCCGCAGCCGCTGTGGCAGAGCGGCAGGGTGCCGTGGGTGTCGGCTTCGTCGCGAGCATCGAGCGAGCGGGTCAGCGCCGGCCGGAGCGGCCGAAACCCGGCAGCCCGTAGCCCGGGCCCGCCCCGCCGGCACCGACCTCGACGAGGAAGCTCCGGTACGGCTCGGGCAATGACGCGCCGAACTGCCCCTCGACAGCCTGGACGTCGCGTTCACTCAGCCGCGGGGCCAGCCGGAATCCGTGGGCGCTCGCGCCGGACCCCGAGCGCGCGCCCGACGCTTCGCCAGCCGCGCCAGTCGGTCGCGGACTCCGTCCCACGTCACGAGGGACGAACGTAGGACCTCAGCCGATCAACCGAGTCGCGTACGGCATGATCCCGCCGTACCGCACCGCGGTCACCCGCACGTACGAGCCGGACTGCGGGGCCTCCACCATCTGCCCGCCGCCGAGGTACAGGGCGACGTGGTGGATGCCGCCCGAGCCGCCCCAGAAGAGCATGTCGCCGCGGCGCATCTGGGAGAGGGGGACGCGGCGGCCGGAGGTGTACTGGTAGCCGCTGTAGTGCGGCAACGACCGCACGCCGGCGAAGGCGTAGATCATCAGGCCGGAGCAGTCGAAGCCGATCTTGCGGTAGTCGCCGTACATGTCGGCGACGCCGCCGTCGTGGATGCCGCGGGTGGGGCCGCTGCCGTTGCCGCCGCCCCAGGCGTACGGGCGGCCCAGCTGCGACAGCGCCCGGGCGATCACGGACTCGATCGACGAGCCCGCCGCGGGCGAAGGCCGGCCACCGCCGCCCGACGAGGGACGGCCGCCGCCACCCGAGGAACTCAGCGCCGCCTGGCGGGCACGTTCCTCGTCCTCGCGCTGCTTCTGCGCCACCCAGTCCTGGTAGCGCTGGCGCTGGCCCTGCAGGCCGTTGACCTTCGACTGCGCCGCGTAGAGCTGCTGCTCCACCGAGCTCTTGCTCGCCTGCAGCTGCTGGTTCTGCGATGCCTGGGACTGCTGCGCCTGCACGGCGTCGGCCTGGGCGGCGTCGGCGCCGCTCTTCGCCTGGCGCGCGGCCTCCTGCTTCTGCTGCGCGACGTCGAGGGCCTTGCGCGCGGCGGCGTCCTTGTTGGATTTGTCCGTCTGCGCCTGCTGGAGGCGGTCGAGCGCGTTGAGCCGCGAACCGCCGATGGAGTCGAGGATCTGGGCGCGGGCCAGCAGGTCCTTGGGGCTGTCGGAGGTCAGGTACGCCGAGATGGAGCCGACCGTGCTGCCCTGCTCGAAGCTGGCCGCCGCGAACTCCTTGAGGTCCTGGCGCGCCTTCTCGATCGCGCCCGCCGCGGCGTCGGCCTGCGTGCGCGCGGACTTCGCGGCGTCCTCGGCCTGGCTCGCGGCGTCCTGCGCCGACTGCAGATCGACCAGGGCCTTCATGGCCTGTTCCTGCTTCAGCTCGACGTCGTCCTGCAGCGAGCTGAGCTTCTGCTCGGCCTGCGCGAGCTGGTTGGTGAGCTTGCCGACCTCGCCGGCCTTCTCGTTGGCCGCGGCCTTCGAGGAGTTCAGCTCCGAGTCGCTCGGGTTGGGCGGGGGCGGCGGCACCGCCAGGCCCGTGCCCGCTGCTCCGAACAGGACCACGAGGGCGAAGGAGCCGACGGTGAGACCACGCCGCAAGACCCGCCCACGCCGGACCACCACGACCAGCCACCTCCCGCTCACCAGCGCCTGCCAGCAGTGATCACACCGCGTGCCACTGCAGTCACACCACTATCACAAGCCTCAGGCGGAACTCACACACCGTAGACACCAATTCCCCTCATCGGGGGACCCCTGACGTTCGGCGTGTCCGAATGGCCCAGCTCACTCCGCGTGCCGCCTTGAAGTTAATACAGGACAGGCGTACTGTTTGGGGCGACGGACGAGGTGTGCCATCCCGATTCCGGCCCTACGGTGGGGGTGCGCAAGACTCGGACGCGGTCTTCCCGAGGACCGCGAAACACACACCGAACTGACCCGGGGCCCGCACCCGCGACGGCGCGGGTCCCCGCCACTGGAGTTAGACGTGACTGCACCTGCCAGCAAGGACAGCTTCGGCGCCAAAGACACGCTGAAGGTCGGAGACAACTCGTACGAGGTCTTCCGCCTGAACAAGGTCGAGGGCGCCGAGCGCCTGCCCTACAGCCTGAAGATCCTGCTCGAGAACCTGCTGCGCACCGAGGACGGCGCGAACATCACCGCCGACCACATCCGCGCGCTCGGCAGCTGGGATCCCAGCGCCGACCCGTCCATCGAGATCCAGTTCACGCCCGCCCGCGTGATCATGCAGGACTTCACCGGCGTTCCTTGCGTCGTGGACCTCGCCACCATGCGCGAGGCCGTCACCGACCTCGGCGGCGACCCCGACAAGGTGAACCCGCTGGCGCCGGCCGAGCTGGTCATCGACCACTCCGTGATCATCGACGTGTTCGGCCGCGCCGACGCGTTCGAGCGCAACGTCGAGATCGAGTACGAGCGCAACCGCGAGCGCTACCAGTTCCTGCGCTGGGGCCAGGGCGCCTTCGACGAGTTCAAGGTCGTGCCGCCGGGCACCGGCATCGTGCACCAGGTCAACATCGAGCACCTCGCGCGCACGGTGATGGCCCGGGGCGGCCAGGCCTACCCCGACTCCTGCGTCGGCACCGACTCGCACACCACGATGGTCAACGGCCTGGGCGTGCTGGGCTGGGGCGTCGGCGGCATCGAGGCCGAGGCCGCCATGCTGGGCCAGCCCGTGTCGATGCTCATCCCGCGTGTGGTCGGCTTCAAGCTGACCGGCGAGATCCCGACCGGCGTGACCGCCACCGACGTGGTGCTCACCATCACCGAGATGCTGCGCAAGCACGGCGTGGTCAGCAAGTTCGTCGAGTTCTACGGCGAGGGTGTCGCCTCGGTGCCGCTGGCCAACCGCGCCACCATCGGCAACATGAGCCCCGAGTTCGGGTCGACCGCCGCGATCTTCCCGATCGACGACGAGACCATGCGCTACCTCAAGCTCACCGGCCGCTCGGCCGAGCAGGTCGCGCTCGTCGAGGCCTACGCCAAGGAGCAGGGCCTCTGGCACGATGCGTCCCACGAGCCGGTCTACTCCGAGTACATCGAGCTGGACCTCTCCACGGTCGTCCCGTCGATCGCCGGCCCGAAGCGCCCGCAGGACCGCATCGAGCTGTCCGACGCCAAGAACTCCTTCCGCAAGTCGGTGCACGACTACGTGGAGGAGCAGTACCCGGCGCCGCACACCAAGGTCGACGAGACCATCGAGGAGACCTTCCCGGCGAGCGACCCGGCTTCGCTGTCGTTCGCCGACGAAGACGCCGTGCCGGTGCAGTCGGCCGCCAACGGCGCCTCGGGCCGTCCGACCAAGCCGATCACGGTGAAGTCGGCCGAGCGCGGCGAGTTCGTGCTCGACCACGGCGCCGTGGTGATCGCCTCGATCACCTCATGCACCAACACCTCGAACCCGTCGGTGATGCTGGGCGCGGCGCTGCTCGCCCGCAACGCGGTGGACAAGGGCCTCGCGGTCAAGCCGTGGGTCAAGACGTCGATGGCACCGGGCTCGCAGGTCGTCACCGACTACTACAACAAGGCCGGCCTGTGGCCGTACCTGGAGAAGCTGGGCTACCACCTGGTCGGCTACGGCTGCACCACCTGCATCGGCAACTCCGGCCCGCTGTCGGACGAGATCTCGGCCGCGATCCAGGAGAACGACCTCACCGCCGTCTCGGTGCTCTCGGGCAACCGGAACTTCGAAGGCCGCATCAACCCCGACGTGAAGATGAACTACCTCGCGTCGCCGCCGCTGGTCATCGCCTACGCCCTGGCCGGCACGATGGACTTCGACTTCGAGAACCAGCCGCTGGGCCAGGACACCGACGGCAACGACGTCTTCTTGAAGGACATCTGGCCGACGCCGCAGGAGATCCAGGAGACCATCGACTCCTCGATCACGCAGGAGATGTTCGCCAAGGACTACGCCGACGTCTTCGACGGCGGCGAGCGCTGGAAGGCCCTGCCCACCCCCGAGGGCAAGACCTTCGAGTGGGACGCCGAGTCCACCTACGTCCGCAAGCCCCCGTACTTCGAGGGCATGCAGGCCGAGCCGGCGCCGGTCACCGACATCTCCGGCGCGCGCGTGCTGGCGAAGCTGGGCGACTCGGTCACCACCGACCACATCTCCCCCGCCGGTGCGATCAAGGCCGACACCCCGGCCGGCAAGTACCTGAGCGAGCACGGCATCGAGCGCAAGGACTTCAACTCCTACGGCTCGCGCCGCGGCAACCACGAGGTCATGATCCGCGGCACCTTCGCGAACATCCGGCTGCGCAACCAGCTGCTGGACGACGTGCAGGGCGGCTACACCCGCGACTTCACCCAGGACGGCGCCCCGCAGGCGTTCATCTACGACGCGGCCCAGAACTACGCGGCGCAGGGCACCCCGCTGGTCGTGCTGGGCGGCAAGGAGTACGGCTCGGGCTCGTCGCGTGACTGGGCGGCCAAGGGCACCTCGCTGCTGGGCGTGCGCGCGGTGATCACCGAGTCGTTCGAGCGCATCCACCGCTCGAACCTCATCGGCATGGGCGTGATCCCGCTGCAGTTCCCGGCCGGTGAGTCGGCCGCGTCGCTGAAGCTGGACGGCACGGAGACGTTCGACATCTCCGGCATCACCCAGCTCAACGACGGTGAGACCCCGCGCACGGTGCACGTCACCGCCACCAAGGCCGACGGCACCACGGTCGAGTTCGACGCCGACGTCCGCATCGACACCCCGGGCGAGGCCGACTACTACCGCAACGGCGGCATCCTGCAGTACGTGCTGCGCAAGATGACCAACGCCTGATCCACAGGGAACGACGCGCGAAGGCCGCTCCGGAATCTTCCGGAGCGGCCTTCGCCGTTTCACCAGCCGACCGCTGCGCCTCAGCGGACCACGGCACCCGTTTTCGGATCGAGCTTCAGCGGCTTCGCGCTCGGGTGCGAGAAGTCGAACATCCCGGTCAGGGGCGCGGCCAGGGCGTCGAACGAGCCGTCGCCGATGCGGCCGAGGCGCCAGTTGTCCTCGATGAACCGCAGCACCGACGTCTGGTCGGTCATGGTGTGGTCGACGTGGTTCGCCCGGCTGTAGGGCGAGATCACCAGCAGCGGCAGGCGTGGGCCGTAGCCGCAGCGGTCGGCGTAGCCGCCGAGGCGTACCGGGTGCGAGGTGCACACCGGCGAGTCCTGGGCGGAGTCGTGCGAGCCGTTCACGATCTTCGCGGGCACGTGGTCGTACCAGCCGTCGGAGTCGTCGTAGGCGAGCACGATCGCGGTGTCGCGCCAGTGCGGCGAGGACTGGATGCGGTTGATCTCCGAGACCACGAACGCCTGCTCGTCAATCGGGTCGGAGTAGCCGGCGTGACCGTCCTGGTAGGACGGTGCCTTGAGGAAGCTGACCGCGGGCATGGTGCCGGCGCGCAGCGCGTCGTCGAAGTCGCTCACGTCGTACTGGTGGTTGGCCTGGTCGGTCTGGCCCACGGCGTGGAGCGAGCTCGGCGGCAGGTGCTTCGCATTGGCGGTCGACTCGTAGTACTGGAACGGCTCGTGGTGCGGGCTGTAGTCCACGGCGGCCTGCCCGCCGACGTTCGGGTGCTGGGTGCCGCAGACCGCGTATCCGCCGGCCGCGCCGGTGGGCTTGAAGCCGCCCTCGAACCAGCCCCACGTGACGTGCTTGGCGTTGAGCAGGTCACCGACGTTGCGGCCCTGGAAGGCACCGAGGTTGTCGGTCGCGGTGTGGTTCTTGTCGGAGCAGTCGTCGAAAGCCGGGTCGGGGTCGGTGATCATCGTGCCGACGCCGTGCTCGTCGGGTGAGGCGGCGGTGTTCGGGTCGACCTTCGGCTCGCCCGTGACCGAGTCCACGGGCTGCAGGCCGTGGGTCTGGCCGGAGATCAGGTTGATCGCGCCGGGGCTGGACGGGCCGAAAACGGCGTCGAACGAGTTGTCATTGAGCGCGTAGTGCTGGGCGTAGTTCCACATCGCGGTGACGGTGTTGCCGTCGAAGTAGTCCATCACCAGGCCGGGCTCACCGAACAGCACGGGCTGGCCCGTGCACTTGTCCTTCTCGGTGTTCTCGACGAACTTGTCCATCTTCCCGCCGTTGAAGGCGGCCTGTTCCTTGTTGTAGTCGTGGGCCTGGTCGCACGTCAGCGCCTGGTCGGGGCCGAGACGTTTCGGGTTGTAGGAGTTGGGGTTGTCCGTGAGCAGCCTGTGGTCCAACCCGTTGACCTTCGGCGTGTGCGGTAAAGCGTGGAACGGGGTGCCGTTCTCGTTGGTGGCGTCCGGGTAGGTGCCGAAGTAGTGGTCGAACGAGATGTTCTCGCCGAAGATCACCACGACGTGCTTGATCGGTGACGTCGTCGGGAAACTCGCCGCGTCCACAGCCTTGTCCGGCACCGCCGGCGACGCGGCGCTGCTCGCACACGCCGCCGCCATCAGCACGGCCGTGCCCAGCGCCCCGGCCGCCAGCGCGGTCCTTCTCCTGCTCCTGCCCACGACCTGCCCCTTCCCGCTCATCCCAGCAACGTCCGGCCGTAGTGGTCGGCCGGATCCGTCACGCCGGGGAGCAGGTAGAAGTACCCGCCCCCGAACGGCGAGACGTAGTCCGTGAGCGGCTCGCCTTCGAGCCGCTTCTGCACCGCCTCGAACTGGCTTTCGAGGTCACGCTGGTAGCAGGTGAACACCAGGCCCATGTCGAGGTTGCCGTTGGTGTCCACCCCGCGGTCGTAGTTCACCGCGCGCCGCAGGATCCGCTCGCCGTCGGTCCGCGGGGTGCGCGGGTTGGCGAGGCGGATGTGGCTGGTCAGCGGGATCACGGTGCCGACGGGGTCTTCCGCGTAGCGCGGCACGTCGAGTTCGCCGGCGCCGTCGAGCGGCGCGCCGGTGTCGCGGCGCCGGCCGATCATGTTCTCCTGCTCCGACAGCGATACCCGGTCCCAGAACTCCACGAGCATCCGGATGAGCCGCACGACCTGGTAGCTGCCGCCGTCGTCCGTCCACACCAGACGGTCCAGTTCGGACGGCTGGGGGTTGGCGGTGCCGTCCTTGAACCCCAGGAGGTTGCGGGGTGTGCCGGCCGGGCGCGGCGGTGAGGTGAAGCCGTCGATCTTCCAGCGCACTTGCATGCCGCCGCGCGTGGCCCGGGTGAGGTCGCGCAGGGCGTGCAGCACGGTGTCGGGCTCGGCCGCGGTGAGGACCAGGCTCAGGTCGCCGTGGCACCATCGCGGGTCGAGGGCGTCGTCGGGGAACACCGGCATCGGCTTGAGCTTGGCCGGCTTGCGGGCGGCGAGGCCGTAGCGGTCGTCGAACAGCGACGAGCCCACGCCCACCAGCACCGCCAGCTCCCCCGCCGGCACCTCGGGCCCGAGCACGCCGGAGTCGGCGGGCGGGCCGGTGATCCCCAGCGCGGCCGGTGCGCCGCCCGCGGTGAGGAACGCGGCGCGACCGGTCAGCTCGCGCAGCAGGTCGGTCAGCTCGTGGCGGTTCTCCGCCACCACGTCGAACGCCGCGACGATCGAATGCCGCGCAGGCTCGGCGAGTACGGCAGCCTGGCGCGGTCCGTGGAACGGCACCGGCCCGGTCGCCGACGCACTCCCGGCAAGGCCCACGAGCCCCGCTCCGGCTCCGGCGGCCGCGGCCCCGCGCAAGAACGCACGCCGCCCGAACGTCACGAGATCCTCCTCGGTTCCGCGATCGCCGCGATCGGCGCGAGGCGCTCGGTGAGCTCGGCGACGTCGGCGTTGATCTTCTCGCGCCGGGCCTGCGTCAGGTTCGCCAGAGACGTGCCTGGTGCCGAGTGCAGATCGCGTTCGGTGCGATCGAGCCACGCGTCGAGGTCCGCCAGCCCCGGGAAGCGGGTGACGAGCAACGGCCGCAGCACGTCGAGCACGGCGCGCGTGCCGGTGATGTTGGCCTGGGCCGTGGCGAGTGTGCTCCCGCTGCCGTAGTCGGTGCGGCCGGTGAGCTCGAACTGCAGCGTGTTTTCCATGATCTCGTGGGCGCGCAGGCCGAGGTCGTTCTGGTCGACCTGCGCGTCGCCGAACGCCGCGCGCAGCTGCCGCACATCCGTGTCGAGCTGTCTGGCCACCGGCTCCAGCGCGGCCGGATCCTCGTTGTGCCACAAGCCGTTCTCGAGACGGTGGAACCCGGTGAACCCCGGATCCGCCGCGCCGCCGGCCAGGCCCGCCGTGATGCCGTTGACGGCCGCGTCGGCGTCGCCGAAAGCGTCGTAGGCCGCGCCGAGCCGTTCGTAGGTCAGGTGTGCGCGGAGCCAGGCCCGTTCGCTCGCCTCGCGGTCTCCACTGTGGACGGCGTTGTCGAGCGCGGCCGTCTGCCCGGCCAGTGTAGTGAGCCCTTCGGCCACATACCGGTGGTACTTCTCCAGCGGTTCCAGCAGGTCGGCGTTGGTCACGGGCACGACCGCGGGCCCGGGCCGCTGCGCGCCGCCGCTCACGCGGACCGCCGGCCCGACGAACGGAGTGCCGTCCTCCGGCGCGCACCGCAGCGCGTACGCGCCGTCGGCCAAGTTCACCGGCAGAGCTCGCGTGGTGCCGGACCCCACGCCCTCCAGCTCGCCGAACACGGTGCCGGTGCCGGGATCGACGACTTCGACCTCCATGGTCACCGCGCCGGTGTTGCGCACCTGTAGCGTCTGCGGGCCCGGGGGCGGCGCCACCCAGCCCGCACCGCACCCCGACCGCGACACCACGATCGGCCCGGCCTCGGCATCCGGTCCGGCCGGGTCGACGACGACCACCACGACGCCGGCGGCGACCACGACCAGACCGGCCACCGCCGCCCAGCGCCACCGCCGCACCGGCAACTCCCCTCAGGTGAACTTCTGGCGAACACTTTCACGTATCCGCACACACCTGACAAGAGCTCTGCCCCGTTATGCCCGTTTTTGGGGCGCGGTCTGTCCTACGCCGTCACCTTCGCGACAACACGAACACCGGCAACGGCCGCCCGGCCGCGACGCGTTCCATCTCGTAGCCCGGCCAGAACGCGAGCAGCTCGGACCACATGCGGTCGTACTCCGCACCTTCCAGCTCCCGGGCCTTGACCTCCACGACCCGCGCGCGGATCCCGACCGTCGCTTTGGGATCCGCGCGCAGGTTGTAGGTCCAAGCCGGGTTGTTCGGCCGGCCCCAGTTCGAGCCCGTGAGCACGAAGTCGTCGCCGTGCGGGAAGTACAGCAGGTTCGTGCTGCGCGGCAGCCCGCTCTTGCGCCCGGTCGTGGTCAGCCGCAGCGACGGCAGGCCCGCGATGCCGACCAGGCTCACCCGCCCCCCGAAGAAGCGGTGCAGCTTCTGGTCGGTCCAGATGATGCCGCGCGACAGCGTCATCACGAAGGGCCGGGTACCGAGCTTGCGAGCGAAGGGCTCGAGGGGGTTACGCACGCACAGATCTTGCCAAACTCACCCCGAACCGGTCCTGGGAGTCCGTCCACCAGCGCTCGACGGCGAACCCGGCAGCGGCCAGCTCCGCCTCGACGCCCGTGCGGCGGAACTTCGCCGAGATCTCTGTGCGGATGTGCTCGCCCGCGGCGAAGTGCACCTGCAGGTCTGCACCCGGGATGTCGACGGTGACCTCGCGACGCGCGCGCAGCCACATCTCGATCCACTCGTCCTCGGCGTTCCAGTGCGAAACGTGCTCGAAGGTGTCGAGGTCGAAGTTCGCCCCCAGCCGGGAGTTGATGACCCGGAGCACGTTGCCGTTGAAGGCGGCGGTGACTCCGGCCGCGTCGTCGTAGGCGCGCTCCAGCGTTTCGCGGTCCTTCACGAGGTCGGTGCCCAGCAGGAGCCACTCGCCCTCGTCGAGCACGTCGCGCACCGAGCGCAGGAACACGGCGCGCTCGTCGGGCAGGAAGTTGCCGATCGTCCCGCCGAGGAACGCCACCACGCGTGGCGAGGTGCCCGGCAGCAGGTTCAGGTGCTGGGTGAAGTCGCCGACGACGCCGCGCACCTCCAATTTCGGGTAGTCCGCGGCGATCGCTTCGGCGGCTTCGGCCAGCGCCGACTCCGAGACGTCCAGGGGCACGAACGACTCGAGCGTGCCGTGCTCGGTCAACGCGTCGAGCAGCAGCCTCGTCTTCTCGCTGGACCCGGAACCCAGCTCGACGAGCGTGTGCGCGTCGGTGAGCCGAGCGACGTCACCGGCCCGCCCGGCGAGCACCTCGCGCTCGCTGCGGGTCGGGTAGTACTCGGGCAGCTCGGTGATCTTCTCGAACAGCTCGCTGCCCTCGGCGTCGTAGAACCACTTGGGCGGCAACCACTTCTGCTCCGCCGTCAGGCCCGCTCGCACGTCCGCGCGAAGCTCGCCCGCGACGTCGCGGCGATGGCTTTCGAGATCCACTTCCGTCATGAGGTGGTGCTCCGATCCAGGGTCAGAGGAAGAAGTTCGACGCCGGCTGCGGTGACGCGCACGGCGTGGCGATCGGGAACGGGGGTCCAGGCCGGGTCCGGGTCACACGGCTCGGACGCCAGCACCACACCGCCGGTCACGGACCGCACCGACAGCGAGTGCGTCCACGTGGTGCCGATCAGCGTGGCGCCGTCGGTCAGCAGGAAGTTCAGCCGCGAACCCGGGGCCGCGGCCTCGACCTCGGCGATCAGGTCGGTGACCGCGGCCAGCGGGTCGGCTCCGTCCCGAAGCCGGGCGCGCAGCAGCGCCCACAGCAGCGCCGCGTCGGTCGGCGCCTCGAGCGTGAGCAGCTCGGTGACGTCGAGGGACTTCGCCAGCCCGGCCATCGAACCGGGCCAGCCGCGGACCACGCCGTTGTGGCTGAACAGCCACCGCCCGTCGGTGAACGGCGCCGCGGCCGCCTCGGTCACCGGCATTCCGGTGGTGCCGTTGCGGACCGCGGCGACGAACGCGGTGGTCGAGACCGAGGCGGCCAGCGCGGGCAGCGTCTGGTCCGTCCACAGTGGAGACTCGCGCCGGTAGCGCTGCGGCGCGCCTCCGGACTCGGGGTACCAGCCGAGGCCGAAACCATCGGCGTTGACCGAGCCGCCGCCGCGCATGTCGAGCGGCGCGTACGACTGCACGAGCAGCGCGTGGGGCGCAGCGAACACGAGTTCTGCGGGCGAGATCGGCGCGCCGAGGTACGCGAGGTGCCGGCACATGCCGTTCAGCTCACCTCGCCGGGCCGGGCGTCACGGGCGCAGCGGAAGCCGGAGAAGATCTGCCGCCGGATCGGGTAGTCCCAATTGCGGAACGTGCCGCGGATCGCCGCCGAGTCCGTGCCGAACGAACCCCCGCGCAGCACCTTGTACTCCGGGCCGAAGAACACCTCCGAGTACTCCCGGTACGGGAACGCCGCGAACCCCGGGTAGCCGTGGAGGTCGGTGCTCGTCCACTCCCACACGTCGCCGATCAGCTGGTACACGCCCAGCGGCGACGCCCCGGCCGGGTACGCCCCGGCCTCGGCCGCGCGCAGGTGGCGCTGCCCGAGGTTGGCGTGCTCGGCCGTCGGTTCCTCGTCGCCCCAGGGGAAGCGCCGCGAACGGCCCGTCGCCGGGTCGTGGCGCGCGGCCTTCTCCCACTCCGCCTCGGTGGGCAGCCGCTTGCCCGCCCACGCGGCGTACGCCTCGGCCTCGTAGTACGACACGTGCACCACGGGCTCGTTCACGGGCACCGGCTCGTGGACACCGAACCGCGTGCGCCACCAGCCACCCGGCTCGCGGTGCCAGAAGCGCGGCGCCGTGATGTCGTGCTCTTGGCGATACGCCCAGCCGGGCTCGCTCCAGAACCGCCGCTCGTCGTAGCCACCGGACTCGAGGAACTCGACGTAGGCCCCACACGTGACCGCGCCGGTGTCGAGGAAATACGCCGGCACGTCGATCTCGTGGGCCGGGCGCTCGTTGTCCAGCGCCCACGGCTCGGCCGTGGTGCCCATGGTGAAGCGGCCGGCCGGCACGAAGACCTCGGCGGGCAGCCGGCCCGCCCGCGCGGGCGGCGGCTCCGGCGCGTGCAGCACCGGCTCGCCCTTGCGCAGCTGGTGAGTGGCCAGCATGGTCTCGTCGTGCTGCTGCTCGTGCTGGGTGATCATGCCGAACGCGAACGCGCTCTCGGTGAGCCGGCTGCCCTCCAGCGGCGCGGTCTCCAGAACGTCGAACGCCTTCTCACGGACTTCGCGCACGTAGGCGCGGGCCTCGGCCGGGCCGAGCAGCGGCAGGGCCGGCCGGTCGGCGCGCGCGTGCTGGAACGCGTCGTAGAGGTCGTCGATGTCCGGGCGCAGCGGCTCGCGCCCGCCCACGTCGCGGACCAGCCACAGCTCTTCCTGGCTGCCGATGTGCGCGAGGTCCCAGACCAGCGGCGACATCAGCTTCGAGTGCTGGCGGACCAGGTCCTCGTCGTCGACGGCGTCGGTGAGGACGACGCTGCGCGCCCGTGCCCGGGTGAGGGACTCGGCCGCGTGGGCCCGCAGGTTCTGCGGGCTCAGCTCCAGCAGCGGGTTGTGCTCCGGGGTAACGCTCATCGCTCCTGACTCCTCGATCCGTTCACGCGTGTGCGCACGCTCTCGGTGATCTCCGTGATGGTTGCGGCCGGCAGGCCCGTGGCGGGCAGCTCGGCGATGCCGAGCTCCACGAGCTTGCGCGCGACGGCGGCGATGGCGTCGTCGGCAAGGCCCCGGGTCGCGGCGTCGACCCAGCGGCCCGCCACCGGCGCGCACAACCGGCGCACCTCGTCCACTGTGGACGGGCTGGCGAGCAGGGCCCAGACGAGGGCGACCGGGGGCAGCCACTCGCCGGGCGGCTGGGCGTCGAGGTACCGGATTTCCAGGTACCCGTGGGGCCGCACCGGGGTGAACATCGTGGTGAGGTGGTAGTCGAGGTCCTCCGCCGTCGGGCGGCGCAGCACCCCGGCCGCACCGCGGCCGTCGATCCAGTCGGCGAACGTGAGCCCGTCCGGCGCGTCCCACGGCCGCTCGCCGCGGGGCAGCACCATCAACGGCGTGTCCATCATCCGCCGGCCCCAGTCGGCGGCGGGGTCTGGACCGGGCTCGGCCGAATGGGTCCGAACCGGTTCGGTCTTGAGCACCGCGAGCCAGCGCGCGGACTCGAGGCCCGTGTCGCGACCGGCGTGCACCCGGGAATTGGCGAACGCGGCGAGCAGTGGCGGCCCCATCACGTGGGCCGCCTCCCAGCGCGCCGCGACCTGGTCGGCTTCTCCCGTGTCCACGCAGATCTGCAGCCCGGCGGTGCTGCACATCATGGTGATCCCGCCTTCGCCGATCGGCTCGAACCGGCGCTCCATCGCGGCGTAGCGAGGAGTGCGCAGGGCGCGCCGGGGCCGGCGGTGGGCGTCGATGCCCGACTCGCCGAGCACGAGTCCGTGCCGGGCCAGCAGGCTGACGAGATGGGAGAGGTCGGCCGAGACGGCTGCGAGCAGATCTGGCAGCGAGGCCTGAGGAAGAGCGGAGATCTCCACCTGGCACCCGGGCTCGAGGCTCACGGGAGAGCCTGCCGGGAGCGGGGTGGCCGGACTGTCGGGGCGCAGTGTCCGCGGGGTGTGCGGGCCGAGCGCCGTGGCCAGGACATCGGGATCGAGCGGGCGGGCCGGGTCCTCGGTGTGGTGCACCGTGAACTCGAGTTCCACGCCCAGCAGTCTCGGTGGGCCGTGCTTGAAACACACCGAGGCGACGTACGCCTCCCCGGCCGCGCGGTCCGAAAGCACCCGTGCGGTCAGGTTCGACGCACTTCCGGACTTCTCCGGAAAATCGTGCACCGCAGTCATCGTTCGCCGTCCGAGTCAAGGAGGTCCGCGGGGTGGGACCTCTCGCCTTCGGACGCTACACGGAGGGTCCGACAAAATCAGGTGCCCGCGAACGCGTGCGAGATCCACAAGAATCTCGTAAGGACTCCTGACCTGGGCGTTTGTCCTGAAGTTCCGCCGCGCTGCTCCGTCCGGATGATCAGGGCAGGGCAGGTTCGGTGCCCAATCCGAGCTCCGCGGCCGCGGACTGCACGGCCCCGATCACGAGATGCAACGCCGGGCGCCGGATCTCGGTGCGCCGGTAGGCGATCGACACCGTGCGCAGCAGCGGCGTCGTCAGCGTGACCACGTCTATGCCCGGCGGCCGCAGCAGCCGCAGCCCGAGGTCGGACACGAGCGTGACCCCCAGGCCGGCGCCCACCATGGCCATGGCCGTGGACTGCTCCTCGACCTCGTGGTTGATCTTCGGCGAGAAGCCGTGGCGGTGGCACGCCATGCGCATCGCGCGGCCGAAGTGCGACTTCGGGCTCGCGAGAATCCACGGGTGCTCGGCCAGCTCGTCGAGCGACACCGAACCGGCGGGGAACGCGCCCGCCGGCACCGCCGCGTGCAGCCGTTCGATGGCCACCACCGCGCGTTCCAGCCCGTTGTCCCACCTCGTCGGCGCGTCGGAGTAGTCGATCACGAACGACAGGTCGAGCGTGCCGTCGCGCACCGCCTCCGCGGTGTCCTCGGGGGCCAGCTCCCGCGTCTTCAGCTGGATCCCGGGATACTCGGCGGCGAGCGCGGTGAGCGCCGAGGGCAGCAATCCGGACGCGACCGAAGCCCACACCCCGGCGATGAGGCGCGCCGACATCGAGCCCTGCGCTTCCTCCAGCGCCAGCGTCGCGCGCTCGACCGAGCCCAGGATCTCCTCGGCGTGCTCGGTGAGCAGCACGCCGAGCTCGGTGAGCTGCACGCGCCGGCCCAGTCGTTCGAACAACTTCGCGCCCACGTCCCGTTCGAGCTGCGCCAGCTGCTGCGACACGGCCGAAGCCGTGTAGTGCAGCGACACCGCGGCAGCGGTGACCGTCCCCCGGCGCCGCAGCTCCCGGAGCATCCGCAGGCGGTGCAACGAAAGCTCCATGCAGAAACCCTAAACAACTTCGTGCAGCTTCGTTAACTGGACGCGAAGGCGGTCGCGACCGCACCCTCGAAAGCGGCGGTCGAGCAGGGCCGCCCCCGACTCTTGGAGGTGAGTGGCTCGATGCTTCCGCAGAACGCCGAACCGTTGATGAGGCTGACGTGGACCGACCCCGTCACCGGCGCGCACGGCTACCTGGTCGTGCACAGCCTGGTGTCCGGCGTCGCCACGGGCGGCACGCGGATGCGGGCGGGCTGCACGATGGGCGAGGTCGAGGACCTCGCCCGCGGGATGGCGAACAAGACGGCCACGTTCAACCTCCCCGTCGGCGGTGCCAAGGGCGGCATCGACTTCGACCCCAAGGACCCACGGGCGTTCGGCGTGCTCACGCGGTTCTGCGAGTTCCTGCGCCCGTGGCTCGACGCCAGCTGGGTGACCGCCGAGGACCTCGGCGTGCCGCAGCACCTCATCGACTCCGTGTTCGAGAAGCTCGGGCTGCAGCAGTCCTACCACGCCGCGTTCCACCGTTCGGCCGATCCCGAGCGCACGCTGCGGCGCGTGCAGGCCGGGCTCAACGCGCCCGTGCCCGGCGGTCTGCTGCTGGGTGACGTGATCGGCGGCTACGGCGTGGCGCAGGCCTGCCTGGGCGCCGCCTCGGCGTGGGGCTGGGACGCGGCCGAAACGACCGTCGCGATCCAGGGCATCGGCACCATGGGCGGCGGCGCCGCGTGGTACCTGCACGAAGCCGGCGTGAAGGTCGTCGCCGTGGCCGACGCGGCGGGCACGCTGTACGACCCCGAGGGTCTCGACGTGCCGGCGCTGCTCGACCTGCGCGACCGCTTCGGCGAGGTGGACCGCTCGCGGCTGCCCGAAGGCGTCCGCACCCTGCCGCGCGAGGCGGTCGTGGCGACCGACGCCGACATCCTCGTGCCGGCCGCGATCTCCTACGCGCTGCGCGTGGACAACGAGAACCTCGTGAAGGCCAAAGTCGTGGTGGAGGCCGCGAACGCGGCGACGACGTCCGAAGCCGAGGCTTCGCTGTCCGCACGGGGTGTCGCGGTGATCCCGGACTTCGTCGCGAACGCGGGGGCCGCCGCGTGGGCGTGGTGGCTGCTGCTCGGCGAGGTGGGCGCCGACCCGGCCGACTCGTTCCTTCGCCTGCGCACGGAGATGCAGGCGAAGGTGGCGCTGCTGCTGGCCGAGTGGAACCTCGATCGCGTGCCGCCGCGCGTGACCGGCCTGCAGCTGGCCGAGACCACCCGCGCCGCGCGGGCGGTGGAGGCACAGGCGAACGAGGGTGCGCCTGCCCTTCTCATCCCGTAGCAGGCCGCAGCCCCTCGAGACCGGGGTCGCGCGGTGCCCCGAGACGGGGCGGGGCACCGCGCGGAACTTCCCGGTGTTCCAGACCTTCGGGGAGCTCAGGACCGGGCGAACCGGTCGAGCACGCCGACGAGGACCTCGCTGAGCGAGCCGGTGGCCGTGGTGTGCCCGGAGTCGCCGACGAGCCGGAGCTGCGCGCCCGGCAGCGCCCGTTCCAGCAGCCACGGCGTGCCGGCCAGGTTGCCGAGGTCGAGCGAGCCCTGGACCAGCGCCGCCGGGATCCCCGCGAGCCGGTCGGCGTCGCGCAGGATGGCGCCGTCCTCGCTGAAGCAGCCGTTGGCGAAGTAGTGCGTGACGAGCCGCGCGAACGCCAGCCGGTAGGCGGGGTCGGTGAACCGCGACGCCGCCGGTTCGATCGAGAGCATCGCGTCTTCCCACTCGCACCAGCGCCGGGCGGCGGCTTCGTGGACGGCGGGGTCGGGATTTATCAGCAGGCGGTGGTACGCCCCGGCCAGATCACCGTCGCGCTCGGCCTCCGGTACGCCGGCGCGGAACTTCGCGAACGCCGTCGGGAACACCGCGCCGAGCCCGCGCGTGAGCAGGTCCAGCTCGGCCTGCCGGTCGGTGGCCAAGCCGAGGAGCACGAGCTCGCTGACGCGCTCCGGGTGGCGTTCGGCGTACAGCAGCGAGAGCGCCGACCCCCAGGACCCGCCGAACAGGAGCCAGGTGCCGATGCCGAGCGTCGTCCGCAGCAGTTCCATGTCGGCGAGCAGGTGCGGGGTGGTGTTGGCCGAGAGGTCGGCGACGGGTTCGCCCGCGTGCGGTGTGCTGCGCCCGCAGCCGCGCTGGTCGAACAGCACCACACGGTAGCGATCGGGGTCGAAGAACCGCCGGTGCGCCGGCAGGCAGCCGCTGCCGGGCCCGCCGTGCACGACGAGGGCGGGTTTTCCGGCGGGGTTGCCGCACTCCTCCCAGTACACGGCGTGGCCGTCGCCGACGTCGAGCATTCCGGTGCGGTACGGGGTGGTCTCGGGGTGCAGTCCAGGCACGGCACGTCCTTTTCGACGGAGCCTTCCGGCGGGTCAGAGCAGGTCCGCGGCCAGCTCCCGCAGCGCACGGCACAGCTGGGCGGGCGTGGCGGGGCCGAGGTGGATCACGGCGTCGGCGCCGGAGCCGGCGGTGTGGCTGAGGTAGCGGCCCCAGTCGGTATCGGCGTAGTGCAGGGGTTCGGCCGCGCACAGGCGGCGGCCGACTTCGTCGCGGCGGGCGACGTACAGCTCGCCGCTGCCGTGGACCGGGCGCTGCACCAGGCTGACGACGTCGGCCAGCTCGGGTTCGAGCGGGTACGCGTCCTCGCCGCGGTGCGCGGCGTCCGCGAGGTCGGAGACGCGGACCGAACGCGGGACGCCGCCACCGGCCCCGACGACCGGGAGCTGCTCCACGAGCGTCTCGACCAGCAGCTGCCGGTCGATCTCCTGCACGCCCACGTGCTCGCCGTCGGACACGGCGAGCACCGCCTGCAGCCCGCTCGCGGCGACGAGCACGCCATAGGTGCGCCCGCCCGTGGCGACCCAGCCGTAGTACTCCTCCGCCGGCCGCGACAGCAGCGGCAGCCAGTCGAGGAACTCGACGGTGGCGCGGCCGCGCCGGTCGACGAGGCCGGCCACGGCGAGCGCGTCGTCGATCCGCTTGGCGGCCTCCTCGCGTTCGAGGTCCGACAGCCACACCGGTTCGGGGCGCAGCGTCACGTGCAACGAGCCGACCTGCTCGCGCTCGGCGAGCGCCGCGAGTGCCTCCAGCGGCACGTCGACCCGTCCGGCCACCGCCGTCACTCGCCGATGACCGGCGGGATCGTCCGCTGGTCGGTGCCGAAGAGGGCGTCCGGGTCGGGTTCGACGAGGAAGTCGGGACGGCGGTGCTCGGCGTCCTCCTCTTCTTCCCCGCGGCGGCCTGCGGCGCCCGCGGGTCCCATCGCCGTCCCACGGCTCCCGGCGGCGCCCCGCGCGGCAGCGGCTTCTTCGGCCGCGACGGCGTTCAGACCACCGAAGCCGGACCGCGCACTGGCACCGCCACGCAGCGCGCGGCCTTCTGCCGCGCCTGCTTCGCCCCCCGTGCCGCCGGCGGGCCCGGGGGGGGGCCCGGCCGCGCCGCCCGCGGGGGGGCCCCCGCTGACGCCGGGCGGGCCGGGCGGCGGGGGCTGGGCGGGGGGGGGGGGGGGGGGGG
>NZ_JBFBAE010000047.1:0-39988 GCF_040689465.1 Amycolatopsis sp. NPDC051373 | reverse complement strand
GTCGGATCGGCCGGGGGCCGATCGCACCGCCCCATCCGGAAGCCGGCGCGATCTCGCGCTGTGGTCACCCGCGTGGCGGTTCGGGTACGTAGCTGAGTCGCTCAGGAGGTCGGTCGCGCCGCTCGCTCGCTGGCGCGATCTCGCCGCACCGGCGGAGCCAGGGCCATAAACGCTAACCGGGCCAGGTTCCCGGCCGACCACAGCGCGAGATCGGCTCAAAGGCGATCTCGCACGCGCCGGCCCAGTCGAGGCCGACAACACAGCGATCTCGCACGCCCCGGCGAAACCGGGCCCAAAGATGCCAACCGGGCCAGTCACCCGGCCGACCACAGCGCGAGATCGCGCCGGTTTCTTCCCGGTCGACATGGGCGGCCCCCCGGGCCGACCGTGTCGACCGGGAAGGAGCCGGCTCAAAGGCGATCTCGCACGCGGCGGCGGAGCCGACGCCAAAGATTCAGCTCTGCTGAGGAAGCACCGCAAAGGCCACGTCGCCGGTTTCGTCCTGCTGGACGTCGAGGACCTTGTCGTCCAGGAGGGCGGCGGCCTGGGGTTCGAGGAAGACCTTCGCGCCGGCGTCGGTGCCCACTACGCGGTCGCCGTCCTGGGGAGAGGGGGCGACGGAAAGCGCGAGCTGAGCGCCCTCGCCCTCCTTCACGCTCTGGAGGGCGAAGCGCAGCCCGCTCTCCTCAGCGCCCTGTTGAGCCGTCAGCGCGGAGATCGCCTCGGCGGCGGCTTCGGTTACGGTCAGCATCTTCGGCCTTCCCTTCGTCGCGGTCGGATGCGATGGGTTTTCACGCTAGGGGCGCCCGTTCGGCAGCGCAGCGTGAGCGGCGCCCACACCGGGCAGCCGTGGGACCGGTCACAAACACGTTTGAAAACCGGGCGTTCTGCCCACACGCGGGCGCGGGTGCGCGCGAACACCCGAGAACACGGAATAGCCGGCGCGCCGGGTGGGCTGAACCAAAGGAGCCGGGTCCCTGTCGGCGGGATCACAAGTGTTCATCGGCTTCATCAGGTTCACAAGTTTGTGAAGCAGAGGTAGCGTCAGGATCATGACCACCACCAGGTGGACGCCCCGGCCGCCGCTTTTCCACCGGGACCCGCAGCGTCACCACGAGGACCACGAGCTCGGCGGACACGCCGCCTGGTACCTCGTCGCCGGCGGTGTCACCACGGGCCTGCAGGCCGTGCTCTTCCTGGTCCTGCGCCCCGAACTCGGCTCGCAGTGGGCGAATCTGGTGGCCATCGCGCTCACCACGGTCGGCAACACCGAGTTCCACCGCCGCGTCACGTTCGCCGGGCGCGCGAGCAAGGCCGGCCAGCGCCACTTGCAGGACTTCCTCACGTTCGTCTTCTACGCCGGGTACGGCTCGATCGTCCTGGCCACCCTCGACGCGGTGGTCAGCCACCCGACGGCGTGGGAGGAAACGGCCAGCCTGCTGGCCGCCAGCTTCATCGGCGGGGTCGTTCGGTTCGCCGTGCTGCGGTGGTGGGTCTTCGCCCACGCCAAGCCCGAAGCGCCCGCCGCGGACCACGACTAACGTCCGGACAGTGTCGGAAGAGAAGCTCGACCCGCCCCACGGCGAACCACCCAGCATCGGCCCCCACAGCGGTGGCACCGAACCGGACTACCGGTTCACCCTCGCCAACGAGCGGACGTTCCTCGCGTGGCTGCGCACGGCCCTGGGTCTGCTCGCGGGCGGCGTCGCGGTCCACCAACTGGTCCCAAGTCCCGTGGCGATGAGCTCCGTGCTCGCCGGGCTTTGCGTGGTGCTCGCGGCGATCCTCGCGGCCGGCGCTTACCCGCGCTGGCGGCGCGTGCAGATCGCCATGCGCGCCGGGCAGCCACTGGCCCGCAGCTCGATGATCCTGGTGCTCACCGTGGGTGTGTTCCTGCTGATGGCGGCCGCCGTCGTGCTGGTGATCGTGTCGTGAGCCGGCCCTTCGCCAACGGTGCCCAGCCCGAACGCACCGGCCTCGCGTGGCGCCGCACCGCGCTGTCGGCCGCCGCGTGCGCGGTGCTGCTGCTGGGTGCCGCGGTGCGCAACGAAGGCGCATGGGACATCGTCCCGGCGGCGTTCGCAACCCTCACCGCGCTGGCGCTCGCGGGGGTCGGCCGGCACCGGGAGCGATCACTCCGCACGGACCCCGAGCCGCCCGCACTGAAACCCGTTCTACCCGCGGTGGTGGCCACCCTCTGTTGTGCAACGGCCGTGTCGCTCTTGGTGACGTACTGAGTGGACAGTCCGCACATCCTGCGAGCAGCGAATCGTACTGTGCGTTGACTGGTCTCGATTTTATCAAGACCACTGCTGCTAACGGGGTATTCGTAGTTGAAATCTGGACTGTCGGCCCGCGAGCCGCATAGGGTTACGGAGCGTCGCAACGGGAGCGGCAACATCCTGATCATCCGGAGTAGCTGCGACCGCAACATCACAGAGTGTTGACCCCAAGACCAGCGACGGTCGCAGGGTCGCCGGGGAGACGACCATGACAGCACCGTCGAAGACGTCCCATACCGAAGCAGCCGCCGACGAAGCCGACGTGCCAGGCTACGTCACGCCGGAAACGCTGCCGAGGCCTGCGGGCCGGTTGACCAAGGAAGACCTCGACCCGCTCGTGGTCGCCGCCGGCCGGGGAGACCAGCGCGCGATCACCGAGCTGCTCCACGTGCTGCGGCCCGTGGTGGCCCGCTACTGCCGGGCGCGCATGGGCGGACGCGACCTGTCCTACCTCTCCGCCGACGACGTGGCCCAGGACGTGAGCATGGCCGTCCTCAAGGCCTTGCCCGACTACCAGGACCGCGGCGGCTCGTTCCTGTACCTCGTGCACGCCATCGCGGCCAACAAGGTCGCCGACGCCTACCGCGCCGTCGCGCGGGACCGGTCCGAGCCGGTGCCCGAGCTGCCGGAGCGGCCGCTGTCGGGCACCGGTAACGAGCCCGAGTCGTATGCGCTGCGGCTCGACCTCGGTTCCCGCCTGCAGGAGATGCTCACCCGCCTCGCGCCGCTGCAGCAGGAGATCCTGACGCTGCGCATCATCGTGGGCCTGAGCGCCAACGAGACCGCCGAGACGCTCGGCATCTCCGCCGGCAACGTCCGCGTCACCCAGCACCGCGCCCTCACCAAGCTGCGCGACATGGTCCAGGGCGAAGACTTCTGACGCGTCAACCGAGTCCGTACACGCGTTTCGCCGTGTACTCGAAGACGTCGAGCCGTTCCGGGTCCGTGAGCGGACCCGTGAGGGACATGGCCGCGTCGAGCACGACCTCGTAGGCGGCCGCCAGCTCGCACACCGGCCAGTCCGTGCCGAAGAGCACTCGGTCGGCGCCGAACGAGGTGAAGACGTGGTCGGCGTAGCGGCGCAGGTGCCCGATCCGCCACTGCTGCCAGTCGGCCTCCGTGACGAGCCCGGAGAGCTTGCACGCCACGTTGTCCCGCGCGCCGAGCGACGCGATCCCGTCGGCCCACGGCTGCCACTCCCCCGCCGCGATGGCAGGCTTCGCCGCGTGGTCGAGCACGAGCCGCAGCTCCGGCAGCTGCTCGGCCACCTTCCGCGCCGCCGCGACCTGCGCGGGTGCCACCAGCAGGTCGTACACCAGCCCCGCCGCGCCGACGGCCGCCAGGCCGCGCAGCACGTCCGGGCGCAGCAGCCACTCCGGGTCGTCCTCGTTCTCCACCTGGTGGCGGATGCCCACGAGCGGGCCCAGCTCCTTCAGCCGCGCGAGCCGGTCGGCGACGTCGGGCGCCGTCAGGTCCACCCAGCCCACCACACCGGCGATCACCGGTTCGGCCGCCGCCGTGGCCAGGAAGTCCTCCGTCTCGCCCTGGTCGGGCAGCGTCTGCACCAGCACGGTGGCGTGCACCCCGGCCGCGTGCGTCACCGTGCGCAGATCGTCCACTGTGTACGGACGCCGGATCGGGTCCATCGCCGCGCCGGCGAGCCACGGGTAGTCGCGGCGGGTCGGGTCCCACAGGTGGTGGTGGGCGTCGATCACTGCGGTCCTCCAGACGTCACGGGCCGGCCGACGGCGTCCGCGCGCAGCAGGCCGGCGTCGACGAGGTCGGTCCACAGTACGGCGGGCACGACCTTGGCCGCGCGGCGCGCGTTCACCGCCACCTGCCCGGCGTCGTGCGCGCCGACGACCACCGACACCACGGCCGGGTGCGAAGCCGGCAGCGCGAGCGCGGCCTCCGGCAGCTCGACGCCGTGGCGGGCGCAGATCTCCGCGATCCGCCGCGCCTTCTCGACGAGTTCCGCCGGCGCGGCCGCGTAGTCGTAGATCGTTCCCGGTTCCACGGTGGCGAGGATGCCCGCGTTGAACACGCCGCCCGCGACCACGCCGACGCCGCGTTCGAGGCACAGCGGCAGCAGGTCGTCGAGCGCCGGCTGGTTGAGCAGGGTGTAGCGCCCGGCCATGAGCACGTGGTCGAGGTCGAAGCGGCGGACGAACTCGGTGAGCATCGGCGTCTGGTTCATCCCTGCGCCGACCGCACCGATCACGCCCTGCTCGCGCAGCTCCAGCAACGCGGGAAACGCGCCGCTCACCGCTTCGGCGAAGTGGTCGTCCGGGTCGTGCACGTACGCGATGTCGACGCGGTCGAGGCCGAGCCGGTCGAGGCTCGACTCCAATGACCGCAACACGCCGTCACGGCTGAAGTCCCAGCGCCGGAGGTAGATGGCCGGCACGTCGAAGCCTTGGTCGTCGCGCTCGCCCGGCGCCGCGGCGTGGGGTTCGAGCACCCGGCCGACCTTGGTGGAGAGCACGTACTCCTCACGCGGGTACGCGGCCAGTGCCGCGCCGAGGCGCCGTTCGGAGAGCCCGAGCCCGTAGTGCGGGGCAGTGTCGAAGTAGCGGATGCCCTCGTCCCACGCACGCCGCACGGTCGCGGTCGCCGTGTCGTCGTCGATCGCCTGGTAGAGGTTGCCGAGCTGTGCGCCACCGAGCCCGAGCGGGGAGAGCTTCACGTTCACTCCTTCACCGGAAGTTCCCAGACGAGCCCCAGGGCCGTCGAAGTATCGGACCGGTCGTCGTCCGTGTCGAGCAGCCGGTTGATGCGGATCTGCCACTCGATGTCGGCGGGATCGTCGGCGAGCGCGGCCTTCATCGCGTCGAAGTCGTCGACCTCCACGAAGTGGAACAAGTCGAGCCCGCTGCGCCAGATCCGCCACGTGCGCACGCCGGCGCGCCGCAGCGCCGCGTCGAGTTCGGGCGGGATCACCGCATGCACGGACTCGTAGGTCGCCTCCATACCCGGCTTGAGTCGGGTACGCAGGGCAACGCTTTCAGGGGCAGAGTCCGGGGCGGAGCCGTGGGTCATGGTCCCTCCTGACGAGTTGCGTGGCACTCTGTGTTCAGAACACCGAAACATCCGAGGTCTCTTGAGGGAGGGCGGTCTCGATGCCCGTCACCGATGTCGCGATCGACAAGATCAAGGACATGATCATCTCCGGGGAGCTCGCACCGGGCGACCGGCTGCCCAAGGAAGCCGAGCTCGCCCAGCGGCTGGGGCTCTCGCGCAGCTCCCTGCGCGAGGCCGTGAAGGCGTTGTGCCTGATCAGGGTGCTCGACGTGCGCCAGGGCGACGGCACGTACGTGACCAGTCTCGAGCCGAACCTGCTGCTCGACGCCATGACGTTCGTGGTCGACTTCCACCGCGACGACACCGTGCTCGACTTCCTGGCCGTGCGCCGGATCCTCGAACCGGCCGCCACGGCGCTGGCCGCGCTGCACATGAGCGAGGACGACATCACCGAGCTCGGCGCGCTGCTCGACGAACTGGCCGACGCGCCGACGGTGGAGGCGCTCGTGGCCAACGACCTGCAGTTCCACCGCAAGATCGCCGACGGCTCGGGCAACTCCGTGCTCTGCTCGCTGCTCGACAGCCTGTCGGGGCCCACGGCGCGGGCGCGGATCTGGCGCGGCCTCACGCAGGAGGGCGCGGTCGCCCGCACGCGTGAGCAGCACACCGCCATCTACGAGGCCATCGCCGCCCGTGAGCCGGAGCTGGCCCGGTCGTGGGCGACCGTGCACGTCGCGGGGGTCGAGCAGTGGCTGCGCAGCACGCTCACCCAGACCGGCACGGACGCGGACGACAATCCCGAGGCCGCTGCGTCCTGAGCGACGTCGAAGGTCCGTGAAGGGCTCCCCGAGGGACGCTGAATCCCTGAAGGGGCCCTTCACGGAACGGCGAGAAGGTCGGATGATCACGGCCCAGGCGCCGATCAGGTCTGCGGCTTTCCGCCGGCGTAACGGCTGATGATCAGGGCGATCAGGATGATGCCGCCGTAGATCGCCTTCAGCCATTCCGCCGGCACCTGCGCGATGCGCAGCAGGCTGTCCACCGACTGCAGGAGCAACACCCCGGTCAGGGCGCCGACGAGCGTGCCCTTGCCGCCGTCGAGCGAGACACCGCCGATCACCGCCGCGGCGAAGACCTGCAGGATCAGGCCGTCACCCTGGTCGGCGCCGAGCGCGCCGACGTAGCCGGTGTAAGCGAGGCCGCCGATCGCGGCCAGCACACCCGCGACGATGAACACCGCCCACGAGATCCGGTCCACCCGGATGCCGGCCGCGCGTGCCGCCTCGCGGTTGCCGCCGATCGCATACAGCGAGCGGCCGACGCGGTGGTAGCGCAGGCCGAGCCCGAACAGCAGGAACAGCACCGCCGCGAGCCACACCGACATCGGCAGCCCGGCGAACGTCGTGGTCGCCAGGGCCGTGAACGCGTCGAGCTGGTCGAACAGCGTCTTGCCGTTGGTGGAGCCGATCTGCGTGCCGCGCAGCACCGTGAGCATCGCCAGCGTGACGATGAACGCGTTGAGCTTGAGCTTCACGATGAGGAAGCCGTTCACGAGCCCGATCAGCGCACCCACCACGGGGATCGCGAGCAGGCCCAGCGCCGCCGGCCAGCCCGTGCCGAAGCCCGAGGACGTCGCCGGGATCACCAGCATCGCGCCGATCGCGGGCGCGATACCCATTGTCGATTCCAGCGACAGATCGAACTTGCCGGTCAGCAGCACCAACGACTCGCCCAGCACCACCAGCGACAGCGCGGCGGCGGCCGAGAGGATGCTGATCACGTTGTCGAACGTGAAGAACGAGTCGCTGATCAGCCCGCCGATCACGAACACGACCACGAGCGCGGGCAGCAGCGCCAGCTCGCGCAGCCACAGCGACTTGCGCCGTTTCGGGGGCGCCGCGGGCAGCGCCGTCTGCGGATCGCTCATCAGCTCAGTCATGGAGCCCGACTCCTTCGATGTCGGCCACGAGGTCTCCGTCGGACCAGCCGGCCTGGTGTTCGGCGACGACGGCACCGGCGCGCAGCACCAGCACCCGGTCGGCCAGGCGCAGGTCGTCGAGCTCGTCGCTCACGATCAGCACCGCCTTGCCTTCGGCCCGCACCCGGTCGACGACCGCGAGCAGGGCCTCCTTCGACTTCACGTCCACACCCGCGGTGGGGTTGATCAGCACGACCACCCGCGGGCCGCTCTCCAGCGCCCGGGCCAGCACGACCTTTTGCTGGTTGCCGCCCGACAGGTCAGCCACCGGCTGTTCCGGCCCGGCCGCGACGATGTCGTAGGCGGCCAGCGCGCGGGCACCGCGGTCGTGCCGCGCCTTGGGCGAGGCGAACCCGGCCGGGCCCATGCGATCGAGCACGGACAGCGTGGCGTTGTCCATGATCGAGTGCTCCAGCACCAGACCCTCGTGGTGGCGGTCACGCGGCACGCAGCCGATCCCGGCGTGCACCGCGGCCGGGATGTCGCCCGGGGGCAACGGTTTCCCGTCCACCGCCACGGTTCCCGCCGAGGGCGAGCGCAATCCGTAGACGGTCTCGGCCACCTGGTGCTTGCCGCTCGCGTTGCTGCCGGCCAGCCCCACGACCTCGCCGCGGTGCACCCGCACCGACACGTCGTGGAAGCCGTCGCCGGACAGTGCGTCGACGGTGAGCACCTCGGCGGCGTCCACGGCCAGCGGGTCGCGGCTCGCCGCGTCGCGCACGGACAGCCCACCCTGCTCACCGGTCATGGCGTCGACCAGCTGTGGCCGGCTGACCTCGGAGACCGGCGCGGTGAGCACGTGCTTCGCGTCGCGCAGCACCGTGACGGCCTGGCACACCTCGTAAACCTCGTGCAGGTGGTGGGAGATGAACAGGAACGTCACGCCGCTGCGCTGCATCTGGCGCATGCGATCGAAGAGCCGCTCGATGGCCTGGCTGTCGAGCTGGGCCGTCGGCTCGTCGAGCACGATGAACCGCGCGCCGTAGCTCAGCGCGCGGGCGATCTCCACGAACTGGCGGTCCTCCACCGAAAGCTCGCCCGCGGGCGTGTCCACGTCCACGCGGACGTCCCACGAGTCGAGCAGCTCCCGCGCCTGCCGGCGCAGCTTGCGCCAGCCGATGGCGAAGCCGCCGCGCGCCTGCCGGTTGAGGAACAGGTTCTCGGCCACCGTCAGCTGGGGCACCACCATGGCGTGCTGGTACACGCACGCCACGTGGGCCTTCCAGTCGTCCTGTTTGGACAGCGGCGGCGCGGGCACGCCGCCGAACTCGACGCTGCCGGTGTCCGGAAGGGACAATCCGGTGAGGATCGACACGAGCGTGGACTTGCCCGCCCCGTTGCGACCGACCAGCGCGTGCGACTCACCGGCGTGCACGGTCAGGCTCACGTCGTGCAGGGCCACGGTGGGCCCGTAACGCTTGCCGACGCCGTGGGCACTCACCACCGGCGCGGCCGTCTCGGGGGCGGGCGCGCTCACAGGTTGTTACCCCACAACGCCTTGTCGTCCACGTTATCCTTCGTCACGACCGGGGCCGGCAGCTGGTCCTCGAGGATGCCGGGGCTGATCTCGACGATCGTGGAACCGTGGTCGGTCGGGCCCGGCTGGAACTTCTCCCCCGCCATGGCCTTCTTGAGCCAGTACATGCCGTACTTGGCGTAGGCGTCGGCCGGCTGCGACACGGTGGCGTCGAGCTCGCCCGCGCGGATCGCCGCGAGCTCCTGCGGGATGCCGTCGTTGCTCACCAGCACCACGTGGCGCGGGTCGCTCGTCGGGAAGAACAGGTTCTTGCGCTTGAGCGCCTGCTCGGTCGGCGCGAGGTACACGCCGCCGGCCTGCATGTAGACGCCCTTGATGTCCGGGTTCGCGGTGAGGAGGCTGTCGAGGCCGGAAGACGCCTTGTCGGCCTTCCACTCCGCCGCGATCTCCAGCACCTTGATGTCCGGGTACTTCTGCTTCATGCAGTCGCGGAACGCGGCCGAGCGGTCGCGGCCGTTGACGGAGGCGAGGTCACCCATCACCTGCACGACCTTGCCGCTCTTCACGCGCTTGCCGATCTCCTCGCACGCCTTCGTGCCGTAGGCCTTGTTGTCGGCACGCACGACCATGGCGACCTTGCCGCTCTCGGGCGCGACGTCGACCGCGACCACGGGCACGCCCTTGTTCTCGGCCTGCTTCAGCCCGGCGACCACCGCGGCGGAGTCGATCGGCGTCACGACCAGGCCCTTGACGCCCTGGTTGAGCAGTGTGCCGATGTCGGTGATCAGCTTCGCCGGGTCGTTGTCGGCGTTCACCGTCGGCAACGCGTCGAGGCCGGTCTCCTTGGCCATTTGCGGCACGTAGTTGTTGTAGGCCTGCCAGAACGGCGACGTCAGCAGCGGCAGCGTGGCCCCGACCTTGCCGCCGGTGACGCCACCGCCGCCCGCCGCGGCCGCCGGTTTGTCCTTCGTGGACCCACACGCGGTCAGGACCAAACCACACGCGGCCGCCGCGGCGGCGAGCCGGATCACCTTCGTACGCACCGCATCCTCCTTGATGACATGCAAACGGGCACTATTTCTGCACAGGTCCCCGCGGGCGCAGGCCGTGCATGCCGCCGTCGACCGCGAGCGCGGTGCCGGTGGTCGACGCGGACAGCGGGCTGGCGAGGTAGGTGATGGCGCTCGCGACCTCGTCGGCGGTCACGAGCCGGCCCATCGGCTGGCGCGCGGCCAGGGCCGCGCGTTCGGCGGCCGGGTCCGCGGCCGCGTCGAGCAGGCGCCCGACCCACGGCGTGTCCGCGGTGCCGGGACACACGCAGTTCACGCGGATGCGGTGGGGCAGGTGGTCGGTGGCCATCGCGAGCGTCAGCGACAGCACCGCGCCCTTCGTCGCGGAGTACAGCGCCCGCTGCGGCAGGCCGGCCCACGCGGCGATGGAGCAGGTGTTGACCACGGCCGCCGAAGGCGACGCCTTGAGGTGCGGCAGGGCGGCACGCGTGACCCGGACCATGCCGACCACGTTCACGTCGTAGACGCGGTGCCACTCGTCGTCGCTGTTGTCCGCCACGTCGCCGGCCGCGCCGATGCCGGCGTTGTTGACCAGCACGTCGATCCGCCCGAAACGCTCGGCGACGGCGTCGATCGCGGCCTTCACCTCGGCGTCGGCCGTGACGTCGCACCGGAAGCCGGCCAGCGGCTCGGGCACGTCGTCGGTCTTGAGGTCCAGCACGGCCACCCGCGCGCCGCGCTCGGCGAGCAGCGTGGCCGTGGCCAGGCCGATCCCCGAAGCACCGCCGGTGACCACGGCGACCAGGCCGTCGAACTCGCTCACTGGGCGTCCTCCGTCCACTCTGGACCGTCCGGGAAGCGGAAGCGGCGCAGGGTCGCGTCGTGCATCCGCGCGGAGAACCCGGGTGCGGTCGGGGCCAGGTACCGGCCGTCGCGCACGACGGCCGGGTCGGTGAAGTGCTCGTGCAGGTGGTCGACCCACTCGATGGTGCGGTCGGTGTCCTCACCGGAGACGGCCACGAAGTCGAACATCGACAGGTGCCGCACCAGCTCGCACAGGCCGACCCCGCCGGCGTGCGGGCACACCGGAACGCCGAACTTGGCCGCCAGCAACAGGATCGCGAGGTTTTCGTTCACCCCGCCGACGCGCGCGGCGTCGAGCTGCAGCACGTCGATCGCGCCGGCCTGCAGCAGCTGCTTGAACACCACGCGGTTCTGCACGTGCTCGCCGGTGGCGACCTTGATCGGCGCCAGTGCCTTCGCGATGGCCGCGTGGCCCAGGATGTCGTCAGGCGAGGTCGGTTCTTCGATCCAGTACGGGTCGAACGGCGCGAGCTCCGTCATCCAGGACACCGCCGTGGCCACGTCCCAGCGCTGGTTGGCGTCCACGGCGACGCGGATCTCCGAGCCCACCGTCTCGCGCGCCAGCTTCATGCGGCGCACGTCGTCCTCGAGGTTGCCGCCGACCTTCAGCTTGATCATCTCGAAGCCGTCGGCCACGGCCTGTTCGGCCAGGCGCACCAGCTTCGCATCGGAGTAGCCGAGCCAGCCCGGCGACGTGCTGTACGCGCGGTAGCCCTCGGCTTCGAGCTTCGCGATCCGCTCCTCGCGGCCGGGTTCGGCGGCGCGCAGGATGTCGAGCGCCTCCTGTTCGGTCAGCGCGTCGGACAGGTACCGGAAGTCCACGAGCGACACCAGCTCTTCCGGCGTCATGCGGGCCGCGAACTTCCACAGCGGCAGGTCGGCCCGGCGCGCGGCGAGGTCCCACGCGGCGTTCACGACCGCGCCGATCGCCATGTGCGCCACGCCCTTTTCCGGGCCCAGCCAGCGGAACTGCGAGTCGCCGATCAGGTCACGGGAAAGCCGGCCAAGCGCCTCGGCGTCTTCCGGCACCTCGCGGCCGACGACGTGTGGCGCGAGCGCGCGGATCGCGGCGGCCTGCACGTCGTTGCCGCGGCCGATGGTGAAGGCAAGCCCGTAGCCGTCGGGGCCGAGGTCGGTGTGGAGCTCGACGTAGGCGGCCGAGTAGTCGGGGTCGGGGTTCATGGCGTCCGACCCGTCGAGCTCCCGCGAGGTCGGGAACCGGACGTCGAGCACCTCCATGCCGATGATCTTCGCCATGTCAGGCCTGCCTCAGCGTCTGGCGCTGGCGGCCGAGGCCGTCGATCTCCAGCTCGACCACGTCGCCCTCGCGCAGGTACGGCTTCGGCTCCGGCTGCCCGAGCGCGACGCCCTCGGGGGTGCCGGTGTTGATCAGGTCGCCGGGGCGCAGCACCATGAACTGGCTCAGGTAGTGGACGATCTCGGCGACGGTGAAGACCATGTCCTTCGTCGAGGAGTCCTGCACCTTTTTGCCGTTGACCCACGTGCGCAGCCCGAGGTCCTGCGGGTCGGGTACCTCGTCGGCGGTCACGAGCGCCGGGCCGAGCGGGTTGAACGTCTCGCAGTTCTTGCCCTTGTCCCACTGGCCGCCGCGGTGCAGCTGGAACTCGCGCTCGGAGACGTCGTTGGACACGACGTAGCCGGCGACGTGTTGGAGAGCCTCCTCGACGCTGTCGAGGTAACGCGCCTGCTTGCCGATCACGACGCCGAGCTCGACTTCCCAGTCGGTGCTGGTCGAGCGGCGCGGGATGAGCACGTCGTCGTCCGGGCCGACGATCACGTCAGGGGCCTTCATGAACAGCACCGGTTCCGCCGGCACGGCGGCGCCGGTTTCCTCGGCGTGCCGACGGTAGTTCATGCCGATGCAGAGAAGCTTGCCGGGCGAGGCCAGCGGCGGGCCGACGCGCAGGCTCGCGGTTTCCGGGCCGGCGGCGGGCAGCTCGCCGGCTTCGAGCGCGGCGGCGACGCGGGCGAGGCCGTCGGCCGCGAGGAACGCGCCGTCGACGTCGGCCGTGAGGCCGGAGAGGTCGTACAGGGTGCCGTCTCCGGCACGCACGAACGGTCGCTCTTCTCCCGCGGCTCCGAGACGCACAAGCTGCACGGACGTTCCCCTCTCACCACAGCCACATCAAGACATCCGATGTATAGCGCATGGGCGGCGTGGGATCCAGAGGCCTGGATGATTTGGTGTGAAAATTGATCGGATCACCAAAGTGGGCGCCTTACGGTGCACCGATGCCGATCGTGCCCCGGCCCGGCCGCAGGCGCACGCCGGAGCCGGCCCGCTTTCGTCGGATCTTTCCGCGCGGGAGCCGGCGAAGGGTGAACAGCCCGTGGTTTCCCGGTGTTTTCCTTGCCACACCTCGGCTTCGGTACCGATTCGGCCGAACCCGTTGAAAACGCCGCCGGGTCGTGCCTTGATGGCTTCCGACCCAACGACGCAGTGAACGAGGTACTGATGCCCAAGCGGATCCTGATCTGCTGCGACGGCACGTGGGATTCGGCGGATCTGGCCGACGGCAGCGTGCCCGCCCCCAGCAACGTCACGCGGCTCGCGCTGGCCACCGCACCGGCCGACGAAGCCGGCACGGAGCAACGGGTCTTCTACCAGTCGGGCATCGGCACCACGCGGCAGCGGCTGATCGGCGGCGCGTTCGGCATCGGGCTCTCACGCAACGTCCGCGAGGTCTACACCTATCTCGTGCACACCTACGAACCCGGCGACGAGATCTTTTTCGTGGGCTTCAGCCGTGGCGCGTACACCGTGCGCAGCGTGGCCGGCTTCATCCGCAACTGCGGCCTGCTGCGCCGCGAGCACGGCGGGCTCGTCAAGCGCGCGTACGGCCTCTACCGCGACCGCGGCGACAAGTCCCACCCGCGCAACACCGAGGCCACGCTCTTCCGCCGCACCTATTCGCACGAGCCGCGGATCCGGTTCATCGGCGTGTGGGACACGGTGGGCGCACTCGGCGTGCCGCTCACCGGCTTCTGGCCGATCGACGTGTTCAACCGCCGCTTCCAGTTCCACGACACGGCCCTGAGCTCCACGGTGGACGCCGCGTTCCAGGCGCTGTCGATCGACGAGCACCGCAAACCGTTCGTGCCCTCGATCTGGGCGCCGCCGACCGCGCCCGGCACGAAGCAGATCGAGCAGGTCTGGTTCGCCGGCTGCCACTCCGACGTCGGCGGCGGCGGGCAGACCCAGCGCGGCCTCTCCGACGTCCCGCTGCGCTGGCTCGCGAGCCACGCCGCCCTCAACGGCCTCGCACTGCTGCCGGACTTCCCGTGCGAACCCGACGCGCTCGGCCCGACGTTCCCGTCCCGCACGGGTTTCTACCGCCTCCTGCCCTCGGTGACGCGCGGCATCGGCACCACGGACCCGAAGCACGAGTTCGTGGCCTCCAGCGCCCTCACCCGCCACAAGGTCGCGGCGGACTACGCGCCGCCGAACCTGGTGGGGTACCTGGCGCTGGACGGGCCGGTCATCCCGGTGGAGGCCTGAGCCTCACCCGAGGTCTGGTCCAGGCGAGAGCCGGTAGACCAGCTGCGGGAGCAGCCGGCCCGGAATGGATCCCGAGAGTACGGAGCCGATCCGGACCGCGCCCATCTTCCGGTAGAAGTCCTCGGCGAACGGGTCGGAGCCGATGATGAGCCGCTGAAAGTCCAGCGTGCGGGCCGTGTCCACCGCGTGCTGCCACAACCGGCGGCCGACGCCGGTACCGATGTGGTCAGGCTCGACGAAGAGGCAGGCGAGCTCACCTTCGGGTGCCTGACCGGCCAGGGTGTGAAGCCGACCACGCGCTCGCCGATCTGCGCTACGGTCGCTTTCCCCGCGACCAGGTCGTCGGGTCGGAGGGTCAGCTCGGTTCGGCATGCCTCCAGGAACGCCTCGTCGTAGCCCCAGTGGGCCTTCGACCGCAGCGTGAGCGCGCTGAGGTCGGCGGCTTCATGGGGCTGACCGGCGCGAAGCAGCACCTTTCACTGTGCCCTTCGGAGCCGCTGGCGATCAAGCCATCACCCGATCTCGGCGAGGTTGCCCGACTTCAGGTCCTCGTCACGCACCTTCATTCGCCCATCCACCAAGCGCTGCAACGCATCCCCGTCGTCCCACTGGTTCACGTTCATCGCGGCGTGCACCTCGCCCTCGGCGCCGACCCAGAACGCCGTGAAGTCGCGCGCCGCGAGGTCGCCCCGGACGACGAGGCGGTCGCGGTCGGCGTCGGCGAGACCGCGGTATTCCATGCCGAGGTCGTACTGGTCGGAGAAGAAGTAGGGCGAATCCAGGTAGGGCTCGTTCTCCCCCAGCAGGTTCCCGGCAACGTGGGCCCCCTGTGTGCGCGCGGCGGCCCAGTGCTCGACGCGCACGCGGTGGCCGTAGCGGGGGTGGAAGTGCGACGCAATGTCGCCGATGGCGTAGACGTCCGGGGCGGCCGTGCGCAGGCCCGCGTCGACCGCGACGCCGCCGTCGTCCGAAAGCTCGAGGCCCGCGGTGTGGGCAAGTTCCACGCGCGGCGCGGCGCCGACGGCCACGAGGACCACGTCGGCGAGCAGCTCCTCACCGCTTCGCAGCCGCACGCCGCGCACGCCGCTCGGGTCACCCGTGACCTCCGCGACGTGTTCGCCCAGGCGCCAGTGCACGCCGTGTTCTTCATGCAGGGACCAGAAAACCCCGGCCACCTCGGCGCCGAGGACCTTCCCGAGCGGCAGGCGCCCGGGCGCCACCACGGTCACGTCCGCGTCGTGCGAACGCGCGGCCGCCGCGGCCTCCGTGCCGATCCAGCCGGCGCCGATGACCACCACGCGCCGGGCGTCGACGAACGCCGTGCGCAGGCTGAGCGAGTCGTCCAGCGTGCGCAGCGTGTAGAGGCCCGGGAAGTTGCCGCCGGGCGCGGTCAGCGGACGCGGACGGGAACCCGTCGCGAGCACGAGACGGTCGAAGCGGTGCTCGCCGCCGGCGTCGTCGAGCACGAGGCGCGCGCCGAGCTCCAGACGCGTGGCGGTGAGGCCGGAGGTGAGCCGGATGGCTTGGGCGTCGTAGAACCCGGCCTCGTGCACCCAATCGGGTTCGTCGGTGGTGCCCAGCAGCACACCCTTCGACAGCGGCGGCAGCTCGTAGGGCCGGTGCGGATCCGAACCCATCAGCAGCACGTCGCCGCCGAAGCCCTTCTCCCGCACGGCGGCGGCAGCCGAGGCTCCTGCGAGACCGGCCCCGACGATCACGATCTTCCGCGGCTGCGCCATCCCGGACATCCCGACCTCCCGCGTCCCCGCCACCTGCCGCGTGGACGCTACTCCCGTCGCGCGGACGGCACATCCCAGGTGAACCCGCCAGGACGACCCGTCGGTAGGCAATTCGGGTGAACCCGCGTAAGAGCCGCGTGAGGCGCTCGTCCCACCCGGGCACGAAGCACGACCGCAACGCGGAATCGGGAGGGCGAGAGCCGTGACAGACCGGGACGAGTGGTCCATCGGCTGCCGGGATCTGGCGGGCAGGCGCAGGGACGTGACGGTGTTCGTGAGCAGCGACGACAAGATTGTGCTCGTGGCGCCGCCAGGCGAAGCGGCCGTGCTCGGGCCCCTCGACGTGGGCCGCCTCAGGGCCGCGCTGCGCGACGCCGTGGTGGCCGTGGCGCAGCACCCGGAGTGAGTGTGTTTTTTGCCTCGGCTGTGTTGTTGGCCCCGGCTCCGCCGGGGCGTGCGAGATCGCCTTTGAGCCGGCTTCCGGATTGGGGCGGTCGGATCGGCCGGGGGCCGATCGCACCGCCCCAATCCGGAAGCCGGCGCGATCTCGCGCTGTGGTCGCCTCCAGGGCCTGTCCGGTCGGCCCGCCGCTCGCTGCGACCGCCCACCGGCCGTCACAACTCCCACCCCACGCGGCCCAACCCCCGGCTACCGCCGTTCCCGACCTCACCCCGTAGACGCCAACAGAACCTGCCCAATCCATCCGCTCAGTGCGACCGCCCACCCGCCGTCACAACTTCCAACCCGCACGGCCCAACCCCGGCAACCCCGGCTACCGCCGTGGTGACCGAGCGCCGTTGCGGCGCATCGTGAACGTGACGACCGGGGACCTGCAGGCCGACGCCGTAGCCCACCTGATCTGCCGCTCCCCGCACCGGCCTCACTCTCCGCCACCATCACCCGGCTACTCTGACCCCGCAGGGCCTGACCCGGCCCCCTGGGCAACCACGGCGCGAAATCGCGCCGGTGTTGGGATCGAGCGGTGCGATCGGCCCACGGCCGATCAGACCGCCCGATCCCAAAACCGGCTGAAAGCGATCTCGCACGCCTCGGCGGAGCCGAGGCAGAAAACACAGCCGAGGCGAAAGGACACAGCGTGGACGTCGCCGAGGCGCTGCCCACGGCCGCCGAGGTGGTCCGGCGGCGACGCGTCCTGCTGCGGTGGAGCGCGCACGTCGCGTGGGTGCTCGTGCTCGCGGTGGCGACGGAGCTGCGCGTGGGCCGGTTCGGCTTCCACCCGTCCGACCAGGGCTTCATCCTCGCGCAGGCGTGGCGGGTGCTGCAGGGCGAAGTGCCGCACGCCGACATCATCTCCGCGCGGCCGCTCGGCTCGGCGATCCTGCACGTGGTCGATTTCGCGCTGCCGGGACCGCTGTTCTTCGCGTCCAGCTGCCTGGCGATGGTGCAGATCACCCTCGCGACGATCGCGTTCGCCGTGCTCGTGACGCGGCGGCCGGTGCTGTCGTGGGGACCCGGCCGCGCGGCGCTGGTCGCGGCGGCCGCCCTGCTGAACCTCAACGGATTCCCGCTCATGGCGTGGCACACCGTCGACGGGATCACGCTCACCGCGTGCGGCGCGTGGGCTCTGGATTCCGGGCTGCGCAAGGGAAACCCGTACGCGCGGCTCGGTGGGCTCGCGCTGCTGGGCGCGGCAGTGTTCGTGAAGCAGAGCTTCGTGCTCGCCGCGGTGATCGGGCTGGTCTGGACCTTGTGCTACCCGAACCGGCTGCGCCGCCTGCCGGGTGACCTGCTGGCGTTGGGCGCGTTCGGGATCGTCTACGTGGCCTGGGTGAGCATCGGCGGCGGCTTCGGCGAGATGGTCGGGCAGCTGACCGGCGGCGTGCCCGCGTACGGCGAACGGCTGCTCGGCCTGTGGCTGCAAGACCCGCAGGTGCTGCTGCGCCCGCCGGTGCGGGAGCTCACGTTCTTCGCCGCCATCGCCGTGGTGCTGCTGGTGCTGCGGCTCGCGGGCGAACGGCTCGGCGCGGCCGGACGCGCGGCGTCGTGGCTGCTCGCGCTCGGCGGCGCGGCCGCGGTGGCGTGGACGGTGGTCGACGGGCGGCTCACGGCTTCGTCGCGCTGGGCCGACGTGCTGTGGTGGATTCTCGCCGTCGCCGTCGTGGTCCACGCGACCGTGCGGCGCAAGGTTTCCTGGGCCGGGCTGCTCGTGCTCGTGACGGGGTTCATGACGAGCCTGTCGTGGGGCAACGACACCCCGACGCTGCTCACCGGCTCACTGGCGCTCACGACGTTGCTGCTGCTGGGTTTCGTGCTGCCGGACCTTGCGCCGGTGCTGCGCCGCACCTGGCTCACCACCACGGCAGGCCTGGTCACGGTGGCGCTGTGCGGCTGGGCGGTCGTCGCGCACCACGACGAAGCCGCGTACCTCGACCTTTCACACGACAAGCTCACGGCCGACCTCGGCACGGTCAGCCCGGCCATGCGCGGCATCCGCACGAACCCCGCGACCTACACCTACGTCGCCCAGATCCGCGACTGTCTGCAGCGCTACCCGGCCTCCCGCGTCGCGGTGCTGCCCGACAACCCGTTCGCGTACCCGGCTTTCGGCCTGCGCAACCCGTTCCCGCTGGAGTGGCCGCTGCCGTTGGAGATCGTCGGTGACGCGCCGCAGCGCATGCTCGCCACCGCGGCGGATCTCGATCGCGAGGGCGACTACCTGGTGTTGTTCGAAACGGTGCAGAACAAGACGCTGGCGCAGGGCGGCCCGGTGCCCGCTCACGTGGCGGTGGATGCCCCGAGCGTCGACTACCTGGGGCTGGAGAACGCCTTGCGCGCGCGGCTGACCGGACAACCGGTGGCGTGCGGGAGCTTCGTCGGCAAGTGGGTGCGCTGAGGTTCAGTCCGGCAACGTGTCGTCCGGCGATCCGGCCGCCAGCGTCGCGAGCACGTCGAGCGCCGCCGCGAGGGTTTCCTTGGGTGGCGCGGAAACCGCGAGCCGCACGGCGTTCGGTGCGTGACCCGGAAGCACGGCGAACGAAGCCGCCGGCGACAACGCGATGCCGTGGCGAGCGGCGGCGGCCACGAACGTCTCCGCGCGCCACTGCTCCGGCAGCTCCCACCAGCGGTGGTACGCGGCCGGATCGCCGATGACGGTGAACCCGGCGAGGCGCTCGTCGAGGATCGTGGCGCGTTCGGCAGCGTCGGCGCGCTTCGCGGTCTCGACCTCGGCCAGCGCGCCGCCGGTGATCCAGCGGGTGGCGGCCTCCATCGCGAACCGCGTCGAACCCCAGCCACCCGAACGGACGGCGCCGGCGAGCCGCGCGGTCCAGGCCGCCGGCGACACCACGAACCCGGCGGTGAGGCCGGGCGCGACCCGCTTCGACAGGCTGTCGACGAACACCGTGCGCTCGGGCGCGAGCGCGGCCAGCGGCTCGACTTCCGGGCGCAGGAACGTGTAGATCCCGTCCTCGATCACCGGCAGGTCGAGGCGCCGCACCGTGTCGGCCAGCTCGGCACGGCGCGCGGGCGGCATGGTCGGCCCGAGAGGGTTGTGCAGCGTCGGCTGCACGTACAGCGCGCGCACGGGCGCCGCCGCGTGGGCGGCTTCGAGCGCGGCCGGGACGAGGCCGTCGGCGTCGGTTTCGATGGGCACGAGCTCGGCACCCAGCCGCGTGGCCAGGGCCTTCACCACGGGGTACGTCAGCGCTTCGACCGCGAGCCGCTCCCCCAGCGGCACGAACGTGGAGATCGCCGCGGCGATGCCCTGGCGGCCGTTGCCCGTCACCAGAACCGTCGCCGGGCCGGGCGTCCAGCTGCCACGAGACAGCAGTCCCGCCGCGGCTTCACGCACCGCTTTCGTCCCGGCGGCGCCGACGGGGTGCAGCGCGTCGGTGAAGACATCGGCGCGAAGCAGCGGCTCCAGCGCGTACGCAAGCTTCGCGGATTGGCTCGGCAGCACGGCGAAGTTGAGCTCGAGGTCCACGCGCGCGTCGCCGGGTTCGGCCAGCGCGGGCTCGGGCGCCGGGCGCGCGGCCCGGACGAAGGTGCCCCGGCCGACCTCCCCGACGGCCAGGCCGCGACGGATCAGCTCGCCGTAGACGCGGGCGGCGGTGGAGCCGGCGATGCCGCGGTCGCGCGCGAACCGGCGTTGCGGCGGAAGGCGGTCACCCGGCCTCAGCCGGCCGGCCTCGATGTCGGCGGCGAGTTCGTCCGCGACGACCCGGTAGTCATCCATCGCCACCTTCGCTTACGCCGTGAACCGCACAGAACCCCGTCCGCATGATGACACCGGCTGGTCACGTTCGGCGAATGCGACCCAGGGAACTCCCCGAACGAGGGCCACTAGGTTAGCCTAACCTGTGTGGAACAGACGATCACAGACGCACCGGCCCGGACCGAGCCCCGGCTCCACGCCGAGGAACTGACCCTCGCGTACGACGGGCGCACCGTCGCCGAAGACCTCGGCGTGGTCATCCCGGACAAGTCGTTCACGGTCATCGTCGGCCCCAACGCGTGCGGCAAGACCACGCTCCTGCGCGCGCTCGCGCGGATGCTCAAGCCCCGCAAGGGCTCCGTCTACCTCGACGGCTCGGTGATCTCCAGCTACGGCGCCAAGGAGGTCGCGCGCCGCCTCGGCCTGCTGCCGCAGAGCTCCGTCGCGCCCGACGGCATCACCGTCGCCGACCTCGTCGCGCGCGGCCGCTACCCCCACCAGCGCCTGCTGCGCCAATGGTCCCGCGACGACGCCGCCGTGGTCGCCGAGTCCATGGCGGCCACCGGCGTCTCGGACCTGGCCGAGCGGCTCGTCGACGAGCTGTCCGGCGGGCAGCGCCAGCGCGTGTGGATGGCGATGGCCCTGGCCCAGCAGACCGACCTGCTGCTGCTCGATGAACCCACGACCTACCTCGACATCGCGCACCAGATGGACATCCTCGACCTGTGCGCGCAGCTGCACGCCGAGCAGGGCCGCACGCTCGTCGCCGTGCTCCACGACCTCAACCACGCCGCCCGCTACGCCACCCACATGATCGCCATGCGCAACGGCCAGGTGCTCGCCACCGGCACGCCCGAGGAGGTCGTGACGGAGGAGAACGTGGAGAAGATCTTCGAACTGCCGTGCCGCGTCATGCCCTGCCCCGAGACGGCCACCCCGCTGGTGATCCCGAAAGCAGGCCGGCGTGCCGCGTAGTCGTTAGATTGGTCGTGGAGGTGCCATGACCCGCGAACTCTGGACCGCAGTCGACGACTACCTGGCCGAAGCCCTGCTCCCTGCCGACCCGGTGCTCGACGCCGCCCTCGCCGAGTCGGGCGCGGCCGGCCTGCCGGCGATCGCCGTGTCGCCCACGCAAGGCAAACTGCTCAACCTGCTCGCCCTCACCGCCGGCGCCCGCTCGATCCTCGAGATCGGCACACTAGGCGGCTACAGCACGATCTGGCTCGCCCGCGCCCTGCCGCCCGGCGGCACGCTGGTGACCTGCGAATACGACCCGAAGCACGCCGCCGTGGCGCGCGCGAACCTCGACCGCGCCGGCTTCGGGCCCGACGTGGCCGACATCCGCGTCGGCGCCGCTCTCGACACCCTGCCCACGCTCACGGGACCGTTCGACTTCGTCTTCATCGACGCCGACAAGACCAACCTCGCGCCCTATGTCGCCGAAGCCGTGCGGCTTTCGCGGCCGGGAACCACGATCGTGGTGGACAACGTCGTCCGCGACGGCGCCGTGCTCGACGCCGCCGGCACCGACCCGTCCGTGCGGGGCGTGCGCGAGATGTTCGCGGCTCTCACCGGCGACGACCGCGTCGACGCCACCGCGATCCAGACGGTGGGAAACAAGGGTTACGACGGTTTCGTCCTCGCCCGCGTGCGCTGACCTGATCGCTCCCGTGAACGGCGCCCTTCACAGACGATCAGCGACCGGGCGGCGCCGTCTGCTTCGCGAGCGGAGGGGCGAACCTCGGCTCGACTCCGCCGTTCCCCTCGATCGGCTGCCCCTGCTCCGCCTGCACCATGAACGTCCGCCAGATGTCCGCGGGGACGGTCGAGCCCATCAGCTTCTTCCCCTGTGCGTCGAACAGCCGCCGTTCGTCGTCGGAGCCAACCCAGACGGCCGTCGCCAGCTGCGGGGTGTAGCCGATCGCCCAGGCGTCCTGGTTGTCCGACGAGTTGCCGTGCTGGAACTCGCCCGTGCGCAGGGCGGCGGGGCGGCCGTCGGGCAAGAACGTCTGCAGCACGTTCGTCACCTCGATGGAGATCTTCGCGCTCACCCCCGGGTCGTCGGAGAACGCGGGGTGCGGCTCGTCGTCGTGCTGCCACACGACGCTGCCGTCCTGGTCGAGCACCTTGTCCACGAGGTGCGGCGTCACGCGCATCCCGTCGGCCGCGAAGGTGCCGTACGCCCCGGCCAAGTCCAATGGCCGCAACGGATACCGCCCGACGGCGAGGCCCGAGCCGATCAGGAACCCGTCCTTCTCGCGCAGGGTCGGCGAGCCGTCGACCGCCTCCGGGATGCCCGCGTCGCGGGCCGCGGCGCTCACCGCGTCGGCGCCGACGCGTTTGGCCAGCCCGATGTACGGCGTGTCCGCGCCCGAGGTCATCGCCGTGCGCAAGGTACACGTCGCCGGGCATTTCTGCGGGTACTCGAAGTCCTCACCCAGGAAGTCGACCGCGCCCGGCGCGGCCACCGGTTCGTCTGGCGAGGCGCCGGCACGCAGGCCCGCGGTGAGCGTGAACGGGTAGAACGCCGAGCCCACCGCGTGTTCCGTGCCGGCGTAGTCGCGCACGCCGTTGTCACCGCCGTCGTACGCGCGCACCGCCCCTGTGGACGGGTCCACGGACACGAGCGCGCCCCGGAACTCCTTCGGCTCGCCCTTCAGGCGATCGGCCAGCGTCGAGCGCGCGGACGCCTGCGCCTTGCGGCCAAGCGTGGTCTGCACGACCAGATTCCCTTGCTGCAGCCGGGAAAGCGAGAACCCGTCCTGTTCGAGCTCGCTGAGCACCTGCTGCTTCACGTGGTACTCGTCGTAGGTCACGCTCGCGCGCGTCTCCGAGGGCGGCAGGATTTCCTTGCCGGGGTAGGCCATCGTGGCGGCCTCGGCCGGCTTGACGTAACCGCGCTGCACGAGCTTGTCGCGCACGTACGTCCAGCGTTTGGCCGCGTGTGCGTCGCCGGAAACGGCGGGGTCGTGCACCGAGGGCGACTGGATCATCCCGGCCAGGAACGCGGCTTCACTCCAGGTCATGGAGTCGTCGAGCGGCCGGCCGAAGAACGCGTTCGTCGCCGCGGCCGGGCCGAAGGTGCCGCGGCCGAAGGAAATGATGTTCTCGTAGCTGGTGAAGATCTGTTCCTTGCTCTGCTGCTGCGTGATCTTCGTGGCGAGCACCAGTTCCTGCAGCTTGCGCCCGAGTGTCGCGTCGTCGTCGCCGGTCGACTTCTTGATGTACTGCTGGGTGATCCCCGAGCCGCCGCCGACGCCGGTGAGGAACGCGCGGCCGATGCCGGTGGGGTCGAAGCCCGCGTTGTCCCAGAACGTCGGGTCCTCGGTGGCGATGATCGCGTCACGCAGCTTCGAGGGCACTTTGTCGTAGGGCACGAAGGAGCGGTCGCCGTCGGCGGGCAGGACCTTGAGCAGCTCGCTGCCGTCGGAGTACTTCAGCTCCACGGTCTTGTCGAGCGAGGCGAGCACGTCCTGCGGGCTGCGGACGTCCATCAGCAGGTAGGCGATCCAGAACGCGATCAGCGGCAGGCCGACGAAGACGCCGAAGCAGCAGTAGCAGACCCGCCGGATCTTGCGCCACCGGCGGCGACGGCGGGCGCGGGGATCATCGGGCGGCTCGTTCGTGACACTGCTGGTGGCTCCATCCGTCTCGGCATCCGTGTCGCGTAGCACGATGGGACGACGGCCGGACGGGTGAAAAGGTTGTGCGGTTCGGTGAGAAATTCACGGCGGGTCACGACAAGAAGGCACGTAGCAGCGACGCCGTGCCCTCGATGTGCTCGGTCATCGCGTGGCGCGCGGCCACGGGATCGCCGGCGAGGATGGCGTCGACGATCGCCGCGTGCTGGGCGTTGGAGTGCTCCAGGTTGGGCTCGAGCAGGGGAATGCGGTCGAGCAGCTGGTTCACGCGCGTGCGGGCGTCGGCCATCGCCGTGGTGAGCGAGCTCGACGCCGTGACCTCGGCGATCGCCAGGTGCAGGCGGGAGTCCTTGCGCCGGTAGTCGACCAGGTCGGCGGCCGCGGCCTCCGCGAGCGTGGTCTTGAGGTGCTGCCGGTCGGCCGGGCTGAGCGTCCGCGCGGCAGCGGCCTCGGCGGCGCCGGTTTCGAGCACGTGGCGCAGGCACAGCGCGTCTTCGAAGGCGGCCGCGTCGATTTCAGGTGGTTTGCTCTGTGCCGGCTCTGGCAGGTTCTCGTTCACGAACGTGCCGCCGTAGCGCCCTCTTCGTGACTCCACGTAACCCGCGTCGGCCAGCGCGCGGATGGCTTCCCTGAGCGTCACCCGGCTCACCCCGAGCCGCTCCGCCAGCTCGCGCTCCGACGGCAGCCGCTCCCCCGCGCCGACCACGCCGAGGCGGATGGCCTGCAGCAGGCGTTCGACGGTCTCCTCGAACGCGTTGCCCGCGCGCACCGGCCGGAAGAGCGCCTCGTTCGCGCTAGCCACCGACGTCTCCACGTCCCGAGTCTAAGCCCGTGCGATTGCAGAGACCTCTTTGCAAAGGACCCTCTGCGGTGTAGCTTGTGTTTCATGAGCTCTTCCGACCGCACCGAACGGATCCTCGACGCACGCACCCTGCGGGCGCTCGCCCACCCGCTGCGGATGCGGATGCTGGACCTGCTGGAACAGGACGGCCCGGCCACCGCCACCGGCCTGGGCAAGCGCGTCGGCGAGAGCTCCGGCACCACGTCCTGGCACCTGCGCCAGCTCGCCGATGCCGGCCTCGTCGCGGAGGACCCCGACCGGGGCTCGAAGCGCGAACGCTGGTGGAAGGCCGCGCAGGACTACACCACCATCCGCACCGGCGACTTCGTCAGCGACCCGGAACTCGCCGGCTCGATTTCGACGGTGCTGCACCAGCTGGTCATTCAGCGCCACCAGGAGGAGGCGCAGTTCGTCGCCGAGCTGCCGCGCTGGCACGACCGGTGGGAACACAGCGCCACCCTGACCAGCGAGCACCTCTCCCTGACCCCCGAAGAGACCCGCCGAATGAGCGCCGAAATCACCGCCGTTGTCGACCGCTACCGCCGCCCCACCCGCCCGGGCGACGACGCCGTGGTCACCCACTGGGCCGCCTTCCCACGCACCGCCCGCCCCGAAGAACCCACCGACACCCTGGGGACGCCATGATTCCGCACCACTTCACGGAGCACTTCGTCGCCGCGCGCCAGTCCGAACTCCGCGCTGCGGCTTCTCGCCACCGCGCCACCACCGCCCGGCCCCGCACCCTGGCCACGCCCCGCCAGCGCCTCGGCTGGCTGTTGGTCCACACGGGCTTGCGGTTGGTCACCGACCGAGGTCAACGGCCGCAGATCACTTTGCCGGCCTGAGAATCGGTCGGGCTTCAGTCCACTAAGGACGCTTTTCGCCCCACACCCAGCCTCGCGCCTGCCGCACAGCCGCCCCTCTCCACGCAGGAGGGACCGTTCGCTCAGCGAAGGTCCTTGCCGCACACCACCGAACACGCCGTCGACCACCTCGGCACCGCAGAACCGTTCGCCCATCGAAAGGCGCGCGAGCGAGCGCCAGTCCCACCGCGCGCCGGCGCGACAGAACCGTTCGGCCAACGAAGGTCCCCACTCCACACCACTCACCCACACCCGGCGCAAGAGCCGCGTAAGGCCCGGAAATGCACGATGGGACCATTCGCCCAGCGAACGGTCCCATCCCGACCCCACCGAGTACCTCAGCACTCGATGACGTTCACCGCCAAGCCACCGCGCGCGGTTTCCTTGTACTTCACCGACATGTCGGCCCCGGTCTCGCGCATGGTCTTGATCGCCTTGTCCAGGGTCACCACGTGGCTGCCATCCCCGCGCATCGCCATCCGCGCCGCGTGGATCGCCTTCGAGGCGCCCACGGCGTTGCGCTCGATGCACGGAATCTGCACCAACCCGCCCACCGGGTCGCAGGTCAGACCCAGGTGGTGCTCCACCCCGATCTCAGCCGCGTTCTCCACCTGAGCCGGCGACCCGCCCAGCACCTCGGTCAACCCGGCCGCCGCCATGGCCGAGGCCGAACCGACCTCACCCTGGCACCCGACCTCTGCACCCGAAATGGACCCGGTCTGCTTGAGGATCGAACCCAGCGCCCCCGCCGTCAGCAGGAAAGTGATAATGCCGTCATCCGAAGAACCCCGGATGAACCGCTGGTAGTAGTGCAGCACAGCCGGGATGATCCCCGCGGCACCGTTCGTCGGCGCCGTGACCACGCGCCCGCCGGCGGCGTTCTCCTCGTTCACCGCCAGCGCGTACAGGCTCACCCAGTCCATGGCGTACAACGGATCCCCGACGCCGTCCTCGGCGATCAGCTTGTCGTGCAACGCCTTTGCCCGCCGCGGCACCTTCAGGCCGCCCGGCAGCACCCCTTCGTGGGCGATGCCGGCCGAAACGCAGTCGGCCATCACCGACCAGATCTCCAACAGGCCCGCGCGCACCTCGTCCGCCGACCGCCACGAAAGCTCGTTCGCCAGCATGATCTCGCTGATCGGCAGCCCCGTCGCCGCGCAGTGGCCGAGAAGGTCGGCGCCTGTGCGGAACGGGTACGGAACCGGCGTCGAGTCCTCCACGAACACCGCGTCCGTCTCGTACGACTCGTCGCGCACGAAGCCGCCGCCCACGGAGTAGTACGTCCGCGTGCGCAGCTCGGAAGAACCGGAGAAGGCCCGGAACACCATCCCGTTCGGATGCGCCGGCAGCGACTTGCGCCGGTGCATCGTCAAGTCGACATCCTCGTCGAACGAGATCTCCCGGACGCCACCCAGCAGCAACCGCCCAGAGGACCGGATCGCGGCGACCCGCGCAGGCACCGTCTCCGTGTCGACGGACTCCGGACGCTCGCCCGACAGCCCCAGCAGCACGGCCTTGTCACTGCCGTGGCCGAACCCGGTCGCGCCGAGCGAGCCGAACAGCTCCGCCTGCACCCGCGTCACGCGGTCCAGCACGCCCTCGTCAACGAGACCGTCCACAAAGGTCCGCGCGGCCCGCATCGGGCCGACCGTGTGGGAGCTCGACGGCCCGATGCCGATGGAGAACAGATCGAAGACGCTGATCGCCATTGACCCGCCCCTTCCCTCTAGTGTCTGGCCAGCAGCGAGCTGGCTTCTTGCGCTGCGGGGCCCTGCTCGGCCAGGTGCGCCAGGTTCTCCGGCAGCTCCTCACCACGGTGGGCCTTGGTCTGCGCGTACAACCGTCCCGCCCGATACGACGAGCGCACGAGCGGTCCCGCCATCACACCGGCGAACCCGAGCGCCTCAGCCGCCTGGGAGTGCACCACGAACTCCTCCGGCTTCACCCACCGGTCCACCGGATGGTGCCGCGGCGACGGCCGCAGATACTGCGTGATCGTCAGAATCTCGCAACCCGCCTCGTACAAGTCCCGCATCGCCGACCCGACCTCATCGGGCGTCTCGCCCATCCCGAGGATCAAGTTCGACTTCGTCACCAACCCCGCCTCACGGGCCTTCGTGATGACCTCCAGCGACCGCGCGTAGCGGAACCCCGGACGGATGCGCTTGAAGATCCGCGGCACCGTCTCCACGTTGTGCGCCAAAACCTCCGGCCGCGAACCGAACACCTCAGCCAACTGCCCGGGATCGGCATTGAAGTCCGGGATCAGCAACTCCACACCCGTACCCGGGTTCAGCTCGTGAATCTGCCGCACGGTCTCCGCATACAACCAAGCCCCGCCATCATCCAAGTCATCACGCGCGACACCCGTGACGGTCGAATACCGCAACCCCATAGCCTGCACCGACTCCGCCACCTTGCGCGGCTCCGAGCGGTCCAGCTCGGCGGGCTTACCCGTGTCGATCTGGCAGAAATCACAGCGGCGCGTGCACTGGTCCCCACCGATCAGGAACGTCGCCTCGCGATCTTCCCAGCACTCGTAGATATTGGGACAGCCCGCTTCCTCGCAGACAGTGTGCAGACCCTCCCGGCGCACCAAGCCCTTCAGCTCGGTGAACTCCGGCCCCATCCGCACCTTCGTCCTGATCCACGACGGCTTCTTCTCAATCGGCGTCTCGCTGTTGCGGACCTCCAGCCGCAGCAACTTCCGCCCCTCGGGCTGCGCGCTCATCGCGACAGGTCCGAGTACAGCGGGTGCTTCTTCGCCAACAGCTCCACACGCCCGCGGAGCGTCTGCGCCACGGAGTCGTCGAAGTCCGGCTTCAGCGCCTCGGCGATCACGTCGGCGACCTCGGCGAAGTCCTCCGCGCCGAACCCGCGCGTGGCCAGCGCCGGCGTGCCGATGCGCAGGCCGGAGGTGACCATCGGCGGCCGCGGGTCGAACGGCACCGCGTTGCGGTTCACCGTGATGCCCACGGAGTGCAGCCGGTCCTCGGCTTGCTGGCCGTCCAAAGCGGACTGGACGAGGTCCACGAGCACGAGGTGGACGTCGGTGCCACCGGTGAGCACGCGCACGCCCGCCTCGGCGCAGTCCGAACGCGACAGCCGGTCGGCCAGTATCCGCGCGCCCTCGAGCGTGTGCTCCTGCCGCTCGCGGAACTCGTCGCTCGCCGCGATCTTCAGCGCCACGGCCTTGGCCGCGATCACGTGCTCCAGCGGCCCACCCTGCTGACCGGGGAACACCGCCGAGTTGATCTTCTTCGCCAGCTCCTCACGGCACAGGATCAGGCCGCCGCGCGGGCCGCCCAGTGTCTTGTGCGTGGTCGTGGTGACGATGTCCGCGTGCGGTACCGGCGACGGGTGCAGCCCCGCGGCCACCAGGCCCGCGAAGTGCGCCATGTCCACCATCAGGCGCGCGTCGACCAGGTCCGCGATCCGGCGGAACTGCGCGAAGTCGAGCTGACGAGGGTAGGCCGACCAGCCCGCGATGATCAGCTTCGGCTTGTGCTCCACGGCCAGCCGCTCGATCTCGGCGACGTCGACGATCCCGGTCTCTTTGTCGACGTGGTAGGCCACGACGTTGTAGAGCTTGCCCGAGAAGTTGATCTTCATCCCGTGCGTCAGGTGGCCGCCGTGCGCCAGGTCGAGTCCGAGGATCGTGTCGCCCGGCTTCAGCACGGCGAACATCGCCGCCGCGTTGGCTTGCGCGCCCGAGTGGGGCTGCACGTTCGCGTGCTCGGCACCGAACAGCGCCTTCGCCCGGTCGATGGCCAGCTGCTCGACCACGTCGACGTACTCGCAGCCACCGTAGTAGCGGCGGCCGGGGTAGCCCTCCGCGTACTTGTTGGTCAGCACCGAACCCTGCGCCTCGAGCACGCCCACGGGCGCGAAGTTCTCCGACGCGATCATCTCCAGCGTCGACTGCTGGCGGTCCAGCTCCGCCGCCACGGCCGCGGCGACCTCCGGGTCCACATCGGACAGGTGGGCGTCGAACGTCGTCATTCAGTTCTCCTGGGTGAGCGCGGCGTACGCGGTCGCGTCGAGCAGCTCCGGGACGTCGCCCGTGAGCCGCACCTTCAGGAGCCATCCTTCGGTGTAGGGGTCGGAGTTCACGATCTCGGGGGTGTCCGATGTGGTCTCGTTCACCTCCACGACCTCGCCGCTCACGGGCGAGTACAGCTCGCTCACGGACTTCGTCGACTCGACCTCGCCGAACACCTCACCCGCGGTCACCGTGCCGCCCACGGCGGGCAGCTGCACGAACACGATGTCGCCCAGCGACTCGGCGGCGAAGGCGGTGATGCCCACGGTCGCGACGCCGTCCACGACGGACAGCCACTCGTGTTCCTTGGTGTAGGACAGGTTCTGGGGAATGCTCACGGTGAATAATTCCTTCAGGCTCGGGAGTAGAACGGCAGGGCGACGACCTCGACGGGCTCGATCCTGCCCCTGATGTCGACGGAAAGCTTCGTACCAGGCTCGGCGTACGCCCGATCGACGTACGCCATCGCGATCGGGTAACCCAGCGTCGGCGAAAGCGCACCACTGGTCACTTCGCCCACCGAAGCGTCGCCGGAAAGCACGGCGTAACCGTGCCGAGGTGCCCGGCGACCGGTGGCCCGCAGCCCCACCCGCACCCGCGGAACGTCCGCCTTCGCCAGCTCCTCCAGCGCGGCCCGGCCCACGAAGTCACCCGGCTTCTCGAACTTCACCACGCGGCCCAAACCGGCCGCGAACGGATTCAGCTCACGCGAGAGCTCGTTGCCGTACAGCGGCATCCCGGCTTCGAGCCGCAGCGTGTCACGGCACGCCAGCCCGCACGGTACGAGCCCGAATGCCTCACCGGCGTCGGTCAGCGCCCGCCACAACGCCGACGCCTCGGCTGCCGGCACGTACAGCTCGAAACCGTCTTCACCCGTGTATCCGGTGCGGGCCAGGAGCACGTCGTGCCCCTTCACCACGGCGGGCACACTCGCGTAGTACTTCAGCGCGCCCAGGTCCGCGTCGGTCACCGCGGCCAGCACGTCGACCGCACGCGGGCCCTGCACGGCGATCAAGGCCGTGTCCGCCGACCGGTTCTCCACCACGGCGTCGAACCCGGCCACGCGCTCGGCCAGCGCCTCGGCGACCACGTCGGCGTTGCCGGCGTTGGCCACCACCAGGTACTCCTCGTCGGCGAGCCGGTAGACGACCAGGTCGTCGAGCACGCCGCCGTCGGCGTCGCAGATCATCGTGTAGCGGGCGCGGCCCGGCTTCACCCCGGTGAGATTGCCGACCAGCGCGTAGTCGAGCACGTCGGCGGCCTGCGCGCCGCGGACGTGGATCTCGGCCATGTGCGACAGGTCGAACAGCCCGGCCGCCTCGCGCACGGCCTTGTGCTCGGCCAGCTCACTGGCGTAGCGGACCGGCATCGACCAGCCCGCGAAGTCGGTGAACAGCGCACCCAGTCCCTTGTGGACGGCGTGCAGGGAAGTCTCTCGAGCTGCGTTTGATTCAAGCACGGAAACTCAGCCTTCGTACGCGTTGAGGGGCGGGCAGGAGCAGACGAGGTTGCGGTCACCGCGCGCCCCGTCGATCCGGCGCACCGGCGGCCAGTACTTGTTCTTGCGCGACACACCCGCCGGGTACACCGCGAGCTCACGGTCGTAGTCGGCGGTCCACTCACCCACCAGCGTCTCCGCCGTGTGCGGGGCGGCGCGCAGCGGACTCGTCTCCGCGGTCCAGTGCCCGGCCGCGACCTGGTCGATCTCGTGGCGGATGGCGATCATCGCGGCGCAGAAGCGGTCGATCTCGCCGAGGTCCTCGCTCTCGGTCGGCTCCACCATGAGCGTGCCCGCGACCGGGAACGACATCGTCGGCGCGTGGAAGCCGTAGTCGATGAGCCGCTTCGCGACGTCGTCGACCGTCACGCCGGTGTCCTTGGTGATGCCGCGCAGGTCGAGGATGCACTCGTGCGCGACCAGGCCGTCCTGCCCGGTGTAGAGCACCGGGTAGTGCGGCGACAAGCGGGCGGCGACGTAGTTGGCGGCGAGCACCGCGACCTTCGTGGCCGCCGTGAGGCCGGGCGCGCCCATCATGCGCACGTACGCCCACGAGATCGGCAGGATCGACGCCGAGCCGTAGGGCGCGCCGCTGATCGGGCCGACGCCGGTGGCCGGGCCCGCGGCGTCGAGCAGCGGGTGGTTCGGCAGGTACGGCGCGAGGTGCGCGCGCACCGCGACCGGGCCGACGCCGGGGCCGCCACCGCCGTGGGGAATGCAGAACGTCTTGTGCAGGTTCAGGTGCGACACGTCGCCGCCGAACTCGCCCGGCTTCGCCAGGCCCAGCAACGCGTTGAGGTTCGCGCCGTCCACATACACCTGGCCGCCGCCGTCGTGCACGATCTTCGCGAGCCGCTCGATGCCGTGCTCGTACACGCCGTGGGTGGACGGGTAGGTGACCATGATCGCCGCGAGCGTCTCGCGGTTCGCGTCCACCTTGGCCTGCAGGTCTTCGAGATCGACGTTGCCCTCGTCCGTGCACTTCACCACGACCACGCGCATGCCCGCGAGCACCGCCGAAGCCGCGTTGGTGCCGTGCGCCGACGACGGGATCAGGCAGACCTCGCGCTCCGGCTGGCCGTTCGCGTGGTGGTAGCCGCGGATGGCGAGCAGGCCCGCGAGCTCACCCTGGCTGCCGGCGTTGGGCTGCAGGGAAACTTCGTCGTAGCCCGTCACCTCGGCGAGCCACCCCGACAGCTGCGCCACGAGCCGGTGGTAGCCCTCGGCGTCCTCGGCCGGCGCGAACGGGTGGATGCCCGCGAACTCGCGCCAGCTGATCGGTTCCATCTCGGTGGTGGCGTTGAGCTTCATCGTGCACGAGCCCAGCGGGATCATGCCGCGGTCGAGCGCGTAGTCCAGGTCGGCGAGCTTGCGCAGGTAGCGCAGCATCGAGGTCTCGGAGCGGTGCGTGCTGAACACCTCGTGGGCCATGAAGCCGCTCTCGCGCACGATGCCGCTCGGCAGCGCGGTGGCGGTGGCCCCTTCGGCGTCCACACCGAACGCGCGCAGCACCTGCGCGAGGATGTCCGGCCGGGTGACCTCGTCGCAGGCCACGCGGACGTGGTCGGCGTCGACGTGCCCGAGGTTGATGCCCGCCTCGCGCGCGGCCGCGTGGATTTCGGCGGCGCGGCCCGGAACGTGCGCGACGACCGTGTCGAAGAACGATTCGTGCACGACCTTCACGCCACCGTCGCGCAGGCCCGCGGCGAAGCCCGCCGCCAGCTCGTGCACGCGGGTCGCGATGGCCTTCAGGCCGTCCGGGCCGTGGTACACGCCGTACATCGCGGCCAGCACGGCCGGCAGCACCTGCGCGGTGCAGATGTTCGACGTCGCCTTCTCGCGGCGGATGTGCTGCTCGCGCGTCTGCAGCGCGAGCCGGTACGCCATGTTCCCGTCGGCGTCCACGGACACGCCCACCAGCCGGCCCGGCAGAGAACGCTCGAGCCCGGCGCGCACGGCCAGGTAGCCCGCGTGCGGGCCGCCGTAGCCCAGCGGCACGCCGAAGCGCTGCGTCGAACCCGCGGCGACGTCGGCGCCGAACTCGCCCGGCGAGGTGATCAGCGTGAGCGCGAGCAGGTCGGCAGCCACCGTGTACAGGGCGCCTGCGGCCTTCGCGGCTTCGGAAATGGCGTGGTAGAAGCCGCGGCCGCGCAGCACGCCCGAAGCGCCCGGGTACTGCACGACGACGCCGAAGAACTCTTCCGGAAGCCCGGTGAGCAGGTCGCGCACCTGCACGTCGATGCCGAGCGCGGCGGCGCGCGTGCGCACGACCGCGATCGTCTGCGGCAGGCATTCGGCGTCGAGGACGATCACATTGGACTTCGATTTCGACGAGCGCCGCATCAGCGTCATGGCCTCGGCGACGGCGGTCGACTCGTCGAGCATCGACGCGTTGGCGGTGGTCAGGCCCGTGAGGTCGGCGACCATCGTCTGGAAGTTCAGCAGCGCTTCGAGCCGGCCCTGGGAGATCTCCGGCTGGTACGGCGTGTAGGCGGTGTACCACGCGGGGTTCTCGAGCACGTTGCGGCGGATCACGCCCGGTGTGACGGTGTCGGAGTAGCCGAGGCCGATCATCTGCGTCATCGGGCGGTTGAGCGCCGCGAGCGCGCGCAGCTCCGCGGTGGCTTCCTCTTCGGACGCCGCGGCGGGAAGGTCCAGGTCACGGGTGGTACGGATGGCGGACGGGACGGCCGACTCCACGAGGGCGTCCAGGCTTCCGTAACCGCATTCGGCGAGCATCTTGGCCCGCTCGGCCTCGGCGGGGCCGATGTGGCGGGCGTCGAACGGTGTGGAGGTGATGGGAGCTCCTCTTGCCGGGCACCGGGCGCAGCGGTGCGCTGGGAACTCCCCCTCTGTCATGGGCACCTGAGAGTTTCACCGCGCAACGCGGCTTTCACCTTGGGTGAGGCGCGGGTGCGCCTGCTTTCCAGAGTGGCCTCGCGCGAAGCGGTAGTGGGTACCTGAGAGATTCCGGGGAGTTTGCTCCTTCGGTGCCCCACCGGTCTCATGGGGGCTCTCCCGCTCCTGCTCGAACGGCCCGGTGTTGAGTTTTGTGTGCTCGCGGCAACCGTACCTGCCGCTTTGCGCGCCAGTCTACCTCGGACGGTTCACGCCACACCCGCCGAGCCGCGGCTGAAGGTGCGCAGGTGACGGGTCTGCGCGGGGAACGTCACGGGGACCTTCGTGATCTTCGGCGGACCGGCCAGCAGCGCGCACAGGTCGGCACAGCGCGTGAGCAGTACGGCGAGGTCGCGCAGCTCCTCGTCGTCGGTCCCGAGGCAGGACTGGGCGCACAGCGACAGCAGCCGCGCGGCCTCGCCGCACATCGCCTTCACGGACATGCGCACCATCGCGACGTCGGCGGCCATGCCGGAGCAACGGTCGAGTGTGTCGGCGCACAGGCGCGACATCGACGCCGCCGCGAGCATGACCCGTCCCATCGTGGCCAGCTCGCTGCCGGGCTCGGCCGCCTCGGCGCGCCGCGCGAATGCCCGCTCGCACCGCACTCGGCACAGTTCACAGAGATCGGCGACCTCCTGCAGCATCGGAGACGCTTCGCGGATCGGCATGGCACCCTCCCGGACCGGCAACCGGGCCGGTCGCCACGGTTCCGGTCTACCCACCGCGAAACCGGACAGGGGGCGTCGCCACCGGAACAGGCGGAAGATCAACCCGTCCCGGTGACGTCTGTCCGAAACCTCTGTCTAAAGCGGAGTGACGTACGCGCCCGAAATGCCACCGTCCACGAGGAACTGCGAAGCCGTGATGAAGCTGGCATCGTCGCTGGCCAGGAAGGCCACCGCGGCCGCGATCTCCTCCGGCTCGGCGAACCGGCCGACGGGTACGTGCACCAGCCGCCGCGCGGCGCGTTCCGGGTCCTTCGCGAAGAGCTCCTTCAGCAGCGGCGTGTTCACCGGTCCCGGGCACAACGCGTTGACCCGGATGTTCTCCCGCGCGAACTGCACACCCAGCTCACGGCTCATCGCGAGCACGCCGCCCTTCGACGCGGTGTAGGAGATCTGCGAAGTCGCCGCACCCATCACGGCCACGAACGACGCCGTGTTGATGATCGAGCCCTTGCCCTGGCGCTGCATGTGCGGCAGCGCGGCCTTGCAGCACAGGTACACCGAGGTCAGGTTCACGCGCTGCACGCGCTCCCACGCCTCGAAGTCCGTGGTGAGGATCGAGTCGTCCTCAGGGGGCGAAATGCCGGCGTTGTTGAACGCCACGTCGACCGCGCCGAACTGGTCCACGGCCGTCTGGAACAGGGCCTGGACCTGCTCGGGATCGGTCACGTCGGCCTGTACGAACAGGCCACCGACCTCGTCGGCCGCGGCCTTGCCCTGCTCGGGCGTGAGGTCGCCGATCACGACCTTCGCGCCCTCGCTCGCCAGCCGGCGCGCCGACGCGAGGCCGATGCCGCTGGCCCCGCCCGTGATCACGGCGACGCGGCCCTCGAAACGCTGCACCATCTCTCTCATTCCTCCGTGCTCAGGAAAACGTTCTTCGTCTCGGTGAAGGCCGTCGGCGCGTCGGGGCCCAGCTCACGGCCGAGGCCTGACTGCTTGAACCCGCCGAACGGCGTCCAGTACCGCACCGACGAGTGCGAGTTCACCGAAAGGTTCCCCGACTCCACCCCGCGCGCGACGCGGAAGGCCCGCCCGACGTCGCGCGTCCAGATCGACCAGGAGAGGCCGTAGTCGGTGTGGTTGGCCATGCGGATGGCGTCGGCCTCGTCGTCGAACGGCACCACGGCCACGACCGGGCCGAAGATCTCGTCGGCGGCCAGCGGGTCGGCCAGGCTCGCCGGCGTGACGACGGTGGGCGCGAACCAGTAACCCGGCCCTGCGGGCGCGCTACCGCGAAACGCAACAGGTGTCGCGTCAGTGACGTACGACGACACCTTCGCGTGGTGCGCCGCGGAGATCAACGGACCCATCTCCGTGCCGTCGTCGCCGGGATCGCCGACGACCACGCCCTGCACGGCGGGCTCCAGCAGCTCCATGAACCGCTCGTGGACGCTGCGCTGCACGAGGATCAGCGAGCGCGAGCAACAGTCCTGGCCGGCGTTGTCGAACACGCCGTACGGCGCCGTCGCGGCGGCCTTCGCCAGGTCGGCGTCGGCGAACACGACGTTGGCGTTCTTGCCGCCCAGCTCCAGCGTCACGCGCTTCACCTGCGCCGCGCAGCCGGCCATGATCTGCTTGCCGACCTCGGTGGAGCCGGTGAAGACGACCTTGCGGACCAGCGCGTGGTCCACGAACCGCTGCCCCACCACCGAACCCTTGCCCGGCAGGACCTGGAACACGTCCTCGGGGATGCCGGCCTCCCTCGCGAGTTCGCCGAGGCGGATCGCGGTGAGCGGCGTGAGCTCCGCGGGCTTGAGCACCACGGTGTTGCCGGCCGCGAGCGCCGGCGCGAAACCCCAGCCCGCAATGGGCATCGGGAAATTCCACGGCACGATCACGCCGACCACGCCGAGCGGCTCGTGGAAGGTCACGTTCACCCCGCCGGGCACCGGGATCTGTTGCCCGATCAGGCGTTCCGGAGCCGCTGAGTAGTAGTTGAGGACGTCGCGGACGTTGCCCGCCTCCCACCGCGCGTTGCCGATGGTGTGGCCGGAGTTGGTCACCTCGAGGCGCGCGAGGTTCTCGAGGTCGGCCTCGACGGCGTCGGCGAATCGGCGCAGCAGCCGCGCACGATCACCAGGGGCGACAGCTCGCCAGGCGGGGAAAGCGGCGTGCGCGCGGGCGATCGCCGTGTCGGTCTCTTCGGCGCTCGTGAGCGCGATCGACCGCACCACCTGTTCGGTGGCGGGGTTGATCACCTCGAACATCCTCGTCACTTGCGCTCCTCTGCTGCTTCGGCTGCTGCTTGGGCTGCTGCTTCGACCAGGGCCCGGAACAGGCGGACGTCGCCGGTGTCCTGCTCGGGGTGCCACTGCACGCCGAGCACGAACTCGTCGCCGGGCAGCTCCGCGGCCTCGACGGTGCCGTCGGCAGCGTGCCCGGACGCGACGAGGCCGGCGCCGAGCCGGTCGATGGCCTGGTGGTGGTAGCAGTGGCCCTTCGTCTCGGGCCCGAGCAACGCGGCGGCGCGCGTGCCGTCGACGAGGGTGATGCTGCTGGTGCCGAACGTCGCGGGCGCCGGCTGGTGCGCGGTGTCGCCGAGGGATTCGGGCAGGTGCTGCGTGAGCGTGCCGCCGAGGGCAACGCTGATCACCTGCAGGCCGCGGCACACGCCGAGCACGGGCTTGCGCGCCTCGCGGGCCGCCTCGAACAGGCCGAACTCGAAGGCGTCGCGGTCCGGGCGCGTGTACGTGGCCGGGTGTGGTTCGGCGCCGTACCTTTCCGGCTCGACGTCCGCGCCGCCGGTGAGCACGAGCCCGTCCACGCGGTCGACGAGGCTCGTGTACGCGTCCGTCAACGGCGGCAGCAGCACCGGAATCCCACCGGCGGCCACCACGCAGTCGGCGTAAACCCGGTGCAGCAGCGTGGCTTCCGTGTCCCAGGCGAGGAACTTGGCCTGCTCGACGTAGGTGGTCAGCCCGATGACGGGTTTCCGGGCGGCGTGCTCAGAGTCGTTCGAAGCCACGGACGAGCTCCCAATCGGTCACGGCCTTCTCGAACGCCTCCCGCTCCACGCGGGCGGCGTTGAGGTAGTGGTCCACCACATCGTCGCCGAAGGCCTCGCGCGCGATGCGGCTGCCCGTCAGCACGTCCGCGGCTTCACCCAAAGTGGTCGGCACGGTCGGCTTGTCGGAGCCGTACGCGTTGCCCGTGAACTCGGGCTCCAGCGGCAGCTCGTTCTCGATGCCGTGCAGGCCGGCGGCGATCAGCGCGGCGACGGCGAGGTATGGGTTCACGTCCCCGCCCGGCACGCGGTTCTCGACCCGCAGTGAATCGCCGTGGCCCACCACGCGCAGCGCGCAGGTGCGGTTGTCGGTGCCCCACGCCACGGCCGTCGGCGCGAAACTTCCGCGTACGAACCGTTTGTAGGAGTTGATGTTCGGCGCGAAGAAGTAGGTCAGCTCGCGCAGCGCGGCCAGCTGTCCGGCGAGGAAGTGCTCCATGAGCTTCGAGAAGCCGTGGTCGCCGTCGCCGGGCAGGACCGCTGACCCGTCCGTGCCGCGCAGGCTGAGGTGGATGTGGCAGGAGTTGCCTTCGCGTTCGTTGTACTTCGCCATGAACGTGAGGCTCTTGCCCTCCTGCGCGGCGATCTCCTTGGCGCCGTTCTTGTAGACGCTGTGGTTGTCGCACGTGGTGAGCGCCTCGGCGTAGCGGAACGCGATCTCCTGCTGCCCGGGGTTGCACTCGCCCTTGGCCGACTCTGGGTACAGGCCGGCGCCCGCCATCTCGTTGCGGATGCGGCGCAGCAGCGGTTCGACGCGCGCGGTGCCGAGCATCGAGTAGTCCACGTTGTACTGGTTCGACGGCTTGATGCCCTGGTAGCGCTTGTCCCACGCGGTTTCGTAGCTGTCGTCGAACACGATGAACTCGAGTTCCGTGCCGACGAACGCCTGCAGTTTCTTGTCGGCCAGCCGATCCAGCTGCCGCCTCAGCACCTGCCGCGGCGACACCGCGACGGGCCCGCCGCCGTCGACGCGCTCGACGTCCGCGAGCACCAGCGCCGTGCCCTCCTGCCACGGGACGAGGCGAAGGGTGGTGAAGTCGGGTCGCAGCACGAAGTCGCCGTAGCCCGCGTCCCACGAGGAGATCGCGTAGCCGTCCACGGTGTTCATGTCGACGTCGACGGCCAGCAGGTAATTGCACGCCTCGGTGGCGTGGCCCACGACCTCTTCCAGGAAGTACTCCGCCGAGCAGCGTTTGCCCTGGAGCCGGCCCTGCATGTCGGTGATCGCGACCAGCACCGTGTCGATCGTTCCGGCCGCCACCTGCTCACGGAGCGCGTCGAGCGTGAGCAACCCTCGCCTGCCAGCCATGGCACCGCCCCAAAGGTTTGGATGGGATCCTTTGCGGGTTCTTCCTACCGGCCGGTGCTCGTGGGGTCAATCCGGTCAAAGGTACTGTTGGATTCCATTGCGTAAGAGCCTCGTATGTCCGGCTTGCCCGGCTGAGAAGAATCTGTGAATCGTGGGGGGCGGGACCAAACGCGCCGTCTCGGGCGTTGGACGGGACAAGAGAGGTGAGAGGGATGACAGAAGCATTCACGCAGTCCACGATCAGCCGGCAGCAGGCGCGGCCGCAGCTCCCGACCATGCCCACAGGCTGGCCGATCGGCTCCTACGAGTCCTACGAGCAGGCACAGAAGGCGGTCGACCACCTCGCGGGCACCGACTTCCCGATCAGCGACGTCACCATCGTCGGCATCCAGCCGATGCTCGTCGAGCGCATCGCGGGCCGCATGAGCTGGGGCAAGATGCTCAGCAGCGCCGCCATGTCGGGTGCAGTGTTCGGCCTGTTCCTCGGCCTGGTGCTCAGCCTGCTCAACCCCGCCGCGGGCCTGCTGTCCATCATCATCGGCCTCGTCGCGGGCGTCGCCTTCAACCTGCTGTTCGGCGCCCTGGGCTACGCGGCCAACCGCAACAAGCGCGGCTTCGTCTCGCAAAGCCAGCTCGTCGCCCAGCGCTACGACGTCCTGTCGCAGCCCCGCAACGCCGAAAAGGGCCGCGCCCTCCTCGCGGACCTCGCCGCCCGCTCGGCCTTCGGCCACTGACGTAGCTCCCGAAGCTCGGGCGCCTGAGTCTCGAACCCGGGCGCCCGAGTTCTTTTTTGCCCTGTGTTCCCCAGGTCCGGCGGGGACTGCCCAGGACGCGGACCGCGCGCCTCGCCCGCGCACCGCCTCTTCCGCCCATCGGTTCGGCCCACACGAGCCTCAGACACCCCGGGGCACCGTTTGTCGGGATCAGCCGATCTTCGCACCCCGGCGGTCCCGCGCACCCCGGTTCGCGGAACCGGGCCCGGACACGAAACGGAACCGGGGGAGCAGCCCCGACCTCTGCTCTCAAATCGCTCTGACCAGTACGGGAAGCAAGATCATGGGCCAAATGTGGGACGGGTGACCGCACATCCGAGGAG
>NZ_JBFBAE010000046.1:36713-55242 GCF_040689465.1 Amycolatopsis sp. NPDC051373 | reverse complement strand
CCATCACGAAGAGACAGCGCGGCAGCCGGTCGATTCGCCATACCGCATTCTGACACCCACCCAACCGTCAAACAACTAACGACACGCGACACTAGTTGCCGCGACCCGGGCCGAGTCGGTGCGTGGGCTCGTCCTGGTGACACCGGTGCCGCTCGCCGGAACTCGGCTGCCGGACGCGGACATCGCGCCGTTCCGCGCTCTTGGCGGGCAACGCGGCCCCCAGCGCGCCGCGCGGACTCAGCTGTCGGTCTCGAATTCCCCCGAAACACTCGACCTGCTCGTCGAATCCGGCGTACGGATCCCACCGCCCGTCGTTGCCGCGCTCGCCGACGCGTGGAACAAGGGCGACCCCGCGGGCGAGGCCCCCAGCAATTACCGGGGGCCGGTACTCGTCGTGCGTGGAGCGGGCGACGGCTTCGTCACGGACGAGATGGTCCGCAGCGGAGTCATTCCGCGGTTCGCCGAACCGCGCACAGCACTCGTCGAGCAGGCTGGGCACTGGCCGCACGCCGAGCAGCCGGCTTCCCTCGCCGCGGCTGTGCTGTCGTTCGTCGCGCAGGTGACAGCAGCTGCCTCGCGGATCTGACCGCACCATGAGGTCCGGCCCCCGCTCGTGAGCGAGGGCCGGACTTCATGGTGTAAATATCCCGGAACTCGATACTGGTCGGAGTTCAACGATGTATGCCTGCGCCCCTCAATCTCCTCGACTTGTGGGTGCAGGATGCGCTCCGGCTCGCATTACGGACCAAGGACGAGGGTGTTCACCCCACAGCGTGGCCAACTCGCGGCCCCGCGAGCCCTAAGGGATGTCTCGTAACTGCTCTTGTGGTTGGTGGGACTGGTGTTGCGGATCAGTCTGCGAGGAGAATGTTGTGCAGATGCGCGATGCCGGAGACCGTGTCGTTCAGCGTGCTGGCGGCGCGGCGATAGTCGCGCAGGATCTTCCAGTACTTCATCCGCGCCAGCGCGTGCTCGACACGGGCCCGGATCTTGCGATGGTCGGCGTTGAGGTCTTCCTGCCAGTCCGCCAGATCGCTGCGGTCACGAGGTTTGCGGTAGGGCATGATCACCTCGGGATTGCCTTGGTAGCCACCGTCGGCCATCACCGGACGCACTGCCAGTTCCTGCTCGATACCGGAGTCACGGTAAACGGTGCAGTCGTTGCGGTTGCCGGGATGCGCGTCGCCGGTGGCGATCACCAACCGGGTGTCCGCGTCGATCGCGACCTGCACGTTCGCCGAATACCGGTAGTTCTTCGACGGCGCCGCCAACCGGTGATCCCGCGTCGGCACCAGCGTGCCGTCCACGATCGCGATCGCGTCGATCCGCCGCTTGCGGACCGAGGCCAGCGCCAGCAACGGCCCCATCGTGTCGATCACCCGATGCGCCGCCGAATGCGATACCCCGAACAGCGGTCCGATCTGGCGCATCGTCAGGTTCGTCCGCCAGTACGTAGCCACCAGCAGCACACGATCGGCCAGGTCAAGGCGCCACTGACGACCAGGTCGGCCATCGGCGATCTCGTCACCGCCACGTTTCGCCACGATCCGCACCAGCTTACGGAACTGGCCCGGCTCCAACCCCGTGAACGGGGCAATCCACTCCGACCGCGACGCCGAGATCACCTGCACCACACCATGATCAACCAACACCCCCAACCGACCATCACCCGGTTACGAGACATCCCTTAGGCCAAAGTCCGCCAGCCACTACGAAGACGTCGACGCCCTTGGTATTCGGCGTGACCCGGAACCCAGCCCACCCGACAGCGCCGGTGCACAACGTGACCCGGAATGCCGCCTACCCGACAGCGCTGGTGCTCGGCCCGGACGACCCGCGCGGACAAGTCCGGGCGGTCGGGCTGTCGGCGTCGCTCACGTCGCCGGCAGCTCGGCTCCGGCTCGCTGAGGGCGCGCGGCGGTGGATGTCCGGCATCTTCGCCGGCCTTCCAGGAGAGCGACGACTCTATTGGCCTGTCGAGCCTCGCGTGACCGTCGAGGCGCGCGGGCCGCGCTTGTGAACTCGGTCGATACCGCCACCGCCTGTCCGTCGTCCGCGTTCGGGATTTATTCGAGTGGATGCAACATTGATGCACTCGGTGGTCAACGGAACCTTCGCTGGTGAGGGTGGGTGCCGGGGTGCCGGCGGTTGGCCGCAGCGGGGCCGCGATGCTGATCAGCACCCATGCCCGAATCAGATGAATCGATGTTGTGTTGGATGCAACGTCGTGGAGCGGGTAAACGTGCCGGGCGCTCTCGCCTGTTCTACGGCTTGCAGATCCCGCTCGCCTCGATCGTCGCGACGATCTTCTCGGCCTTCGCCTGGTCGACCGATTCGTCGGCGCCGAACCGCGAGGCCGCGTTCGTGACCACGGTCGCGCGATCCTTGCCCTGCGCGAGGTCCTCGCACACGTTCCGCCCATTGTCGATCGCACGATTCGCGTGCCCGACGACGAGCGCAGTGTCGATCTGATGCAGCAGCGCCGCGAGGTAGGTCCGCTCCACCGGCGCCACCGGATCCACCGCGACGTTCCGTGGCGGAGCCGCGGGCGCCGCAGCCGGCGAGAAGGACGAGAGCACCGAAAATCACGAGAGGTTTGCGCACGGTCGCTCCAGCGTGATTCCGTGCCGTTTCGTTACGGACGAGGATGTGTTCGCCGCCGGTGTGGACCGCCTGCAGAACCAACGAATACCGCACCGTTCGAACAAATGCATCGCCCCGGCCGCGGAGCCGGACGAGTAATCAATGACGAGGGCCCTGTCCTCGAAGCAAAACAGGAGACCACCACGGAACAACTCGTCGCACGTCAACTCGACGTAGCTGTCGGCAGGCAACGTGGTGAAGCATTGTGAGATTGCTTACCTTCGGTCACTGTTCGCGCTGGACTGGGCCGAAATCGCCCGGCGGTGTCCGTCGGCATGCTCAAATGAGACGGTCACGGAACTGGGTTGGGTCTGGTGCTGGCGACGGGGTCCTTCGCGTCGACGTGACGCGCCGCGGAGTGATTGGCTGGGAAATTTGGGCGAGGCGAGCGACTTTCCGGTGCCCTGGCTGATCAAGGGGATATCACGGCGCGAGGCGGGGTGCTGTGCCCATCCGGTATAGGCGGTGAGACCGCAGTCGATCCGTACCGTCGCTATTCCGCGGATGACCGCTTGTCGGTCCAGTCGATGACCAGCTTCCGCTCCTCGAACAGCCAGCGGCCCTCGTACCGCGCGAAGGAGTCAAGGTATCGAATGGACATGACCATCAGGGTGCGCTGACCTTTTTCGAGGAACAGGTGGTGTGCCAGGCAATAGCTTTCGCCGGTGGCGCGGTCGCCGTTGAGGGCGATGGTGTTCTGCCCGTTGAAATGAGTGGTCACATCATAGTTGTCGAGGGTGGCGAAGGCTTCGGCGAGTTCAGCGTGCCCCCGGAGACGTTGGACCGGTTCGGATGTCGCGAGGTCTCCCTGGTAAACGTCCACGGTCCCATCGGGAACGAAAAGCGCCGCCTGATCTTTCGGTTTGCGGCGGTCGGCACAGTGTGCCCATGCGTCGACCAGGTCGCGGATGGCGAGCCTGTCGGCTGCTTCGCCCGTGGGAACGTCGGGATCAGTCATCGGGGATAGTCCTTTTCTGCCGGCGTCACCGGCGTGATTCTGTGGCCCCGCCTGCGCGGTGCATCCGCCGTCAACGGGCTAACGTGGTCTGGCGACGAAGCTCGGCTGGGCAAGCACAGTCAGACGATCGCGTTTCGGCGGCTCTCGGACACCGAGTATCCGCCTGGCCGGGCTAACCGGCAGGCCGGCGCCGGAGGAGATGTCGACGACCGAGTCGAATCCCTGAGCGGCCATCTGTGGCGGTTCGTGCTCCATCGAGAACAACATGCCACCGACCCGCTGTCGGCCGGAGACCTCCCGGTACCCGGGCCTCCGGCCGACGCGATGTGTGTGCCGGGCGTGAGCGAATTACAGTCCTCGGTGCCGGCAGGGGCACTAGATCTTGGTGTCGGTGAGCTGCTCGCTCAGCTCCCACAGGCGTGCGGCGGCGTGTGGGTCGATGGAGTGCTGCACCACACCGGGAGGCGTCTGGGTCCGTCCGGTCATCAGGGCGGCATCCTCTGGGCTGGGCGAGACCAGCGGTGACACTTCGTTGTTCTCGCAGTAGACGCCGCCCATGTCGTCGAGTTGCGGGCTGGTCGCGCACCAGACGGTGGTCGACGCTCCCTGCTGCGGTGTCTTGCGGTCGCTCTCCGGGTCGATGACGGGTGCGCTGTGCTCGTCGATGAGGCCCATCGATCGCAGTTGTTCCTGCGTCATCCAGGGGCTGAGGTTGGTGCCGACGATGAGGCCCGGGTGCAGGGCGAAAGCGCGTATGCCCTCGCCCGCGCCGTGTTCGTCCAGCGCCACCGAGAAAAGGCAGTTGGCCGTCTTCGACTGGCCGTAGGCCTGCAGGCCGTCGTAATCGCGCCGTTCGAAGTGGATGTCGTCGAAGGCAAGCGGCGCAATCCGGTTGATCCATGCCGAGACGTTGACCACCCGTGCACCGCCGGCCCGGCGCAGGGCGGGCCAAAGCCGTGTGGTGAGCTGGAAATGCCCCAGGTGGTTCGTCGCGAAATGCGCCTCGCAGCCGCGCCCGTCACGTGACAGGGGTACGCCCTGGATCCCGGCGTTGTTGATGAGCATGTGCACGGGCCGTCCGGATGCGAGGAACCCCTCGGCGAACCTGTCCACCGAAGCCGGGTCTGCCAGATCCAGCCGGTCGATCTCGACGCCGTCGATTCCGTCGAGAGCGGTCCGGGCCCGCTCTGGCGAGCGCACCGGGACGACGACCGTCGCGCCTGCGGAACACAGCGCACGTGTGGTCTCCAGGCCAATGCCGGAGTGGCCGCCGGTGACAATGGCGACCTTCCCGGACAGGTCGATACCCCGGACGACATCGGCGGCGGTGGATGCGGCGCCGAAGGCGGACCCGATCGGTTGTTGTGGGCTGGGCATGAATCTCTCCACGTCTAACGAAGGTTTTCTCCAGCCTGCCACCGCAACCTAGGACTATGAATACTTGAGAGTCCGCATTACTTGCTCCATAGTACGGCTATGGCTGCTGACCCCTTGTCTGATGCGCTTGCACACATCGACGCACGCTGCGTCGTCTCGGGTGGGTTCTCGATCGGCGGTGCCTGGGGTTTGGGTTTCTGGCCGCGGGCCCGGTTGAAGCTGATCGCCGTCGTACTCGGATCCTGCTGGCTCACTTCGGACGGAGTGCAGAATCCGCTCCGGCTTGAGGAGGGTGACGTGGCCGTGTTGAACGACCGGCAGGTGGTCGCGCTCGCCAGCGATCCGGCGCTCGAGCCGACAGACAGGACAGACCTCTTCGAGGAAAACCCCGGTGCTGTGGTGCGCATCGGTGATGATCAGGAGGTCCTCGTCCTCGGTGGCCACATCGATGTCAACCGGGGCGGCGAGGACCTGCTGCTCACCGCCCTTCCGCCCGCGATGCACATCCGCGCGAGCGGGGCCGAAGCGCCCGCCGTGCGCTGGCTGCTCGACCGGCTCGCCCAGGAAATGGCGAGTCTCCGACCCGGTGCCACCGCCGCCGCGCAGCAATACGCTCAACTGTTGTTCGTCGAGGTTCTGCGCGGCCACCTGGCCGAGTCCGTCGCTCTCCCCCCTGGGTGGATCCGGGTCCTTGCCGACGAACGCCTCGCACCGGCGCTTCGTTTGATGCACGCGGATCCGGGCCGACCCTGGCACCTGGACGACCTCGCACGGTCGGCGGCGATGTCCCGGACCACATTCGCCGCGCGTTTCAAGTCGACGGCGGGCGTACCGCCCCTGACCTACCTGCACCAGTGGCGCATGCGCCTGGCCATGCGCGCGTTGCGCGAGGAGGACGTACAGGTGAGTTCGCTTGCCGCCTCGCTCGGCTACTCCTCGGAGAGCGCCTTTAGCCACGCTTTCAAACGTACGACCGGGATCGCTCCCAGGCGCTACCGAGTGTTGTCGACGACGCCTGAGAGCTGAATCCTTGTCGGCGGGCGAAAAACCCGAGGGCTCGAGGCGGAGGCCGGGGGATCCGCCGACTGCATCGGGCGGTCGAAGATGCCGACCAAGGTGATCGTCCGCAAGCTCGGGGCTTGGGCGTGTATGACAGGGCTTTGGCCCAGCTGATGGAACCGCCGGGTTGGTGTGCATAGCGTGCCCGCGATGTCGCCTGCGCGGCCGGTGTAGGTCACCGGGACGGTGACCTCTCGGCACGTCACTCCAGTCGCCGTTGCTGCGGCCGCGGCACTGAGTGGGATGGCCGCGGCCGAGCCGAGGATGGTCACGATCGCGACCGTTCCGGCCGCGCGTACCACGCGTGAGATCCGCCGCGTCATTGCGGGGGGACGAAATATGTTCACTTCACCCGGTCGCCCGGATAGTCGAAAGCCCCTGACGCCAGCGTGATGACCACGACCGCGGCGGCCGCCACGCAAGCCGACGCCGAGGGACAAGGCACGCAGGTGCGGGTGACCGTACGAGCGGAACCGCCACAGCTGGCTGCCGGCTAGGAACAGGTCGCTGAACATCGACCGCGCGGCGATCGTCCCCCGGCGACGCCGTAGTGCTCCTTGATGATCGCGCGCCAGCGGGCTTCGAATGCATCCGATGCGGGGCCCAAGGACGCCTTTACCGGCGAAAAGTCTGCGTGCGATGCAGGCTCGACGACGTCGCCCGAGAGCGGCTCAAAGACGAGACTGGCACCGTCCGGCCCGAGCTCGAAGCACTCGTACCGGTGCTGGCACGGCACTGCACCGGCTCTCTCAGGCCGCGCTCGACAGCCACTACGGGCCCCTCAGCGCAGGCGCCAAACAACAGCTGTGCGGGTTCCTCAACTGGGCGGTCAAGACACAGCGGAGGCCCAAGCCCACGGAAATGCTTAGAGCACACCCGGGTTGGAGACTGTCGAGATCATGATTCCGGCTTGGCCAACTGTCCCTCACGGCGGCCGGCACTGCGGCGCAGCCCGCAGCCGCGGCGGCAGCCCGCCTTCTGCGCGATGTACGTCGCACGGCTTACGATTCCGGGGCGAGACGGGTGATCGCGGCGACATCCTCGTCGGACAGAGCAACCTCCGCCGCAGCCAGGTTGTCCTCGAGATGTGCAAGCTGGTGGTGCCCGGAATCGGCCTTCCCACGGCACGAGTCGTGGGAGTTCGTCGTGGCGTTCAACAACCCGCCGATGCCGTGGTCGGAGCTGGAGCGGATCGCGTCCGGTCGCAGCGGGTCGGCGGTGCGTGGGGATGGCGGCGATTCGCCGGCGTGGTCGCGCAAGCGCGATGGCTACCGCCCGCCCGAGGGTCTGGTGCGCCACCCGGCCGCCGAGGCCGGCACCGCGCGGGTGTCCTACGCCGAGCTTCACACCCACTCCTTCTTCTCGTTCCTCGACGGTGTCTCCTCCCCGGAGGCGCTGGTGGAGGAGGCGGTGCGGCTGGATCTGGACGCGGTGGTGCTGACCGATCACGACGGCATGTCCGGCGCGGTCCGCTTCGCCGAGGCCGGCCGCGATCTCGGGATCCGCACTGGGCACGGCGCCGAGCTCTCGCTCGAGCTCCCGGCGCCGCAGGGCGGCATCCCGGATCCGGTCGGCACCCATCTGGCCGACCAAGTCACCCCGCTCGACCTCAAAAGCCTCGCGGCCGCGTCCCGCGACTTCCGCTGATCAAGCTGCAGTCGCCATCGGTCCTGTAGGGTCTCGCGGCTGATGACGTAGTCGCACGAGCGATGTCGCACGGGAGTCGTAGTCGATCCCGGATGCTGGCCCCGGCTTTCCACCCGATCGACGGCCGTCAGGAAGTCGACCTCAGAGATGCCGCGCAGCCCGAGTCACCAAAGGTGCAGGAAGTCCCGGACGTCGTCAAAGCCGGCGATTGCTCGCGTGTCCACGTCTGTCGGGTCCGCCTCAGCACGCGCCGCCAACGACGCTGCCAGCGCCAATGCCTCATCGCTGAGACAACCGAACCGCCGAGCGGTATGTCCCAAGCACAGGCCGGCCAGCCCGAGCAAGGGGCTGCCCGACACGGCCCGCGTCCCTACCTCAACGCACCAGCGCTCGACGAACGTCTGCTCGTCGTCGTTCAGCGCGGTTCCGACCAGCACACTCGCCGCCTCGGGCTCAAACACCCGGTTCCCGAGAGCCCGCTCCAACGTTTCGACGACCACATCGTGCGCCAGCGTAGGAGGGTTCTCGAAACGCCGATGAGATCGCACGCCACGACCTTAAGTACTCCCCGGCCGGAAGAGCGGCCGGGCTTCGTCCGCGGTCCTGCCCGTTGGGGCGTGGAACCCCGCCGTGTCGAAGTTCATGGTCCCTAGCGCGAGCCGGTTGACGCGGCATGACCCCACCGTTCTCGACCAAAAATGGACCAGCAAGTCCAGAGCTGGTCACGCCGGAAGAACCGGGCCGGGAGGGCTGCGCCGCCCTCCCGGCCCGGGACTAGCGGCCCGCAGTGAACGACACCGTGAGACCGCCGAGACGGGCGATGTGCGGTCCGCTCGCCAGGTTCCGCAGGTCGAACGACAGCCGCGCCGTCCGGTCGGTGCCGAGGGACACCGTCTGCTCGCCGGCGACCGTGCCGTCGAGCCAGAGCACGCCCGTATACGAGCCGGAGCGCTCGCCGACGTTCTTCACCACCGCCGTGATCCGCGGGTCGCCGTGGGAATCGGCCGCGAGGTCCGACACAGCGAAGCGCGGTTCGGGGCCCGGGGTGCGGTCGTGGACGAACACGTCGGAGTAGCCGTTCGTGTCCCCGGCGACGAGGTTCGTCGCCGCGCTTTCGAAGGCGACGTACTTGCCGTCGGTGCTGATCGATGGGAAGTCGCTGTATGCGTCACCCAATTCGCCGTGCTGGCCGCCGGAGATCTTCTCGGTCGTCCCGGCGTGCAGATCGCGCACGTAGACGTCGGAGAAGGCGTCGTCGCCGGCGACGAGGTTGGTGGCGAAGCTGAAGAACGCCACGAACGCGCCGTTCGCGCTGATCCGCGGGGTGGCGGAGTAAGCGTTCGCCCCGCCCGCTGCGCCCAACGCCTGCGTCACGAGAGTGGTGGTGTGTGTCTGCCGGTCGTAGACGTACACCTGGAAACCCTCTTCGGTGCCGCTGATCGCATACGCGACCTTGCGGCCGTCGGCACTGATCGACGGCTGCGTGGCCTCGGCTCCGCCGGGCGCCGGGATCATCTCCGTGGTCCCGGCGCGCCGGTCGCGCACGAACACGTCGCGGTGGGTGTTCGCGGTGCCGGGCACGAGGTTCTCCGCGCCGCTTTCGAACGCCACGAACCGGCCATCGGCGCTAACACTCGGCTCGAGCGAATCACCGTCCGCCGACACGCCACCCGCGCCGGCCGACACCAGCTCGGTGCGGCCGCTGACGCGGTCGCGCAGGAACACGTCCTGGCGGCCGTTGGTGCCCCCGGGTACCAGGTTGGTGGCGGTGCTGAGGAACACAGCGTAGCGGTCGTCCGAGGTCATGGTCGGCTGGCTCGACGACTGGTTCGCCTGCTCTCCGCCGGTGCCGACGGAGACCCGCTCGGTCTTGCCCGTCTTGCGGTCGTGCACGAACGCGTCGGGCACACCGTTGGTGTCACCCGGCACGAGGTTCGTGGCGCCGCTGAGGAAACCGACGTACCGGCCGTCGGGGCTGACGGTGGGGCTGATGGCCCACGCGTTCGCGCCCGTGCCGTCGGAGGCGACCGACATCCGCTCGACGATCCCGGTGCGGGCGTCCCGCGCGAAGACGTCGACGTCCTCGTTGGTGTCGCCCGGCACGAGGTCAGGCGCCAGGTCGCCGAAGGCGATCACGCCGCCGTCGCCGCTGAGCGCGGGCCAGAACGCGTCCGCGTGGACCTCCTGTCCGGTCCCGGTCAACGAGACCCGCTGGGTCGCGGCCGGGCGAGGCAACGCGAAGTCCGTGCCGGCGTGGGACTTCTTGCCCGTGACACCGACTTGCCGAGGCTCGGTGGCCGGGATGCCGGGCGCGGACGCGGACACCTGGTAGGTGCCCTCGGGGACGTTCGGCACGGTGTAGCGGCCGTTGCGGTCGGACACCGCGGTGAGCTCGTCCGGAACACCGAGCACGCGGACGGTGGCGCCGGGCACCGCCGAACGCGTCGGGCCGGAGGTCACGCGGCCGGTGATCGTGCCGCGCGGGGTCGGCTGGAGCGTGATCTTCAAGTCGGCGATCGCGTCGTCCACGACGGTGGCGCTCACGTGCTGGTCGCAGTAACCGAAGCGGGACAGCGCGAGGTCTTAGCGGCCGGCCGGCAGGCGGAGCGTGAAGTGCCCCGCTGCGTCGGTCGTGGCCTTGCGGCCGGTCGAGTTGACCGTGATCGTGGTGCCGGACAGGGGCGCCCGCGTCCCGTCGGCCGTCACCGTGCCGCTGACGCCGCTGGTGAGCGACGCTTCGGCGACGGCCGCGTACGCGTCGATCCGGCCCGCACCGTAGCGGGTGTTGGGAAGTGCGCCGTAGCGGTCGTCGGAGAATGCCGTGCCGTCGAGGACGTCGAGGGTTTCGTCCACGCTGAGGCCGGGGTTCGCCTGCCGCATCAGCGCGACCGTGCCCGAGACGTGCGGCGTGGCCATCGACGTGTGATGGGACCGGCGTGAGACCGAATGTGCCCGCCGTTGAACGCACGATCTTTCCGGGACCTGCGCTTCCCTCGCTGACGACGTTGCTTGCGGCTGTGCCGAAGTGCTACGGCATCGTGGCGCGTCGCGGCCAGCACGAAGGTAGCGGTCGCTTCGGCGGCCCGGTGCGCCAGGCACGGCAGGACACTCGTGTAGGTATCGGCGGTGAGCACGATGCTCGAGTGCCCGAGCAGCGCCTGCACCACCTTGAGGTCGTTTCCCGCAGCCAACGAGAGACTGGCCGCGCCGTGCCGGAGATCATGCAGCCGGATCGGCGGCAACCCAGCCTCCGCGACAAGCCGGGTGAACGTGTGCGTCAGGTAGCAAGGGCTGAACGGTCGTCCGCCCGGCCGAGAAAAGACGAATCCGCACGGCTGACCCGTACCGGTGCGAGTACCGAGCTTCCGCAACGCACGCCTCAGGACGTGGTCCAAAGCCAACGTTCGCACGCTCGCCTCAGTCTTCGGCGGGCACACGACAGTCCGACCGCCACGGTCCTGCACCTGATGCGAAACCTGCACGGTCCCCACATCCAGATCAAGACCACACCGCCGAAGCCCCGCCGCCTCAGCACGCCGCAGACCGAGCATCCGTACACACCACCGCCCGCGGCCGCCGCCCCGGCGGCAACTCGACCAAGTGCGCCGGATTCCGCTTGATCAGCCTCACCCGGGTCGCATTACGCCGCATGCATCACGCCACGAATCCGTACGAACGTCGCCGGCGCCGACGGCCGCTCCCGTAACGAGTTGGCCCGCGCGAGCGCCACGAACATCGCCTGGGTGTGGCATGCCGAACCCGAGGGCTGAGCCGATGGTGATGTCCAGCGAGGAACAGCGAGTTTTGCTGGGACGTGTTACGTGCCGTCGCCGAGACCGGTGGGGTGATCGGGATGTCCGCGGCGCCGCACACCACCTTGTCGCATAGCCATCCCCTGCACGACATCCATTCGGTCATGGACCATTTCCGGTACTGCGCAGACCTGGTCGGCATCGAGCACGTCGCGTTCGGGCCCGACACCCTCTACGGCGACCACGTCGGCCTGCACACCTGTTCGGGCAGCTGTTCGGCAAGACGACAGGAGGCGGACCGCTCCACGAGAAAGTGCCCTATGTGGACGGATGGGAGAACCCGACGGAGAGCTTCGGCAACATCTGTGGGGAGCTGGTCCGAGACGGGCTCTCCGACAGTGAGATCGCGCCGTGCTGGACGGCAACATCCTGCGGGTGCTGAAGGAAGTCTGGGCATGGCCGCTGCGCCCGGCCGGATCGCCGGGCGCAGTCCCGCCTGGATCGCCGGGCGCAGTCCTGTCTGCGTTACCCGCAGACAGCGCCCTGGGAGGCCGAGCCGACGAGCCTGGAGTACTTGGCCAGCACGCCGCGAGTGTAGCGGGCGGGCAGTGGCGTCCAGCCCGCGCGGCGGGCCGCCAGCTCGGCGGCATCCACGCCGACGTCCAGCATGCCGGTCGCGACGTTGAGGCTGATGGGATCGCCATCGCGGACGAAAGCGATCGGCCCGCCGTCGGCTGCCTCCGGGGCGACATGGCCGACGCACAGGCCGGTCGTGCCGCCGGAGAAACGGCCGTCGGTGAGCAGCAGGACGTCCTTGCCGAGCCCCGCGCCCTTGATCGCCGCGGTGATGGCGAGCATCTCCCGCATCCCCGGCCCGCCCTTGGGGCCCTCGTAGCGGATCACCACGACGTCGCCCGCGATGATCGTGCCGTCCTCCAGCGCGTCCATCGCGGCGCGTTCGCCATCGAACACCCTGGCGGTGCCCGTGAAGACGTCCGAGTCGAAACCGGCGGACTTCACGACCGCGCCGTCCGGCGCCAGGGAACCACGCAGGATCGTGATGCCGCCGGTCGGGTGGATCGGCGAAGCCATCGCGCGCAGCACCGTGCCGTCCGGGTCCGGCGGCGCGACCTCGGCCAGGTTCTCGGCGACCGTACGCCCGGTCACGGTCAGGCAATCGCCGTGCAGAAGATCCACTTCCAGCAACGCTTTCATCACCACGGGCACGCCGCCGATGCGGTCGACGTCGGTCATCACATGCCGTCCGAACGGTTTCACGTCGGCCAGGTGCGGCACCCGTGCACCGATCCGCGCGAAGTCGTCCAGGCTGAGCGGTACCTCTGCCTCGTGCGCGATGGCGAGCAGGTGCAGCACCGCGTTGGTGGAGCCGCCGAACGCCATCACCACGGCGATCGCGTTCTCGAACGCCTCCCGGGTCATGATCTGCCGAGCGGTGATCCCCTTGCGCAGCATCTCGACCACCGCCTGACCGGACCGCCGCGCGAACCCGTCACGCCGCCGGTCCGTCGCCGGCGGAGCCGCGCTGCCGGGCAGCGACATACCCAGTGCCTCGGCCGCACTGGCCATCGTGTTCGCCGTGTACATCCCGCCGCACGCGCCTTCGCCGGGGCAGATCGCGCGCTCGATCAGTCCGACGTCCGCGCGGCTCATCAGACCCTTGGCGCAGGCACCGACTGCCTCGAACGCGTCGATGATCGTGACTTCGCGCTCGCCGCCGTCCGACAGCGTGACCCGGCCGGGCAGGATCGAACCGGCGTAGAGGAACACGCTGGCGAGGTCGAGCCGGGCGGCCGCCATCAGCATTCCCGGCAGCGACTTGTCACAGCCGGCCAGCAGCACCGAGCCGTCCAGCCGCTCGGCCTGCATCACGGTCTCCACACTGTCCGCGATCACCTCACGCGACACCAGGGAAAAGTGCATGCCCTCGTGGCCCATCGAGATACCGTCGGACACCGAGATCGTGCCGAACTCCAGCGGGTAGCCACCCGCGGCGTGCACGCCGTCCTTGCTTGCCTTCGCCAGCCGGTCCAGTGACAGGTTGCACGGCGTGATCTCGTTCCACGAAGAAGCGACACCGATCTGGGGCTTCACCCAGTCGTCGTCACCCATGCCCACGGCCCGCAGCATCCCGCGCGCGGCGGTGCGCTCCAGGCCGTCCGTGACGTCGCGACTGCGCGGCTTGATGTCCGGAGTCTCGTCCATGGACGGAGCCTACCGCTCCACCACACCACGAGGAGCACCAAAAGAGCTGTCACGGATGGGCGAAGCCGGCTGGCGAAGCTGGGTAGCAGGTTCGGGACTGTGTAGCTCAACATCAGGTCGGCCCACATGTCCACGACGGCCAGCACCACGGACGGGCCCAGTGCCCGGTAGGGGCGAGTGGCCAGCCGGACGGCCGCTCCGGCGCGGGCGGCGAGGCCGAGCAGCAGCAGTGCCCCGACCGCCTGCGCGGCTTCAGCGGTGCAAGCGCCGACGAGGGCGAGAAACCGAACCCGATCAGCCGCACCGGCCGGCCGCGGGCAGCGGCGACGTCCGGGGCCAGGGTCGCGAACAGCACGACCGCCAGCAGCACCAGCAGCCAGGCACGCTGCCACCGTCACCCGCAACACGTTCAACGCCGGCGCCGAACCAACGACGACCGCCAGCACCAGTGTGCCGACGAAAACCCTGCCGACTATGCGAACTGCGATCAGCGCCGCACGGTCGCGAACAACCACCTCGATGCTCGCATTTCGTTCCAGGGAAAGCGCCTACGGCACCTACAACTCCACGATACAGTCCGGCACCGGCGAGCCCGAGAAGCCCGAACCGCGACAACACTCGACGACACCTGCCGACACCAGCATGCGACCACAGCCGACGCTGAGCAGCGGAAACGATCTCGTCCGGCATCACTCGACACCATCCGACACACCAAGGTTCCGACCCCTTGACCAGCGGGTTCGGGGTTCGAGTCCCTGATGGCGCACCCTCATTCCCCAGGTTCGGATCGCTTCCGGCCTGGGGATTTGTTTTAGGTGGAAGAGATTCTTCGATTCGTTAACCGTCCACAATGGTCGGTTACGTGCCCGAGTCGCGCCCTAGCTGTCGCGCTGCCGACCGCGGGATGATCTTGGCGGTGGCCTCAGCCCGCCGCGAGTGCGACTTCGGTCTCCCAGCCGTACTGAATGATCTGATTCGCCACCTCGTCAGCGGTGCCGGCTGCGTACGCACCTACCGCCGCAACGGCTTTCCTGGTCGTCGCAAAGCCCGCGCCCTGCGCGCAGGGTCGGTCCGGATTGCTCGCTGATCGTCAGTTGTTGTGGGCGTCAGCGCAATTCGGCCGGCACCGGCAGGCCGAGGTGCTCGAGGAGGGCGGCCAGCTTGGCGTCGAGTTCGCGCCCCACCTGTGAGATCCGCGGGTCGTCAAAACTGTCGAATCGGGTGCTGGGCTGATCGATCGTGAACCAGGTGCGGTCGTCGTGGTCCACGTAGATCGCGGTGCGCAACGGCGCGTAGAGCATCACCGCGGGGTCGTGCCGGAACATGCGCTGGGCGAAAACGTGATTGCCCATCAGGTACTCCACGCACGGGCGCGATTCGGCGGCCAACTCCATCAGAGACGCGACATCGGTGCCCCAGTACCTGATGAAGCTGTGCGGGGCGTTTTCCTCAGTGGCCTGCCGGACGAGGTCCCAGCTGGCCTGTTCCCTTTTGAACTGCTCGTATCGGTCTGCCTGAAGCGCCGGTACCGCCCGCTCGTAGCTGTCTCGGAAATCCGAAAAGGTTGTCGTGACGGGGATGGTCAGGCGGACCACCTCGTGCGGGAAGGTCTGGATGGAGTGGGAATCGCTGGCGGACATGGCGTTGCCGTCCTTCGATGGTCATGGCTGGTGCTCGACAGGGGGCGGGGGGACCGGTGAGAGCGGCCACGGTGCCGATCGCCGACGGCACCGTGGCGGCCTGTCATTCGCCGAGGAACTCCAGCACCTGCTGGACGAACAGCTCGTGGTACTGGAAAATCCCACCGTGACCCGCGTGGGGGTAGATGCTCAACGTGGCGTCGGGCAGTAGCTGCGCGAGGTTGAACGAACTCATCGTCGGCACCAGAATGTCGTTGTCGCCGTTGACGACCAGGACGGGCTTGTCCACGTCGGCCAGACCGGCGGGTGAGGTGCCCTGCTCCCATTTCGTGGCCGCGGTCAACTGGGCACCGATCGTCTCGTCCGTCACGGGCGTGTCGCGGTCCTCGGTGCGCTCGTCCAGGCGAGCGAGAAACGCGTTCGCGGCTGCCTCGCCGCGGGACGTCGGCGAGAAGAAGAGAAAGTACTTGGGGTGTTTGCCTTCAGTGGCCGACCGTCCGAAGGCGCTTTGCAGCCCGGCGCCCCAACCGGCAGGCCCTTCGTCACCGGCGGGCGAGGTGCCGGCCAGAACGATCCGACGGACCAGATCGGGTCGCTGCTGGGCGACCGACTGGGCCACCATGCCGCCCAGGGAAAAGCCCAGCAGATCGACCGTGTCCAGCCCGAAAGCTTCCAGGAAGGCCACGGTGTCGGCGGCCATCGCCTCGATGCTGTCGGGGGTGGTGCCACCGGAGGCGCCGACGCCCCGGAGATCCACCACGATGACGCGTCGCTCAGCTGCCAAGCCGTCGACCAGGGCAGGGTCCCAGTCGTCCAGCACCGCGGTGATGTGGTTCAGCAACACCAGCGGCACGCCGGCGGTCGGCCTCAACTCGCGGTACGCGAACGGCGTTCCGCCGACGTCCACCGTCTCGCCGGGTGCCTGCACAAAACTCGCTGCCATGTCTTGCCTTTCTTGCGCGGTGGCTCCGCGCTCTTCGAGGGGAATTCGCTTCCTGGCGCCGTCCGACAGCCTCTCGTGGATCGGCGGGGAGCCGCTTCCGTCGGAAGACCACCGCCGGGCAGCGCGACACTCCGCACCAGGCAGTCATTCCTCCGTGCCACCGCTTTATGCGCAGGTCGGCGCAGTCAGGACGAGGTGACGAATTCAGATTTCACGATGATCTTCGCGTACACTGAACCGATTGAGGGCCCACCGGGGCCGGCGATCGACGGACATCCCCGTATCCGTCACCGTGCAATCGGCATTGCCTGCGCATTTCACGTGCGCAGGGCCGATCAATGAGGCACAGTCTCGCTGACAGTCATTCGACTCATGCGAAGAGATTCCGTCCTGCCGACACTGATGCGACAGCCGAGCGGGCGCTGGTGAATGGTGAGCCGGCCTGCGCCCGCCGTTCTCGGTCGCCGCGCCGCTTCCATGATCTGCCGAAGGGTGACGAGGAGCAGCATGTCAAAGATCGTCCTTGTTACCGGGGCTTCCAGTGAGCTCGGAGCCGCCACCGCCAATGCGCTGGCCGGTTCAGGCCACACCGCGTACGCGGGGATCAGCCCGGCTGTCGTCCACCCAGCCGGCCGCCTCGCCGAGCCCAGCGGCCACGGCGCGCGCCTGCGCCCCATCTCGTTGGACGTGGCCGACCAGCGCTCGGTCTCGACCGCGGTCGGTCACATCTTGGCGGAAGCCGGAAGAATCGACGCAGTGGTCCACGCCGTCGGCCCGGTGCCCCGCGGGCCGCTCGAATCCTTCACCCCTTACCAGCTGGCGCAGATCTACGACGCGCATGTGCTGTCCACGCAGCGCGTCAACCGTTCCGTGCTGCCGCAGATGCGTGAGCGGCAGGAAGGCCTGCTGGTGTGGGTGGTGCCGGCGAACCACGATGCCGAGGGCGCTCCCTACCTCGCGCTGCACTCCGAAGCAGTCACGATGATCGACCATCTCGCCGCGAGTTACGCCCGGGAGCTGACCGAGTTCGGAGTCGAGACCACGATCGTCGTCCCTCGTTTCCTGGTCCCCGAGACCGGCCCGCGCGTTCGCACAGTCCATCCGGACGACGCCGAGACGGTTCAAGCCTATGAAGGCCGATACCCCGGCCTGGTCCACCGGGTGGACTCGAAGCTGGCCGAGCACGCGCTCACGGGCGCGGAGGTCGCCATCGCGGCCCAGGCCATCGCGGCTGTCGTCGGCAGCCCCAAAGGCACCCGTCCACTGAGGATCGCTCCTGGCCGGCCCAGCACCGCATCCGACCAGGGCGCCGTGCGGTAGGGCGGTAAACCTGGCCCGGTTGACGAGGGGTTCGCCGGCTCGTCGTTCAACTGTGGCGGTGTCATTCCTCCAGGGCCTCGAGCGCGTCGCGAAGTGCAGCTCTGGAGGTGATCCCAAGCTTCGGGAAGATCTGGTACAGGTGTGCGCCGATGGTCCGGTGCGAGAGGTACAGACGCTCGGCGATCTGTTTGTTGCTCAAGCCGGAAGCCGCGAGATCCGCGATCTCCCGCTCCTGGGGTGTGAGCACTTCGCCGCTCGCCGTGGTTCTCGGTGCGCCCCATCCGGTGGCACGGAGCTCCTTGGCGGCACGGTCCGCCCAGGGTACGGCGCCGAGCAGCGTGAAGGCGTCGTACGCCAGACGCAGCGGCTCTCGGGCGTCGGCGTTCGCCCGGGCGCGTCGCAGCCGTTCCCCATACGCCAACTGCACCCGGGCCAGATCGAACGGCCACCTTTCGACGCCCGGCCTCTCCAGCGCCTCCTCGAACAGGCGCACCGCCTCGGTGTCGTCGGTGGCGCACAACGCCGCCGAACCGGCGGCAAGCAGGCTGAGCCGCGGGGACAGCGCAGCGATGTCGGCCTCCCGCATGGCCCGCACGTGAGCGGCGGCGGCGCTGTGCCGATCGGTCCGTACCGCGGCTTCGACGACGTCCAGCGCCACCCACAACGCATGCGGCACGTGGGAGGCGAACGTACCGGCTGAGCTGATCGCCGTCGCGTTCTGGTAGGCGCTTTCGAAGTCACCGCGGCCGGATTCGGCCACTGTGCGGACGTGCCGGGCGCAGTGCAGTGCTGCCCCCACTCCCCGGGGTGTGGCCCAGCGAATGATCTGGTCGGTCAGGCGGTCGACCGCTTCGTCGTCGCCGCGGGCCGCGGCGGCCCGGGGGCCGCCGGTGCACCAAATGTAAATGTAGGACGGGGTACCCCGGGCGCTGGCGCACCGGGGGAGAGGTACCGGCCCCTGGCGAGG
>NZ_JBFBAE010000046.1:0-36703 GCF_040689465.1 Amycolatopsis sp. NPDC051373 | reverse complement strand
CCGTTGCGGCCGGTGGTCGAGGGTCTCCTAGCGCTGGTGCCGGACCGTCGTCTGTGCGCCGACCTGGCAGGCGCGCTCGTGCAGGTGGGGGGGCGATTGGTCCCGGATGGCGGGCGGGGGGGGGCGGGGGGTCCCACGGCTCGGCAGTACCAGAAGTAGAAAGTGAAGAAGTGGTACCCGGAGTCCTGGCACACCTGGGTTCCTTCATCCGCCAGTTCCAGGCATTCGTCCCACCTGCCGGTGAGGTAATCGTCCAGGCACAGGTGCAACAGCGCGCCGATGTGCGGGCGCGCCGGACCGCCGTCGCGCCCTTGGAGAACGACTCGCCAGGACGGCTCGCGGACATCCGCCAGGCGATCGAGGTAGAGCGAGCCGGTGCCGGCGCGAACGATCCGGCCGGGGTCGGTCTCTTTCTGCAAGTCGCTGAGAACGGATTCCAACTGTTCCAGAGCTGCGGCACCGGAACGGGCTGGGTCGGACCTGGCCTTGACAACCACCGACAGCAGGGCGGGCGGCTCCGGTCGCAGGCGTCGGAGCGTCGCGTACAAAGGATCCCACAGCTCCGCGCGGCCACTGAAGGAGCACAGGAGCAGCAGCAGGTGGAGCGCGTCGATGAGGGCGCCGTCCTGGGCGTCGTAGCGGTGCGTGCCGGACTCGACGGCGCCGGCCACCAGTCGGTGGGCGGTGTCGATGTCCCCGTCGCCGTTGATGATCAAGAAGGCAGCCACCGCCGCGAAGTGGAGGGACCCCTTCAGCTCCGGGTCGGCCAAGCGGGCGCCTTCGAGCAGTTCCGAGGCGTTGCGGAGTTGCCCGGTCGCGTCGGCGCCGATGTAGGCGGCCTCGGCGAGCCGGCGAGCGCGATTCGAGGCGTGGGGGCTCAGATCGGCTGCCCTGACCAGCGCCGCGACCGCTCCGACGGCGTCTCCGCGGCCTGCGATCCGACGCGCCGCCTGTTCCAACAGGCCGGCCACGTGCTCATCCGGCTCGACGGAAGCTTCGCCGAGGTGCCAGGCCCGCCGCTCGGGGTGGCTGACCAGCACCTGGGCCAACGCTCGATGAGCCGCTCGGCGCTCGGCACTCGTGGAAGCATCCACGACTGCCGAGCGGATCAAGGGGTGCCGGAAAACGAGCCGGCGCGTGCCGTCGTCGAAAGCCACCAGCCGATCCTGCTCGGCCGAGGCGAGGTCTTCGAGGTCGGATTCGTAGCCGGCCTGCCGTGCCGATGCCTGCAGGACCGCGAGATTGCCGGTTCCCTCCAGCGTCGCGAGCAGCAACAGCCGCCGTGCGGCGAGGGAGAGGACGGACACCCGGGAGACGAACAGCGCCCGGAGCCGTTGGCTGAGCGGGAGTACCGCCGGAAGGCTCTCCAGGGCCACGCGCTGCTCCCCGCTCAGCGCCGTGGGCAACTCGAGCAGGGCCAGGGGGTTTCCCTCGGCCACCGACAGCAGTCGCTGACGCACTCGGGCGGCCAGCGTCGGGAATCGAGTGTTGAGCAGGAGCTGTGAGGACTCTCCGTCCAACGGCGGCACCTCGTACTCGGGCAGGCCACCGCGGTTGAAGAAGGTCTCACTTCCCGAGCGCATGGCGCCGAGGAAGGTGACGCGGGTGCCGTTGAGCCTGCGGGCGACGAAGCCCAGTACGGCGGCGCTGGCCCGATCAAGCCACGGCAGGTCGTCGACGATCAGGAGCAGCGGGCCGGCCTTGGCCACGTGACGCAGGAGCATGAGAGTCGCGTTCGACACGACGAGCCGTTCCGGCGGTGCTCCGCTCCCGAAGCCCAGGGCGACTTGCAGCGCATCGGCATGCGACGTCTCGAGTTCCCCGAACGCCTCGTAGAAGGGGAAGAGGACCTGGTTGAGTCCGGAATAGCTCACGTCGGCCTCGAACTCGACACCGGCGGCACGCAGGACCCGCGAGCCACTCGCGGCCGCCGCTTCAGCCACGGCATTGAGCAGTACGGTCTTGCCCACCCCCGCCGCCCCCGACAACAGGAGCGCTCCACCACGATCCGTGGCGTCGAGGAAGCCGCGGATGCGCTCGAGCGCCACGCCGCGTCCCACCAGGGAATCGACACCACCGTGTTCGAAAAGGCCGTTGTCGCCCACCGGGTCACGCTCCCCCGCTTGCGCGGCGTGTCGAGAATTCCCGGCCCGGCGCTTGGCCTCGCGGGCCGGACTGTCCACAAGCGATTCGCCGGTGTGTACCTCTGGCTGTCAACGTAAGCGATCCTTCACTCCTGCCGCGCGGAGTGCTGACGTCAGCCGTTGTGCAAACGTGGCGATAAAGCAGTGGTTCCGCGTTCGGGTGTTCAATAATCTTGGACGATGCTCCACAGCATCGCGTGAAACTTCGCGTGGTCACGGGTGGGAATCGAGGACAGGCGGCGCATGACCGCCGTATCGCGAGCGATGGCGACCTGTTCCTTCACCTCGATGCCTTTCGCGGTTGCCCTGGGAATGCGCACACGCCGGTCACGGGCCGAGCGTTCGCGGACGACGAGCCCGTCGCGCTCCATGCGGTCGAGAATCGACACCAACGTGGTCTTGTCGACACCGAGTTCCGTGGCGATCTCCAACTGCGTCCGCTCCGGACCGTTGCTGATCAGTTCGAGAACGAGCCAGTCGCGCAGATCGGCCAACCCCGCATCCCGCGAGACCTCGTTGAACGCGTCGCCGAGCGCTGCCGCCGCGCGGTGAGCCAGCCAGGTCAGATCGCCGATCGCCGAGGTGGCGTCGGGTGGCGGCACCGCGTCACGGCGCTCGTTCTTCGGAGACACCGCGCGACCATACTCCACGGCCAGATCATCCGAAACCGGATTGAATCCGCTGAAATGATCCAATCTCATATGGTCTGCGTGGCAGACATGATGGCGGTAACCTCCTCCGTCGGGAGCCCTGGGTCCGCTCGTGCGGAACCACTGGCGCGTCGCCGTCGCAGCTTAGAAGGAGGTCGGAGCCGAAAACATGACTCAAGATCCGGAAGACTTTGCCGATTCTCCACAGCCGCCGGCCGCCGGCGAGCACGATGCGCTCTCTGACGTGCTGCAGGCGATTCACCTGCAGGGTGGCGATGTGCGGCGCCGGTCGAGCCCGCGTGCACAGCACCCCGCGGGGGCCAGGTTGTTGCACATGGTCGAGGAGGGCGGGCTCAGCGTCGAGGTCGCGGGCGAACCCACCGTGGAACTGGGCGCAGGGGACCTCGCGCTGCTCGTGCGGGGTGATGCCCACCTCGTCCGAGCGGCGCCGCACGCCCGCTGGGTGACCGGGGAGTTCCTCGTCGAGACGGTGGTCGCCGCACCGCTGCTCGGTGTTCTGCCGCCGGCGATCGTGATCCGCGGCGACGCGGGATCCGCGGCGTGGCTCGCGCCGATCAGTGAGCTGCTCGTGTCCGAGGTGGTTCACCAGGCACCCGGCGCCCGCGTAATGGTGTCGCGAGCGCTCGATCTGCTCTTCATCTGGTCGCTGCGGTCGTGGGCCGCGTCCGGCGATGCGCGGGGCGCCGGCTGGCTGACTGCGGCCCTGGATCCGGTGCTCGCACCGGCCCTCACCGCGATCCACCGAGACCCCGGTCGCGACTGGCCCGTCGACGAGCTGGCGCGGCTCACGTCACTGTCGCGTTCGGCGTTCGCGACGCGGTTCGCCGAGTCGGTCGGGGAAACGCCCGGTTCGTACGTGTTGCGGTGCCGCCTGGGCCACGCGGCGCACCTGCTGCGCGGCACGGCCGACCCGGTCGGCCGGATCGCGGCCCGCGTGGGCTACACCTCCGAAGCCGCCTTCAGCCGGGCCTTTTCCCGTGCCTACGGCAGTTCGCCACGGGCGTGGCGCGGTGGGGCCGGTTCTGGTTCCTCCGAACGAACGCCGGAATGATCGGCCGGTTCGCGACCTCGTCGTTCCGGATTCGATGTGGATGGTGCTCGTTTTAGCCGATTTGGGCAGTGATCGCACCATTCCTCAGCTCTTTCCAGGCCAGACACCATCTCGGTCATCGAGTGCACCTCCATGAGAGGGAGTCACACCGCTCGTCTTACAGTCCGGACACGATGATCGGCCGGCGCCGGACGACACCGCTGAGTTGGCCTGCGGTGTCGTCCGGTTCACGTCACCGGGTGGCCGCGGCGGCCCGTTCGATGAGGTCGATGACGATCCCCGGGTTGGTCACTTGTGCTGCGTGGGGGGTGTTCGCCTCGACGATGTGGGAGTGAGCGCGAGTGGCCATGAAGCGCTCGGCTGCCGGCGGGATCACGTGGTCGGCGTCGGAGACGAGGGCCCACGAGGGGATGGTCTTCCAGGCCGGCTCGCCGGACTGGTTGCTCAGGGCCGCCGAGTTGATGGGGCTCTGCGTGGCGGCGAGCTCCGCGGCGGCGGCCGCGGAGACGCGGTTGCTCAAGAACAGGTCCCGGTACTGGGCCGGCTTGGCGTACAGATCGACCTCGGTGGTGCCGTCGGGATCGCTGTAGACGACCGGGCTGAGGGCCGTGGGAACCTGCGCGTTGGGGTCGCTGGTGATCTGGCTGCCCGGGAATTGCTTGGTCAGGTCAAAGACGGTGTCGTTCTCGGCCGGCTCGAAGGCCGAGATGTAGACCAGGGCCTTGACGTTGGGGTTGTGCGTGGCGGCGTTGGTGATGACGAATCCGCCGTAGGACTGTCCGACCAGGACGATGGGGCCCTGGATGGTCTTGAGGTAGGCCGCCAGGTAGGCGGAATCGCCGGAAACGCTGCGCAGGGCCGTCGGCGGGGCGACGACCGGGTAGCCGGCGGCCTGCAGGGGCTTGACCACGCTGCCCCAGGCGGCCGCGTCCGACCAGGCTCCGTTGACGAGGACGATCGTCGGCTTCGGAGCCTTGGCCGGGTGCGCGAGCGCGACGGACGCGGTCTGGGGGGACGGTGCGGCCGACGCCAGCGTGGTCAGGCCGGCGGCGAGGGCGATCCCGGTCACGCCGAGGACGGCGGAGCGGAAAACACGACGGTTACGCACGGTTTCTCCTTGTTCGAAACAATTGTCATTGCTGTCCGCAGACGTGTCCGCCTGCGGGGGTTTGTGGCGGTGGGGCCGGGGGCGACCCGTGAGCCCGGTGCCGGCGTGGTGCCCGGGGCGGACGTGGGCGCCGACGGTCACACGCGGGCGGCGGCGTGCTCCTCGGCCCAGTTCAGCGCGTAGTCGGCGACTTCCTGCCAGCCGTCCTGGCCGATGATGAAGTGCGAGCGTCCGGGGAATTCACGGTAATCAGTGACGGCCGCGGACTTGCGGTGGAGACGCCAGTTGGCCTTGTTGACCTTGGGCGGCACGATGTGGTCGGCCTTCCCCGCGATGAACAGCAGCGGGACCTGGCGCTTGCGGAAATCGACCCGGGTCACGGCGCGGGGGTTGAAGTTGGCGAACGCCCCCTGGAACAGCACGCGGGCCGAGCCGGGGACGGCGTACCGCTCGTAGCGCGCGGCGGACTGGCTCTCGGTGAGCGTGTTGGTGACGGCGTAGTGGAACTGCTCCGGCGTCAGCGAGACCGCTTTGTTCTTGTTGGCCGGGTTTCCCAGGACCGGCCAGGTCGACTTGAGGGTCGACAGCGGCAGCGGCAGGACGCCCTTGACGGCGGCCGAGTCGATCGCGACGCCGACGCTGCCCAGCCCGCGATCGAGCAGGAGCTGCACGACAGTGCCGCCGAACGAGTGGCCCATGATGATCGGCGGTCGATCCAGCGCGTGGATGATGCTCTGGTAGTGGTCGACCACCTCGCGAAGGCCGACTCCCGCGATTCCCGCGGGGTCACGCCGAAGCTCCTCCACCTCGCGGTCGAGACCCGGCCAGGCCGGGGTGAGCACCCGGTATCCCCGAGCCTCGTAATGGTGTTTCCACCCCTCCCAGCTGCGTGGATTCACCCAGAGACCGTGAACGAGCACAATCGTGTCGGCCTCGTTGGCAGAGACATCATTCATGCGAATCTTCCCTTGAATAGGACGCTGTCTTCACTGGAGCAGGCCTGACCGGCGCTCCTCGAAAGCCGCCTCGATGCGGGCCGAGCACGCATCGGGCCGGTTCTCAGGATCCAGTCCCGCTCTGCTCGCCCGCTTCCGTCGGATGGCCACAGGGAGTCGGCGCCGTTGCACCGCCTCGGACAGTCGTTCGACAGGTTTCGGTGTTTGCGCAGGTCGGCCGCGAGTGACGACGCACGCGCGCGCAACCCGGCTCACGCGCCGTGTCCCGTTCCGCAGCCGCCGGTCTTCGCGGCCGGCTGCGATCGATATGAGCCGCGGCCGTCCGCACAGTCAGTTGACTTGAACCGGACAGGGCAGAACGCCGACCCACCACGGCGCCGCGACGAGGTGCCGGAAAACGAAGCAGAGACTGAGCGGCTCGCCCAACGGCGTACCCGGACCGTAGGAATCAGCATGGGTCGCGAGTGGACAGTGAGCCTTGGACAGGAGCCGCGGCGGCAGTCGTATGACAGTGACCGCGACGGTCGCGAATCCACTACCGTCCGGCGGAATGCCCGGGTAACCCCCTGCGTCGGGGGTGAGGATTCATGCCGAACGAGCCGGTCGTCCTGCTCCACGGTTTCTACCACGGAGCGTGGGCTTGGACGGAGGTGATCGCCGAGCTGGTAGGGCGGGGCCGCACCGCGGTCGCGGTCGACATGGCGGCGCACGGTAGGCACGCGACGTCTCCGGCGTCCGCCGGCCGACGTCCGTTCGACCCGGTCGCCTACGCCACGGAGCCGCCGCCAGTCTCGGGCGTCGGGCTGGACGCCGCCGCCGACCTTCTGGTGGCGCAACTGGACAGCGTCGGCAGGGGAAAGGTTGGGGTGCAGCGGCTCTTCATCGCTCAGGCGGACACGGCGTTCCCCAAAACCCCACGACGGTCGTCGAGCTGACACAAGTCATCCTCGCCGGGATCCGCGCCTACCGCGCCCGGGTCCCGTTCCAAACCTGCCCACGCAAGGACGCCCTCCCCGCGATCCAGGTACCCGTCCTAGAGCTGTTCGGCGGTCGCAGCATCGTCCACGACCCCGCCGCGGCGGCGAACCTCAGGAGACTCCTCCCCCATGCTGAGGTCGACGTCCTGCCTGACGCCGGGCACTACCTGTATCTCCGCCCCAACGATCGGCACTTGATCCTCGACGCGATCGACACTGCCCGTCAGAATCACAGAAATGCAGTCCTGAAAGAGTTCGTCGAACTCGACGATTCAGATCAGATCCTTTTGCGGCCAGCGAGCGGGGTGGTCACCTGAGCCGATGGCCAGGCCCTACCGCGGGATGGCGGTGTGGTCCAGGTCGAGGATGACGGGCGTGTGGTCGGTGCACTGGCCGACCGCGGCGTGGTCGACGACGTGGACGCTGCGCACGGCGGCGTCGGGCGCGTGGTGGGTGGCGTACCAGCGGTCGATGCGCCGGGGCGGGTGGTGATCACTCGGGTGAAAGCCGGTGGTGGCGGCCCAAGGGGCGCCGGTGATCCGGGCGCAGTCGCGCATCCGGCCCAGGTGCTCGAGCCGGATCGCGACGCGGCGGTCGAGGCGTCCGTGCTCGTCGAACTGGTAGGCGTGGTCGGGGTGCCAGGGCTGGTGCAGGTAGGGGTCGTGGTCGTAGAAGTGGCTGTCACCCTCGGGGGTCGGGACCGTGGTGGCGCCGACGCCGTTGAAGCCCCCGCCGATGAACCCGGGTACCTCGTCGCAGTGCATGGCGCGCAGGATCTGCGCGGCGTCCGACCATCCCCAGGCCTGGTCGAACCGGGACAGCTGCACCGACCCGACGCGCAGTCGTGGGCCGCCGAGGTCGAAGACGCAGGTGACCATCGAGTGCCACATCCCGGCGTCGGCGCGCTCGAAGCGGCCGATGGTGCCGGGCACCGGGGTGATCCCGTCGCGCCAGAGCAGCGCGGTGTGGTGGATGTCGCCGCCCAGCGCGAGCATCGGCTCGCCGCGGTGTTTCCACTGACGGCCCACGGCCTTGGCCAGTCGTCGCAGCCGCGTCGTCGCGAGGTCTCGCTTGTCGGGGTCGCGGGGGCCGGGTTCGCGGGCGACGATCTCCTGCACCGCGAGCACGTCCGCGTCGAGCCCGCGCACCAGTGCCTCCAGGCGCGCGAACCGTTCCTCCGCGGCCGGGGTGTCGCCGTCGTAGAGGTTGAACGCGTTCACCGACACCAGCCGCACCGCGACCTCCGAGTTCGTTCCGTCCAGCACCGACCGGCCCAACCGATGGCGCGGGGCCGACGGCGACACCGTAGCGCGGTGATCACCGCGCAGGTCCGGTGTTGAGAGCCGGGCCCGCCAGGATGGGGTGATGATCCAGGACAGGCCGCCGGCAGCGCCAAGTGTTTGTCAGCGTCGAGAGTGACCTGACCTGTGTGCCGCCACTCGTACCGCGCAGCGCTCTCATCGGCAGTAATCGGACGGGTAGCCGGTCCGGGGTCGTTGATCATGACCAGCTTCGGATGCCGGGCGACGGGGCCGGTAATGGTGAAGGTTGGGCAGCAGGCTGCGCAGTCGCGAGGTCGCCGGCGACGCTATTCAGCGGTCCCTCGATGCCGCCAGGCCCGGCGCCGCCAGATCATGCACGGGGCGTCGAATCGGGTGAAGCTGCTCGAAGCCTTCGCGCAGCTCGACGCACGCCAGGCCGTAGCCGGGCCGCTCCGTCGAGCGAGGCGCTCGTGAGGGTCGTCAGCTGCATAGGCAGGCTCCCTTCCGCGGTGGCTCCTTCCGATTGGCCCGGCCGGCCCGTCGAACTCATCGTCAACCACGGGGCGGGCGCCGTCATCCCGGACCATCGGGATGGGAGAGGTCGTAGGCGCGGGAGACCTTCTGGGGGACCACCATCCGCCACGCGTCCACGACGAACTCGCGGGCCTCGGCCGGGTCCAGCGCAGCGAGCTCGGCGTGGACCCAGTTGAACCGCATGTCCGACTCCGACGGCAGCCGGAACTTCTCCGGCTCGCCGGCGACGAGCGCGGCGCGCTCCTCCTTCGGGAACGCGAACCCCATCACCGTCTCGTCGAGGGAGAATGCGACATAGACGATCTGCTTGACCCGGAACTTCAACCGGCCGCGCACGTAGACCGGATAGGAGCGCTCGAGCCCCGAGCCCAGGGCACGAACATCCTCGATTACCGCCATGACGCCCCTCCTCACCCGACGACGAGGCCGGCCAAGTCGCGCGCAACGCGCGATGCCGGTCGTCCTGGATCGTTCCCATCAGCAGGGTGCCCTCGATCAGCCGGTGCAGCCAGTCTGCCGTGCGCTCGGGGTCGGTGTGGTCCATCTCCTCCCCCGCCCGCCAATCAGCCGCTCACGAGGCCACAGTAGGGGAAACCGGAACGGAGAGCAGGGATGAGTTCGGACACGGTCTTGGTCACGGGCGCGACCGGGCGGCACGGGGGCACCGGCGCGCACGTCGTGCGGCGGTTGCTGGAGAGCGGGATTCCGGTGCGGGCCTTGGTCCGCCGGCACGACGAGCGGGCCGAGCGGGTGGCCGCGCTCGGGGCCGAGGTCGTGGTCTGGCGATCTGAACGACTACCGGACCCTGGTGCCGGCGCTGGACGGCGTGGCGCAGGCGTACCTCACCTACCCGGTCGACGCGGGAATCGTCCAGGCGGCGGCGAACTACGCGGAGACGGTGCGCGAAACGGGCGGAAACCCGCGCACCGTCGTGATGTCGATGGGCCCGTCGACGCGCACGCATCCGAGCCACCTTGGCCGGGGCCAGTGGCTGTCGGAGGAAGTGCTGCGGTGGGCCGGACTGGACGTGACGATCCTGCGCATGGCCGCGGTGTTCCACGAGGACGACGTTCGACCCGCAGCTCTACCACCTCGACGCCGACGGCGCGCGGGACACGTTCTTCGACGGGCTCGGCGCGAGCGGCTGGCACACCGCGGCGATCACCATGCGCCTGCTGGTGACCTCCGCCCTGCCGCTCGCCACGGGCATCGTCGGCGCAGCCATCGACCTGGCGTGGCCGTCGGCGGCCCGCGCGGGTGATGCGCTGCGCGTCGAGGGGCAGATCGACAAGCTCACCTTCTCGCGGTCGCGGCCCTCGCGGGCCACCGTGCTGATGTCGTACAAGTACAAGACGGAGAACCAGGACGGCGACGTCCGGCAGAGCACGTCCGCGCGCGTCCTGGCGGTTCCGTCGGCCCGAAGCCGGGCACTAGTCAGGCGACCGGCGAGAACACCAGGCTGCCGTTGTGCCCGCCGAAGCCGAAGCTGTTGGAGAGCACGGGTCCCGGAGTCCACGGCGTGGGTTCGCGGGGCACGTCGATGTCGAGCGCCGGGTCCTGTGTGGACAGTCCGAGTGTCGGCGGGATCAGCTCGTGCGCCATCGTCAGCGCCACGGCGACGGCCTCCACCGCGCCGGCCGAGCCGAACGAGTGACCGGTGGCGCCCTTGATGCTGGTCACCAGCGGCCGGGAGGCACCGAAGACGCGGCGGATGGCGTGGGCCTCGGCGGCGTCGTTGAGGGCCGTCGAGGTGCCATGGGCATTGATGTGGGTGATGTCCTGCGGTGTGTAACCGGCGTCCTCGATCGCCATGCGCATGCAGCGCTCGGCGCCGGCGCCGTTCGGGGCGGGCGCGGTGACGTGGTAGGCGTCGGCGGTCGAGGCGGTGCCGTCGATGGTCAGGTAGATGCTCGCGCCGCGCTCCAACGCGAGTTCCAGCGGCTCGAGCACGAGGATACCGGCGGCTTCCGACGCGGCGAGGCCGTCTCTGTCCACATCGAACGGACGCGAGATCCCGCTGCGGCTCAGCACGCGCATGTTGGTGAACCCGGCCACGCACACGGGCGTGAGGCTCGAGTCGCTGCCGCCCGCGAGCACGAGGTCGGCGGCCCCCGAAGCAATGAGCCTGGCGCCCGCGGCGATCGCGTCGGTGCCGGCCGCGCAGGCCGTGGTGATCACCGACGCGCTGCCCTGGAAGCCGTAGCGGATGCTGAGCGCGGCGGCGCCCGCGTTCGGCATCGTCATGAGCACGGTGTGCGGCGACACCCTGCGCTCGCCCTGCGCGGCCAGGACCCCGGCCTGCGACTCCAGAGTGGACACGCCACCGATGCCCGTGCCGAGCGAGACGGCGGCGCGTTCGGCGTCGAGCACCGTCACCGCCGGCTCGATCTCGCCGGTCAGCAGCCCCGCGTCCGCCAGCGCCTCGTCGGCGGCCGCGACTGCCATCTGCGTCGCGAGGTCCGCCGTGCGCGCCACCTTGTGCGACATCCAGCGCCGCGGGTCGAAGCCGCTGAGCCGCCGCACGTTCGCCGCGGCGGCCGGACGCGCCAGCCCGTCCCAGAACTCCTTCACGCCGATGCCGGCCGGCGACACGACACCGATCCCGGTCACCGCGACGCGCCGGTTGAGGGCTGGCTTCATGCACGTGCTCCTTCGAAAACGGGCCAAACTCTGGCTAGGCTTTTGCGCAGTCAGGTGTAGTCTACGGGACGACCGCGCCGGAGCCGCACCGATCGAACCCCAAGTCACACCGGCGGTTGACGAGTGAGTTGCCTTGCGCAACCTTGAGGACACGCAGCAACTTCACCGGAGCAGGAAAGCAGGCGGGACCGTGCTTGTCGGCGTCCACAACGAGTACAGCGCGAAAGGCAGCTTCCGCGACCTGGCCGACGACGTCGTCGCGTACGAACGCGCCGGCGCGGACATCGCCTACGTGGCCGAGGTGTACACGTTCGACGCGGTGAGCCAGCTCGGTGCGCTCGCCGCGCTCACGAGCACCATCCGGATCGGCTCGGCGATCCTGCCGATCTACACGCGCACGCCGTCTCTGATCGCGATGACCGCGGCAGGCCTGGACCACGTGAGCGAAGGCCGGTTCATCCTCGGCCTCGGCGCTTCGGGACCGCAGGTGATCGAAGGGTTCCACGGCGTGCCGTACACCGCGCCGCTCGGGCGGACCCGCGAGGTCGTCGAGATCTGCCACCAGGTCTGGCGGCGCGAACGCGTCGTCCACCAGGGCAAGCACTACCGCATCCCGCTGCCGGAGGACGAGGGCACCGGCTTCGGCAAGCCGCTCAAGCTGATCAACACGCCGGTGCGCAGCCGGATCCCGATCCTGATCGCGTCGATCGGACCCAAGAACGTCGCCATGACCGCGGAGCTCGCGGACATCTGGCAGCCGTTCTTCTTCCTGCCGGAGAAGGCGAAGGACGTCTGGGGCCGGTCGCTGGCCGACGGCGCAGGGAAGCGCGCCGACGATCTGCCCCCACTGCAGATCGAGGCCCAGGCGGTCTTCCGCATCACCGACGACCCCCGGCCGATGCTGGACGCGATGCGCCCGTCGCTCGCGTTGTACATCGGCGGCATGGGCGCGAAGGGCCGCAACTTCTACAACGACCTCGTGCGCCGCTACGGCTTCGAGGCCGAGGCGGAGGAGATCCAGGACCTCTACCTGGCCGGCAAGAAGCGGGAAGCGGAAGCTGCGGTCCCGGAAGAACTGCTCCGCTCGATATCGTTGATCGGCCCCGAAAGCCACGTCCGCGAGCGCATCGCCGCCTATCAGGAAGCCGGAGTCACCACGCTCACCATCACCCCCGCCGGAGCGAGGCGGGACGAGCGGGCCGGCGTGGTCGAACAGTTCCGCGCGCTGGTGGACAGGAGCTGACTGTGCCGGCCTCGCGCGGAAGCTTCGGCTTCGGGTCTCACGGTCCCTGACCTGGTCACGGACACCTGCTGACTTTCCAAAGGCATAGCCAGCACGCTAACAGCCTGACTATGGTCAAAGCTAGACAGGTACAGTGACTGTCATGGCACACACACAGGAGTCCGAGGCGGACCGTCCCGTGGTGACGCGCGTCGGCCGGTTCGTCGACCGCGATGCGTGGACTGCCGAAGGCTGGTGCAAGATCGAGCGCGCGCTGGAGCTCGTCGGCACCCGGTCGGCGATGATCCTGCTGCGCGAGGCGTTCTACGGTGGCCGGCGCTTCGACGAGCTCGCCCGGCGCACCGGCCTGAGCGACGCGGTCGCGGCGAAGCGGCTCAAGCAGCTCGTCGACGACGGCCTGCTGCGCCGGCAGCCCTACCGCGAGCCCGGGTTGCGCACCCGCCACGAGTACGTGCTGACCGAGCAGGGCCGTTCGTTGTTCCCCGTGGTGGTCGCGATGATGAACTGGGGCGCCACTTTGGCGGGTCCGACCGGCGGCGTCGAGCTGGTGCACGCCGGCTGCGGCGAATCGCTCCTCGCCGCCGTGCGCTGCGCGGCCGGCCACGACGTCACCATGGAGGAAACCGAGGCGCAGATCTCCCGCGGCGCCAAGCGGGCGCGGCGAGCGTAGCTTTCCCCGGCTGTCGAGTGTGGACTGTTGCGGTGCGCTCATGACACCACTCGCCGACGCCGGGCGCGGGAAGCCCGCAGGGTGGCGATGTTGCCGCAGACCTTGACGTCGTGCCAGACGCGGCTGTTGTTGCGTGACCGGTCGTAGAACGCGATCGGGCACGCGGCGCCGCGGCAGGTCTTCAGGCGCCGCCACTCGTCCAGCCGGCCGGCGCGGTGGATCTCGAGCAGCACCGCACCGTCGACGAGCTGCCACCCGCTCCCGGCCGGTTCGAGGTCCAGCCGGCCGTCGGTGGTGGTGCCCGCGGTGAGCGTCAGCCCGGACAACGCGGGCGGCACCGGCTCGTCCTCGGTCCGCACGAGGGCCGTGAGTTGTTCCCGGAGCTGCCGAAGCTCGTCGACATCCGCGGTCCTGAGCCGAACCCGGCGTCGGCGATGTCCTTCGGCTTCAGCCCATTCCGCGATCGCCGCGGCCGCCCACCGCTGCGCCGAGCCCACTGTGGACAGCAGATCGACGAACCCTTTCCGCGGGCTCGGCCGGGTGTTGAGCAGGTCCTGGACGAGCGCCAGCCCGGTCGGCGCGGCGGCGATGCCGAACCGCTCGCCGGCCGGCCAAGCCGTGGCGGCCCCTCGCCGCTCAGAAGACACGACGAAACGCACCGATCACGTCGGCCGTCATCCGCTGCGAGACATCGGCCTCGGCCACGAACGTGGACCCGTGGAACGTGCCCGGGTACAGGTGCAGCTCCGCGGGCACGCCGGCCTGGGCCAGGCGGCGCGCATACTCCAGGGCTTCATCGCGTAGCGGATCGAACTGGCCAGCGGTGACGTAGGCCGGCGGCAAGCCCGTCAGGTCCGTCGCACGCGCGGGCGCCGCATACGGCGACACGTCCGGTCCACCGGCCCGGTCCCCCAGGTAGAAAGCCCAGCTCTGCTCGGCATTCCGCCGATGCCAGACCGGAGTGTCCACATAGGTCCGCATCGAGTCGGTCAGCAGCCGGTCGTCCAGCTCCGGGATCCCGAGCACCTGGAACGCCAGCGCCGGCCCGCCCCGATCCCGCGCGAGCAACGCGACCGCGGCGGCCAGACCACCGCCGGCGCTCTGCCCGGACACCGCGATCCGCACCGGGTCGTCCCCGAGCTCGCCGACGGACTCCGCCAGCCACACCAAAGCCGCGTAACAGTCGTCGAGCGCGGCGGGATACGGGTGCTCGGGCGCGAGCCGGTAGCCGACGGACACGACCACCGCGCCCACCGACCGGGCGAGCGCGGCGGCACCGCCGTGTTCCGTGTCCAGGCCACCGGTGACGAACCCGCCGGAATGGAGCTGCAGGATCGCCGGCACCAGCCCGTTCTGCTGCTCCGGCCGGTAGACGCGCACCGGCACCGCGGGCGCGAGCGGGCGGCCCGGCACCTCCCGGTCCTCGACGGTCAGCCCGTCCAGCGACGGCTCCGGCCGCTGCGCCAGCAACGAACGCTCAACCGCGCGCGCCTTCCCGGGGTCACCGACGTCGATGTCCGGGATCAGGGGCAACCAGGGCGCGAGCTCCGGATCCACCGCGTAGGACAACGGACTCTCCTCGATCGGTCAGGCCGCCCGCGTCACGGTGCGGGGACGAAACGCGGCCCGCTGGTCGCGAAGTCGGCGCGGTTCTCGCGGACGAAGTCCGCCACCGAGAGCGGCGGGCGGCCGGCGATCTTCTCGACGACGTCGTTCGTGCCGGAGAACACGCCGTTGCGGTAGTCGATCGCGACGTTCGAGAGGTGCTGCACGAGGTGCGCGTCCGCGCCCTTCTCGAGCCCCGACGCGGAGAACTCCTCGACGCTGATCGGTTCGTAGTGCACCGGGTGGCCGAGTTCCGTCGCGATGGCCTTGGCGATGTCGTGGTGGTTCATCTCGACCGGACCGTGCAACGAGTACGCCGCGCGGTTGTGCGGCTCGGGCTGCAGGAGCAGAGCGGCGATCACGTGCGACTGGTCGGCCGAGGCGATCGGCGCGTGCCGGCCCTCGCCGAACGGCAGGCGCAAGTAACCCTCGCCGTCGCGCTTCTCCCACCACAGCTTGAGCCACTCGGCGAAGAACGTCGGCCGGATGTGCGTGGTGAGCAGATCGGTCCGGTCCAGCAGGCGCTCGCACAGCCAGTGCTGCCGAGCGGCGTTACTGCCGGCCTCGCGCCGGGCCGAGATCTGCGACATGTTGACCACCGAGCGCACCCCGGCCTCGGTCGCCGCCTGGGCGAAGATCACCGTCGACTCCACCAGGCCCGGCAGGATCGGGTGACAGAAGTACGCGCCAGTGACCCCCTGCAGCGCGGTGGTCATCCCGTCGAGGTCGTGCAGGTCGGCCACGACCACCTCGGCACCGGCCTTCGCCAGTGCGTGGGAGCGGTCGTCCTCGCCGTGCACCATCGCCCGGACGCGGTGGCCGCCTTCGAGCAGGAGCTTGAGCGCGCCGCCCCCGGTCTTGCCGGTCGCGCCGGTCACCAGGAACAGCCTGTCGTCGTGGGACACTGCAACACCTTTCGAAATGCCGGAGCTCATCGGGACAGACCGCGGACGAAGTGCGCGATCGCGGAGCCGATCAGGTCCGGGCTGAACTCTTGCACGAAGTGGATGCCGGGCACCGTGAGCTCGGTCTGGTTGGGCCAGGTCCGGCAGAACTCCCGCTGGCGGGAGCTCAGGATCGCGCCGGGTTCGGCGTTCACGAACAGCTTGGGCACGTCCGAGGGCCTTCCGCCGGTCTTGCGAGCGGACTCAGACGGCGGCCCTGTCGTCGACGTCATCGACCAGGTTGCCCTTCATCAGCCACACGGGACCTTCGGCATACGTGCTCGCCTCGGCGAAGAACGCGCCGAAGTACGGGCCCTGTGCGTGGGTGTTGAACGCGTCGACGTCGGCGTAGACCTCGTTGAGGTAGAAGACGTCCGGGTTCTCCTCGTCCGCGATGACCTCGAACCGGATCGAGCCCGGCTCGTTGGCCAGGGAGTCGACGCCAGTGTTGCGGGCTACGCGCACGAAGTCGTCGCGGTGGTCCGGCTGCACGGTGAAGGAAACGAGGAACTGGTACATCGCTGGCTCTCCTGGGAATCCGACAAACGCTGACAGTGGCTGAGCAACAGAGGCAACCGCAGTTCAGTCAATGAACCACGGCCGACCGTAGCACAACTCCAGTTCAGTGAGCGAACCAGCGGAGTAGACTGCTCGTATGTCCCTTCCCAGCACTTACGCGGATCGCAACTGCTCCCTGGCGCGGGCACTGGAGATCGTCGGCGAACGGTGGACCTTGCTCATCGTGCGTGACGCGTTCTACGGCGTGCGCCGCTTCGGGGACTTCGCCACCCAGCTCGGCATCCCCCGCGCCGTACTGACGGCCCGGCTTAAGCTCCTCGTCCGCGAAGGCGTGCTCACGCGCAACGACAGTGCGGGCACCGTCGAGTACGTGCTCACTGACAAGGGCGTCGCGCTCTGGCCGATCGTCCGCTCGCTCATCAACTGGGGAGACGACTTCTACTCGCCGGCCGGGGTGAAGCGCGCGCTGCGCCACGACGTGGACGGCGCGCTGCTCGACCAGGAGGGCCGGTGCGAGAAGTGCGGCGAGCTCGTCGCGGCCGGCGACACCCGCATCGAGCCCGGCCCCGGCTTCAAGCCCACCGAGGCCGAGCTCGACCCGGTGTCCGCCGCGCTCAACGTCCCGCGGCGGCTCCTCGAGCCGATCTCGGCGTCGCGCGGCTGACTACCCGTTGATGGGCTGACTACCAGTCGAGGAGCACTGCCAGGAAGGGCTTGTCCTCCGGCGCCACCTTGCGCGCCTCCAGCACCTGCTTCGCGGGCGCGCCGGCCGGGACGCGCAGCGGCGGTTCGGGCTGCTCGATCGTGTCGGCGACCGTCGCGGCCACCGCGTCCGGCGTCACGACCTCACCGCGAAGGACCGGGAGTTCCTGCTACAGCGCCGAATAGCGATCGTCGTCCCTCAGGTGCACCTTGGCCCGTTCGCCGCCGCCCGAGGAGACCGCACCGGGCTGCACGAGGTTCACCTGGATGCCGAAGTGGCCGGTCTCGATCGCGAGGGTCTCGGCCAGCGCCCCCAGCGCCCACTGGGTCGCGCCGTACGGGCCGATCATCGGCAACACCATCCGGCCCTGGATGCTGGAGACGAAACGAACACCAGCCGGCCCGAATCGCGCTCGCGCATGGCCGGCAGGACGCCCTGCACCACCCGCAACGCGCCGAGGGGGTTGAGCTCGAACAGCCCTCGTCGAGCGGCACGCTCTCCAGTGGCGCGCGGACACTTTCGCCGGCGTTGCTGACCACGACGTCGATCTCGCCGGCCTGGCGGATGGCCGCGTCGACCTTTCCTGGTCGGTCACGTCGAGCCGCAGCCGCTGGTCGACGGGCAGGTCGGCGAGCGTCTCCGGACGGCGGGCGGTGGCGATCACGCGGTGCCCGCGCCCGACCAGCTCGATCGCGATGGCGCGGCCGATGCCCTTGGACGCGCCGGTGATGAGGACGGACGACATGGTGGTTCTCCTTGTGGTCGGAGGACATCCCGGCCCACCGGTCGCCGTCGACCCCGCTTTCGACACAGCCGAGCGCGGCGTAGAAGGCCCTCGAAGTGGCCACATCTGACACCGGCAGGACGCAGAACCTGCTCGAGTTCACACCGTCGCCTCGGCTCAGCTCGCCCGGGCGAGCGGCAGGGCGTGCAGGCCACCGTCGTGGAACACCGGCGGCCGCCGGTCGAACGTCTCGACGGCTTCGACGCGGCCGACGGCGATCTCGTGGTCGCCGCCCGCGTACACGCCGTACATCGAGCAACTCAGCGCCGCCGCGATCCGTCGAGCTCTGGCAGCCCGTCGCGCCGATGCCAGGCCAGGCCACTGAACTTGTCCCCGCCGGAGCGCGCGAACACCCTGGCGACGTCGTGCTGGTCGGCGGCCAGCATCTGCACCAGGAACCGGCCGGCGGAACGGATGTGCAGCCACGTCGTGGACGACAGCCCGGCGCAGAACAACACCGGCGGCGGGTCGAGCGACAAGGACGTGAACGAGTTCACCGCGAGGCCGACGGGAGCGCTGCCCGGGCCGCCGCTCGTCACCACGGCGACGCCGGTCGGCCACGCCCCGCGCGTCCGGCGCAGCTCGTCCGCGCCGACGACGCCGCTAGCCACGGCTCGCCCCCGCGGTCGCCGTCGACAGTCCGGCGAGCTTCGGCTTGACGTCGCCGGCGAACGTCTCGATGCCCCGCACGGTCTCCTCGTGCGCCAGGAACCCGGCCTGGCCCATGAGCAGCAGGTGGCCGAAGCCGCCGACGCGCTCGTAGAACCGCTCGATCTGGCCGCGGACCGTGTCAGCGCTGCCGGCGAACAACGCGCTGCTCACGCGCCAGTGGACCGAACGGCCCGAGGGCCCGCACTGCGAGAACACCAAGATCTGGCCGTTTTGCCTCACGCCGACGCCCAGCGCTTCGCCTGAGACCGGGCGCGCTCAGAAAACCCGGTCCAGCCACCCGACGACCAGCTCCGCGAGCGCTTCGCTGTTGTCCTCGCTCATCAGCATGTGGCCGTTGCCTGTGTGCTCCGGATCGTCGAGGAAGCGGTACGTGACGTCGGCGCCGTGCGCGGACAGCCACTCGGCCGTCGCGCCGTCGGCCGCGCGCGGGTGGTCCGTGTCGCGGTCGCCGGTGAGCACCAGCACGGGCTTGCCGTCGAAGCGACCGGCCCCGCGCAGCTGGCTGCCGCGGACGTTCTGGCGCTGCGCCAGCAGCCCGGCGGGGATGGGGCCGAGCTGCCGGCTGTATGTCGCCACCGCAGCGGCCGGGAACCGCGTGCTGGCCCCGATCAGCTTCGCCCGGGCGAACGCGTCGTCCGGCCACCACAGGCCCCGCTTCGGGAGCCGCCACCGCAGGGCCAGGCCTTGGATCTCAACGTCGTCTTCAGTCTCGTCGAGCACCGCCGGCTCCGGCTGGATGTCGCCGGGCGGGCCGGGCGCGAGCGCGACCAGCGCGGCGATCCGGTCCCCCTGCGTGGCCGCCAGGCGAAACCCGAACGGCCCCGACATCGAGTGCACGACGAGCGCCACCGGCCCGTCCTGCGCTTCGAGCAACGCCCCGAGCGCCGCGCAGACGACCTCACCCGAGACCTCGTCCGGCGGCAGCGCCGTACTGCGCCCGGTGCCGGGCCAATCCGGCACGAGCACCCGGTAGCCGTGCTCGGCGAAAGTGTGGGCCCAGCCCGGGCGACCGTCCGGAGTCGACAGGTAACACGCACCGGTCACGCTGCCACCGTGCACGAGGACGACAGTGTGAGCCGGGGCGCGATCCGGCCGCAGCTCGTCGTAGTACAGCGGCGCCAGGAAACCGGTGCGGTGCCTCACGCGGTGGCCGCCAGCAACGCCTTCGCGAGCTCGACCGGGTGCGTGAGCATGGCCTCGTGGCTGCCGGGACACTCGACGATGCGCGGGTCGGCCAGGCGGTGGGCGGACCGCTCGTAGGCCGTCTTCGGCACGGCCTGGTCCTGCTGCAGGAAGACGTAGCTGCTGGGGACACCCGAGGTGAAGAACCGCGACAGCCGGACAGGTTCCGTGAGCCAGCCCAGCGGGCTCGGCACGATCCGTGCGGCGACGCTCGCGGCCAGCGTCTCGTCGGCGTCCTGCATGAACGCCCCCAGGAACATCTCGGGCGGCAGGGTGACGGAGTTGTCGGTGCTCTGCCCGGCCAGCGCGGTGACCGCGTCGACGAGCTCGTCCGGCAGGAGGTCGTTGATGCACTCGCCGTCCGCCAGCACCCACGCGTCGACGAACACGGTGCGTTCCACGCGTGCGGGCTGCTGTTCCGCGACGAGCTGGATCACCGGGCCGCCGCCGCTGTGGCCGACGAGGACGAACCGGTCGAAGCCGTGGCGCTCGATCCGATCGATCAAGTCGTCGACCATGGTGGTCAGCGTGACGCCGGAGCGGTCGACGTCGCCGTCCTCCTGGCCGCGCAGAGTCGGGGCGAACACTTCGTGACCGGCGGCACTCAGCTGTTCGGCCACGTCGTCCCACGCCCAGCCGCCCTGCCACCCGCCGTGGACGAGCACGATCTTCATGGGAGCTCCTCGTTGAGTCTCTACTGTGGACAGTCTTAGGTGATCTGCAGCGGTTCACGCAACCCGGCGGGCAACGCGCGGGCGTGGCCCACGGCGACGGCGTCGCGGGCGGTGCCGAGGTAGTGGCGGCTCACGTCCTCGTCGGCGAGCAGTTCCCCCGCGGTGTCGGTGCGGGTGATGGTGCCGTTCTCCATCACCACGCCGTGGTCGGCGATGCCGAGCGCGGCGGCGGCGTTCTGCTCGGCGAGCAGGATCGTCACGCCGTCGCGCGCGAGCTGTTGCAGCACACCGAGGATCTCGGTGACCAGCAAGGGCGCGATGCCCAGCGACGGTTCGTCGAGCAGCAGCACCTTCGGCTCCCGCACGAGCGCCCGCGCGATGGCCAGCATCTGCTGCTGCCCGCCGGACAGCAGCCCGGACTGGCGGGTGGCGAACTCGCGCAGGATCGGGAACATGCCGTAGACGCGCTCCAGCCGCTCGGTCGCCGCGGTGCCGCGCACCCCGGTGCCGTGCAACCCGACCTGCAGGTTCTCCGCGACGGTCAAGTCGCCGAACAGCTGCCGCCCGGCCGGGACCAGGCACACGCCGCGACGCGCCACCTCGTGCGCGGCGAGCCCGGCGACCGGTTCGCCGCCCAGCGTGACCTCCCCCGCGGACGGCCGGTGCAGCCCGGCGAGGCACTTGAGCAGCGTGGTCTTGCCCGCGCCGTTGGCGCCGATCATCGCGACCATCTTGCCGTCGGGGACCTCGCAGGACACGTCGTGCAGCACGCGGGTGGAGCCGTAGCGGGCGTCGAGGCCGCGGACGGTGAGATTCATGGCTTCACTCCCAGGTAGGCCTCGATCACGGCCGGGTCGGCCTGCACACGCTGCGGCACGTCGTCGGCGATCACGCGGCCGGCGTCGAGAACGGTCACGTGGTCGCTCACGGTCATCACGAGCTCGATGTTGTGCTCGATCACCACCAGCGAGATGCCGCCCGCACACACCGCCCGCAGCGCCGCCGCGAGCTCACCGGTCTCCGTGTCGTCGAGCCCGGCCGCCGGTTCGTCCAGCAGCAGCAACGTCGGTCCGCCGGCGAGTCCGCGGGCGACCTCGACCAGCCGCTGGGCGCCGGCGGGCAGCTCGCCGGCGAGGCTGTCGGCGAACGCGCCGAGCTCCAGGAACTCCAGCAGCTCGTCGGCGCGGCGGCCGAGCGCGCGTTCCTCGCGGCGGGTGCCAGGCAGGCGCAGGCCGTCGGAGAGGAACCGCGCGCGGGTGAACCGGTAGCCGCCGAGCATCACGTTCTCACGCACGGTCAGCGTGCCGACCAGCCGAGCCGACTGGAAGGTGCGCGCGAGGCCGAGCGTGGGCAGCCGGTGGGGGCGGATGCCGGTGATGTCACGCCCCGCGAACTCGACGCGGCCGGCGTCGGGCGCGGTGAACCCGGTCATGAGGTCGAGCAGCGTGGTCTTGCCGGCGCCGTTGGGACCGATGATCGCGCGCACGGTGCCGGGGGCGACGGTGAAGCTCACGTCGTCGACCGCGGTCACGCCGCCGAAGCGGCGGGTCAGGCCGTGCACGGCCAGCAACGGGGTCTCGGTGGTCATCGCTGCACCGCTTTCTTGATCGCGCCCCAGATCCCGCGCGGCAGGTAGGTGATCACGAGGATGAGCACGACCCCGGCCACGAACGGCGACCAGGACGCGAAACTCTGCCCCACCTCCGGCAGCCCCTGGATCACGAGCGCGCCCAGCAGCGGCCCGACGATCGTGCGCGCGCCGCCGAGCGCGAGCATGATCACGATGCTCAGCGCCACCGTCACGCCGACCACTTCCGGCGAGATGAACCGCAGGTAGAACGCGTAGAGGCTGCCGCCGAGCGAGGCGTAGACGGCGGAGACCACGAACGCGCTGGTCTTGTAGCGGGCCGCGTTGATGCCGAGCATCGTCGCGGCCGCCGGGTCGGCGGCGATGGCCGAGAGCGCCCGCCCGGTCTGGGAACGCTGCAGGTTGCCGACGAACCACGCGCCGAGCCCGCACACCACGAGCAGCAGGTAGTAGTTGGCCTGGTCGCTGAAGACGTCGAACGTGCCCAGGCGCAGGCTCGGCACGCCGACCAGGCCCGAGGGCCCGCCCGTGAACCCGGTGAGCCCGGACGCGAGCGACTCGGTGATCACGGCCAGCCCCAGCGTCGCGAGCGCGAGGTAGTAGCCGCGCAGCCGCAGGAACACGGTGCCCAGCCCGGCCGCGACCGCAGCGGAGACCACGGCCATCACGATCATCGCCACCAGCGTCGGCCAGTGCCAGCGCAGCGTGAGCAGGCCCGCGCCGTAGCCGCCGATCGCCATGAACAGCGTCTGTCCCAACGAGACCTGGCCCGCGTAACCCATGAGCAGGTTGAGCCCGAGCACGATCAGGAAGAAGATCCCGGCGATCACGAGCAGGCCCAGCCAGCCCGGGACCAGCAACGGCAGCACGAGGGCGACGACCACCGCCACGGCCGCGATGACCAGCCGCTGCGGTGACCGACCGCGGCCGGCCTGCGGGCGGGCTGCGGTGGTGGGAGTGGTCTGTTCCTGCGTGGTCATCGGCGCACCTCGCTCGTCTTGCCCAGCAGCCCGGTCGGTCGCACGAGCAGGAGCACGATGAGCACGGCCATCGCGATCACCTGCGCGAGGTCGCCGCTGGTGTAGCGGCTGAAAAGTCCTTGCAGCAGACCGAGAACGAGGCCGCCGACCACAGCACCGGCCGTGCTGCCGAGGCCGCCCGCGACCGCCGCGATGAACCCGGCGACCGCGTACGGCGTCACCGTGGAGAACTGCAGGAACGTTGCCGGGATGACCGTGGTGCCGGCCAGCGCCGCCATCGCGCCGGCGAGGCTGAACGCGATCAGCCGGATGCGCCCGACGTTGATCCCTTGCAGCGCGGCGGCTTCCGGGTTGCTCGCCGTGGCGCGCATCGTCAGCCCGAGGCTCGTGCGCTGCACCAGGAACCACAGGGCGGCCACCGTCACCACGAGTGCGCCGATGATCCACAGGTACTGCGACACGATGCGGACGCCGCCGATCGTGATCGCGGTGTCGCCGCTGAAGGGCTGCATCGTGTACGGCAGGTTGCCCCACACGAGCAGCAGCAGCCCGCCGATGGCCTGCAACAGTCCGACGGTGACCAGCAGCATCCGGTCCGGCGTCGCGCGGGCCGCGGCCGGCGCCATCACCAGCCGTTCGACCACCGCCATGAGCAACGCGAACAGCGGCACCACGATCACCACGGTGACCAGCGGTGGCACACCCAGCCACTGCTGGATCGACACGGCAAGCAGCGCCGCGAGCACCACGAACCCGCCCTGGGCGAGGTTGATGATGCGGCTGATCGAGTAAATGAGCGAAACGCCCAGCGCGATCAGCGCGTACACGCCCCCGTCGGCGAGGCCGCCGACGATGACCTGGATCAGTCCGGACATGGCCGTGCTCATCTCCCCACGAAGGTCAGCCGGCCACCGGTCGCGCGCACGATGCCGACGTCGTCGGCGCCGATCCCGCGGTGGTTGTCCCGGGCGAACGAATAAGTGCCGACGACACCTGAGACCCCGCGCAGGCTCTCCAGTGCGTCACGGGTTCCGGCGACGTTGCCGTGCGCCTTCTCCAGCGCCTGCGCGACGAGCAGCACCCCGTCGTAGGCGACGCCGGGCCCGAAGTCGGGGTCGGCGCCGTAGCGGGCGCGGAACTCGTCGTGGTAGCCGCGTTCCAGCTGCTGCACCTGGATGCTCGGGTTCTGCTGCTGCCACCAGAAGTCGCGCGTGGCCGGGATGAGCAACGTGTCCGGCGTGTAGTCGGCGATGCGGCGCAGGAACGCGTAGGTGAGGTTGCCGTCGGTGGTCGCGACCGGGAGCTTGAGTCCCATTTGGTCGATGCCCTTGAACGCGACACCCGCGGCCGCGCCGCTGCTCCACACCACCAGCGCCTGAGGCCGGCCCGAGGTGGTGGCCTGCAGCTGCGAGGTCACCGACACCGCCGTGGGGCTGTAGCTGGCCTGTCCCACCACGGAAACACCCGTGTGCGCGGCGGCCGACTGGATCGCGTGCGCGCCGTCGAGGCCGCTCGCGTCGGTGGTGTAGATGAGCCCGACGCGCGTGATGCCCTGGCTCTTCCAGTACGCCAGCAGCCGCTCGGCGAGCGTGTCGGTCGGCGCGCTGGCCGACCACTGGTACGAGTCCGGTTTCGGCTTCACACCGGGGGAAAGGCAGTAGTCGATCAGCTGCGCGCTGGACGCCAGCGGGATCACGGCCTGGCACGGGCCCGACAGCGACGGCCCGACGAGCGCGTCGACGCTGCCGAGCATCTTGCGCGTCTGCAGCACGGCCTGCGCGGGATTGCTCTGGTCGTCGGCGGTGCGCAGCCGCAGGGGCTTGCCGTTGACGCCGCCGCGCGCGTTGATCTGGTCCACCGCCAGCTGCGCGCCCTGCAGCTCGCCGACGCCGAGCTGGCTGCCGGTGCCGGTCTGGCTGGTGATGAGGCCCAGCGTGTAGGCGGAGTCGTCTGAAACGGCTGAAGCGGAGCAGCCGGCCGTGGCGAGTGCGAGAGCCGCGAACACGAAGCCGAAGCGGCGCCGTGGTGGGGACGGTCTCGGCGGCGGGGAGAACTGAACAGCAATGGTCATGGTTCACCAGTCTTCTGCGATGAAGAAGTGCGCTCTGTCTAACAGAGGTTGAGAACCGGGTCAAGGCACAGGTTCGCCGTGCGTTCCCAACGTTTCGACACGGTTGCGGAGGGCGTTTTCCGTTGCCCGCAAAGGTGCGTCGTTCTCGAGTTCTTGGCTGCCGGGCAGACGTTCCCGGTGCGGACCGCCCGCGGCGCGGTGATCACCGCGCCCCGCCGGGTTCGCCGTTTGCCGTACGATTCTGCTATGAAGAAGCCCGCTCTCGACCCCGCCGGCGCGCACTCGCCCGCACCGCAGTACCCGATCGACTCGGTCGACAAGGCGCTTCGGATCCTCCTGCTGCTGGGGGATCGCCCCGAGCTGCGGATGACGGACGTCGCCGAGTACCTGGGTGTCGCCTCTTCCACCGCGCACCGCCTGCTGGCGATGCTGCAGTACCGCGGTTTCATCCGGCAGGACGCGCGAACGAAGACCTACCGGCCGGGCACCTCGCTCACGGCCGTCGCCTTCGCGATCCTGCAGCGGTTCGACGTGCGTGAGACGCTGCGGCCGTTCCTCGAGAAGCTCAACAACGAGTTCGCCGAGACCGTGCACCTCGCGATCCTCGACGGCACCGCGGTGCGGTTCATCGAGGCCATCGAAAGCCCGCGCGCGGTCCGGGTCGCCTCGCGGCTGGGCCAGGCGATGCCCGCCAACTGCACCTCGACCGGCAAGGCGCTGCTCGCCGAGCTGTCCACCGAGGACCTGCACCGGATGTACCCGGACGAGCAGCTGGAGACGCTCACGCCCAACTCGATCGGCACGCGCAGCGAGCTGGAGCTGGAGATCGAGAGCGTGCGCCGGCGCGGTTACTCGACCAGCAGCGAGGAGAGCGAGGAAGGCGTGGCGTCGGTCGCCGTCGCCTTCCCCGCCGGGAACCTCCCCGCGCGGCTCGCGCTGAACGTCTCGCTGCCGGTCGGGCGGCTGTCCCGCGCCGAGGTCCGGCAGATCGGCGAACGTCTCAAGGAGACGGTCGCCGAAGCCACGCCGCTGTTGCATTGACAGCCGGTGCACTAGCCGAGCCGGGCGAGCTCGTGGCGCCAGGCCACGCCCTCGTTGAAGGCCGGCCCCAGGTCCGGCAGCTCCGCCAGGTCTTCCGGCGGCAGGTCGGCGAGCCGGCCGCCGGCACTCACCACGTCCAGCGCCATCCGAGCGAGCGTGTCCACGGACAGCGCGCGCAGCACCGCTTCCTGCACCGAACCTCCGCTGCTCGTGAGGCCGTGCCCACGCAGCAGAACGACCGGCCGACCGGCCATCGCCGCCACCATTTCCTTCGCCAGCGTGCGGTTGCGGACCAGGACCCCACGCGGGTACACGGGCACCCCGCCGGCCGCGAGCTTGGCTCCGGGGATGTCGTAGGCGCCCACGATGGGCCGGATCGCCAGCCCCGCCAGGTCCGCCGCGACTACCGACGGCGGGTGCGCGTGCACCACGGCCTTCACCGCGGGATCAGTGCGCAGCACCTCGGTGTGCAGGGGCAGCTCGTTGGGGACCGACCAGCCGTCGAGCTCGCCGGACGCCGCGGCTGCGCCGTCGAGGTCGACCAGCCGGATGTCCTCGGGCGTGGTCCACGCCAGCCCCCGCTCCCGCTGCCCGCGGCAGCGGACGAGCAGGAGTTCGTCGTCGATGCGCAGGGAAACGTGGCCGAGGAACCCTTCCGCCAGCCCCCGGGCGGCGAGCACGCGGCAGGCGTCGGAGACGAGCTGCCGTTCTTGCTGCAACTCGGTCATGCCGCACTCACCGGGGCGATCAGCTTGTCCAGCACGGAAAGTCCTTCCTCGTAGGGGGTTCCGGCGGTGATGAGCCGGCGCGCGGCGACGAGCAGCTTCGGCCAGTTCACCGTGACGGCCGCGGAAAGCCTGCCGGTTTCGTCGCGGTAGAGCGCGGCGAACCGCGGTGGGTCGGTGGTGGGATCGCCGGCCAGCTCGAAGCCGGTCGCGCGGTTCGGCCGTCCCGCGATCTGGATTTTCCAGTCGTACTGGTCGCTCCACGCGTACTCGGTCGGCCGGTACTGCACCGGCTCCTCCGGGTGGACGACGTTGTGCGCCACGCACGCCGCCTGCTCGACCGCGTTGGTCCAGTGCTCGACGCGCACGTGCTCGCCGTGGCCGGCGTGGAACCAGCGGGCGACGTCGCCGACGCCGAAGATCTCCGGGTGCCCGGTGGCGCGGCAGAACTCGTCGCACACGAGGCCGTTGTCCAGCTCCAGCCCCGAATCGGCAAGCCACTCGACCGCCGGCACCGCGCCGATGCCGACGACCACCGTGCCCGCGGGCAGCACCGTCCCGTCGGTGAGCGCGACCTCCAGCGCGCCTACCCGCCCGGACACCGCCTGGACGCCGGTGCCGAAGCGCGTCTCGACGCCGTGGCGCCGGTGCACGTCGCCGACCAGCCGGCCCACCTCGGCACCGAGCACGCGCGCGATCGGCGCCGGCAGCGGATCGACGACCGTGACCGCGCGGCCGGCGGCGTGCGCGGTGGCCGCGACCTCGGCGCCGATGAATCCGCCGCCGACGACCACGAGCGGCCCCGGTTCGGCGAGCGCGGCCCGCAGGCCCGTGCCGTCGCCGAGGGTCCGGAGCACGTGCACCCCGGATTCGGCGGCCCACGGCGACGGTCGCGCGGTAGCGCCGGTGGCGATCACGAGCGTGTCGTAGCCGACGCTCGTCCCGTCGGCCAGCTCGACGGTGCGCGCGACCGGGTCGAGGCCCGTCGCAGCGACACCGAGCCGCAGCTCGATGCCGTCGGCGGCGGCTTCCTCCTCCGTGAGCAGCGCCAGCCGGTCGTGCTCCCACGCGCCGGCGAGGAACTGCTTGGACAGCGGCGGTTTGTCGTAGGGCAGATGGGGTTCGGCTCCGACGAGAACGATCCGGCCGTCGTGGCCGTTCGCCCGCAGCGCCTGGGCCGTACGGACACCGCCCACCGACGCGCCGACGATCACGACCGTGCTCATCCGTCGACCACTCCCAGTGCCTTGACCGGGCAGCTGCGCGCCGCCGCTTCGACGCGGGCGCGGTCGGCCTCGGGGATGGTTTCGGTCAGCAGGACGACTTTGCCGTCGTCGTCGATGTCGTAGACGTCGTCAGCGGTGGTGAGGCAGTTGCCGTATCCCTGGCAGAGGTCGGTGTCGGCGGTGAGCTTGGCCATCGGTCTTTCCGTTTCGGGTTCAGGATCGTTTGCGGGGCGCGGAAACGCCGATGCCGCCGTCGGGGTGGACGGCCTGACCGGTGATGCCGCGGGCGCGGTCGGAGGCGAGGAACACGTAGCTCCACGCGTGGTCCTCGCCGCTGAGCGCCACGTGCAAGGGCACGCGCGCGGCGAGCTCCTCGGCGCGGCGCGGCGCGTCGCCGAGGCTGCGCTCGGCGGTGCCGAGGCTGGGCAGGCCGCGCAGGTCGGTGCCCAGCGTCCCGCCGGGCGCGACGCCGTTCACGCGGATCTCCGGCGCGAGGTCGTGCGCGAGCGCGGTGACGAGCCCGCGCACGGCGAACTTCGACGACAGGTACAGCACGCCGCCGCGGCCCGGGTAGTACGACGACGTCGACTCGGTCAGCAGCACCACGCCATGACCCGAGCGCTTCAGCTCCGGCAGCGCGGCTTTCACCGAATGCAGGTGGCTCTTGACGTTGGTGCGGAACATCTCGTCGAACGCGTCGTCGAGCACATCGGCGTCGAGGTCCTCGATGCTGCGGTAGAAGTCGAAGACACCGACGCAGTTGACGAGCACGTCGAGACCGCCGAACGCGGCGACGGCGGCGGCGACCGCGGTGTCGTTGGCCGCTCGCGTGGTCGCGTCGCCGACCGTGACCCGCACATCGGGGACCTCGGCTTCGAGCGCCGCCGCTTTGGCCGCGTCGCGTTCGAGCACGGCGACGCGCGCGCCCTCGGCGAGGAACGCGTCGACGACCGCGCGGCCGATGCCCGAACCGGCGCCGACGACGAGCGCGCGGCGGCCTTCCAGCCAGCCGGTCACGAGTCCTCCCCTCGGTCGGTGGATTCGGAGGCCACGAGCGGGCCGAAGGGGTGGCCGATCATGGCGGAGAACGTCTCGGTGTTCTGCCAGGTCAGCGCCTCCAGCTCCAGCGGGCACAACGACACCCACTGGCCCGACTTCGGCGACTCGATCAGCAGCCGGGCGCCGTTGCGCGTGTCGACGCGCCGCACCAGGATCTCGGCGAACTCGTTGCCGAGCCGGATCACCTCGCCCGTGGTGTGGGCGACCAGTTCGTCGTGTTCCGCGGCAGCCGCGGCCGCCGCGCGGGCGTCCTCGGCCTCGCCTTCCCAGGAGAGGTTCACAGGAAGATCGCCAGGTTCTGCATGCGGATCACCGAATCGTCGACGAGGATCGTGCGCCGCGCGAGCTGCCAGCCGTCGGGGGCGCGGCGCAGCAGGTCCTCGCGGCCGGCGGAGACGATCGAGCCGGACAGCACGTCGCCGCGGCTGCGGAACAGCAGCGTCGCGGATTCCACGACGAGGTGGTTGTCGTCTTCGGTCGCGAACGTGCGCACGTTGGACAGGTGGTGGCGCAGGCGCGAAGGCGGGTCCTCGGTCCAGGCGTGCTCGGTCATGAACCGCGCGACACGCCGCGACAGCGAGTACTTGTCCTCGTCGAAGTGCGCCATCCCCGGCGCGGTGTCGAACCCCGCGCCCAGCGCGGTGGTGACGCGCACCGGCATCAGGTAGTGGATGTCCTCGGTGAGCGTGGTCAGCCACTGCTCGTAGTCCTGCGCGTCGAGCAGCCACGCTTCGTCGACCAGCCACTGGTGCGCCTGTAGGTGGCGGGCGTCGTCGAACGGCAGCGGCCGGCCGGTGCGCAGGATGCGGGACGCGTTCGCCCCGAGCGCGGAACGGCTGGAGTGAGTTCCGGTGGTCATGCCTGCACCGCCTCGGCGGTCTCGGCCGGCGCGCCGACTTCCAGGGCGGTGGCCGATTTCGTCGGCTGTTCGAGGTAGTCGGCCCACCGGTTGAGCAGCTCGCGCTGGTTGTACTCGCCGTAGCCGGTGTGCGCGACGCCCGGGCCGTGGAACTGCTCCGGGGTGAGCGCGGGGACGACCTCGGTGTCGTCTTCGAGGATGCCCATGCGGCTGTTGAGCTTGAGGCGCCGCGCCATCGAGCCGGCGGCGGTGTTGGTGAGCGAGACCCAGTTCTCGACGTCGTCCTGCTCGAACATGCCGGTGGACCCAAAGCACATCAGATAAGCCTTGTAGGACAAGGCCTTGTACTCCTCGGGCGCCTCCGCGTCGACCGCGAACCAGGACAGCACCTCGGTCTCGTTCTCGCTGATCGGCTGCCACTGGCGGACGGAGATGAACGGCAGCACGTCGTCGGAATCCGCGACGCGCGGCCAGTTGTGCACGAACGACAGGTTCGGGAACACCGAAGCGGCGGAGATCATGAAGCCGTCCTCGCCGATCACCTGCTGCTGGGCCTGCGAGAAGCTGGCCTTCATGCGGTCGACCATCTCCTGGGGGTAGCCGACGTAGCGCGTGCGCTCGTCGAACCCGCCCGGCGGCAGCTTGTAGGTGGTGCCGCCGCCGTTGCCGGCCCAGTACGTGGCGCCGTCCTTGCGCTTCTCCGCCTTCGGCTCGCGGAAGAGGCCGATCTCCACGACGGAGGTGTGCGTCTGCGGCGTGTGGTACATGTCGCCGGCGAAGTTCTCGGCGCCGATCTTCCAGTTGGCCTTCACGCGCCAGCGCTGCGGGCCGCGCAGCTCGATGCCGCTGGGGCTCTGCTTGGTGTAGAAGTCCAGGTAAAAGCGGAAATCGCCGAGGAAGTCCACCAGCGGCGGGGCTTCCCGGTCGAGCGAGACGAAGATCAGCCCGTTGTAGGTGTCGAGGTTGGGCGCCGGCAGCAGCCGCTGGCCCTTGCGCTTGAACCCGGCCTCGCCGCCGTAGGCCTCCTGGTGGAATGGCAGCCCGACGATCCGGCCGTCGTTGCGGTAGGACCAGCCGTGGTAGGGGCACCGGAAGTGCGAGGCGTTGCCCATCTCCGCACGGCAGACCTGCATCCCGCGGTGCAGACACATGTTGAAGTGCGCCCGGATCTCGCCCTTCTCGTCGCGCGTGACGATGAACGAGTCGTCCAGCACGCGGCGCACCACGTAGTCGCCGGGCTTGGCGATCTCCGACTCGTGGGCCACGAACAGCCACGCCCGGCCGAAGACGCGCTCCCGCTCCAGCTCGAAGATCTCCCGGTCGTTGTAGATGTGCGCCGGGATCATCCCGCGCCGCACGTCGGACAGGGTGCCGGACTGATCCGTCATCGTCGACTCTCCTCAAACCAAAACTCTGTAGAGCAGAACTAATCTCTGAACAGTAGAGCAGACGCGGAGATCGGGAGTCAATCGCCGGGGTAGGCCTCGAGGTGCGAGCCCGGACACGCCGAAGAGCGCCGCCGAAGACAGCTCGGCGGCGCTCGCGGTGAGGCCGATCGATTACTCAGGCTTGCGGTACCGGCGTGCGAAGAAGGCCAAGACGTCTTCCACGAACCGCTGCGCGTGCTCGATGTTGGGCAGGTGTCCGCATACGGCGTAGACGCGCAGCTCGGCGTCCGGCAGGCGCGCGGAGGACTCCACGGCGTCGGACCAGAACTCGACCAGCTGCTGCTCCCCTGCCCGCTGCACGACTGTGCCCCCGCGGAACCCCACCGGCTCGGCGAACCGCACGTGCAACGCACCGTGGTTGTCCCGCACGTGCTCGACCCAGAACCCCGTCGGGTCCTCCGGCGCGCCCGCGACCGCGTCCGTCACCCGCACCTCGTACGACCCCACGGCCTCGCCCACCTCCGCCATCCCCGTCGACGCGCTGGGCCCATGCCAAGCCGATCACGGCGAGCCCGGCGGTGGTCCGGCTGAGCAAGACCATCGCCGGGGTTACGGGAATCAGCCCTGGGCGAAGACCGCCAACGGGTCGGTGTGCCGCGGCTGCCAGCCCAGCTCACGCTGCGCCTTGGCCGGCGTCAGCTGCTGGTCGAGCGCGAACGCGTCGGCGATCGGGCCCATCTCGGCCTGCGCCTGTTCCAGCGGGATCGACGTGGTCCTGCCGGCGAGGCCCGCGGCTTGAGCGCACGCCTCGGCGACCTGCTTGGCGGTCGGGTTGACGCCGCCGACGCCCACGTAGACCGAGCCCGCCGGCGCGGAGAGGGCGGCGACGTAGAGCGGGGCGAGATCGTCGATGTGGACGAGCGCCCAGTGGTTCGCGCCGTCGCCGATGTAGGGGATGGCGCCGTTCTTCTTGCCGGGCTGGACGATGAAGGCGTCGATCAGGCGGTTGTCGCCGCCGTAGAGCAGGCCTGGCTGCACGATGACGGGGCGTCCGCCGTGGGCCAGCACGGCGTCCTCCACCGGCTTGCGCCACGCGACCGCGGCGGGCGGGTTCCAGGGCGCGGACTCGTCGGCGACGCCGTCGGTGTCGCCATAGACCCAGGTGCCGCCGGTGTGCACGTAGGTGCCGGTGCCGACGCCGTCCTGCATCGCCGTGGCGGCGGCGAGGTCCTCGTCGCCCGATTCGGCCTGCGCCAGGTGGATCACGGCGTCGGCGCGGGCCGCGGAGTCCTTCAGCACGGCCAGATCGGTGAGACCGCCGCGGACCGCGGTGGCGCCGGCCGCCACGACCGTCGCCTCCGCGCGGTCACTGCGGGCGAGCGCCTCCACTGCGTGCCCCTGCTTCACCAGCTCGGCGATCGTGGCCTGTCCGATGTAGCCGGATCCGCCGGTCAAGAAGACCCTCATGACAACTCCCTTTGCTCACAATGGATACAGAACAACTGTGCGTCGAGGCCGAGGTGTACGTCCAAGACCTCTTTCGGTCGCTGTGATATCTTCCGGGTATCACAGCGCGGTGAGGTGCCGCACGAACCAGTCCCGCGCCGCTTGCGAAGCAACCTTGAAGCCCTCGCCCGTGTATGCGTCGAAATGTCCGCCCGGCAGGAACACGATGTCCTTCGGCTCGGCCGCGCCGGAATAGGCGACGGCGGCGAGGTTGCCGCCTGTCAGGCCGTCTTCGCTGCCGACGATCATCAGCAGCGGCGTCGGCGTCACCTCCGGCAGGTACTTCGCCGGTTCGTAGCAATAGAAGTTGTCGAGGCTGCGCAGCGTGACCTCGTTGGGCCAGCTGGGATCCAGCTCCGCGCGCGCATGGGTGAACCACTCGTGCGAGTCGCGCGTCGGCAGTCCCACGAGCTGCCCGGGGTCGGTGCCGATGACGGGGATCGTCGCGGCGGCTTCCCCGCGAGCGCGAGCCCGGCGGTCGGCCGTGAACACATCCGGCCCGACGACCTGGTTGTCGACCCGCGCGAGGTTCGCGTAGGTCGCGCGGCCGCTGACGAATGGTGCCTGCGTGACCACAGCCTTCACGCGCCGGTCCATCGCCGCGACGACATAGGCGTGCGCGCCCGAGAAACTGGTTCCCCAGACCCCCACCCGGCCGGGGTCCACATCGGGCCGGTTCTGCGCGTGGGTGATCGCGTGCCGGTAGTCACCGACCTGCACCCACGGGTCGATCTCGTGCCGGGGCTGTCCCGGTGCCGCCTCCGAATCACCCCAGCCGCGGTTGTCGTACAACAGCACCGACAGACCGCCGGCGGCGAAGACCTCGGCGAACCGGTCGAGGTACATGCGCTTGGTCGAGCTCCAGCCGTGGGCCATGACCACACACGGCGCGGGCCCGGCGACCCCCTCGGCCTCGTAGAACCAGCCGCGCAGCAACGCTCCTTCGGCGTCGAACTCAATGTCGTGACGCATGGGTGTGCCTCCTCGAACACTGGTGGTACAGGAAAAATCCTGAGGTCTAACGGATCTGCTCGCCGACGAAAGCCGCGACGTCCTCGATCTCCTGACCCTGCACGTCGTGGCCCAGGCCGGGGTAGACGTGGTTCTCGACGGTGGCGTGCCGCGCCAGCCACCGGTCCGTCCGGGCGAGCGCCGCAGCCGGGATGACACCGTCTTCCCGGCCCCGGCCCCAAAAGACGGGCGGCCGTGTGGTGCTCAAGAGCTCGTCACCGGGCTGCTCGTCCCGCACGACGAAACCCGCCAGGTTCACGCCGTATTCGAAGCGCACAGGCGCGTGCCGCATGAGCTGGTGGACCATGGCACCGCCCTGGGAGAAGCCGAGCAGCCCGATCGACGGCGCGTCGATCGTCTCCAGCCACGCCAGGACATCGAGCGTCGCCGCGTTGGCCACTCGCGACTGAGGGTCGCCGATCGGGTTGCCCTGGCTGGGAAACCACGCGTACCCGCCGGCCTCCGGAATGCGCGCCCGAACCGACGCGACCACGACCTCGGCCGGCAGCAGCGGCGTGATCAGCCGGTGCAGGTGCGTCTCGTCGTAGCTCCAGCCGTGCAGCATCACCAGCAGCGGCCGCGACCCCCGTGCACTCTCCACTTCGGACCACAGCACCGCGCCGCGGTCCATCCCGGGTTCCCTGCTCATCTCGCTCCCGTCGTCGATCACCTCGACTGTGCGCCGGGCGCGCGAGCCGCGTCCAAGACCTGTTCCGCCCTCTGTGATACCCAGCGGGTACCACCGCAGGTCCGTGGGCTTGAAAATCCCCCGCCGGCGACGAACACTGAGTGGGTGAACTCAGAATCGCCGCGCGCGGGCCGGCCGCTCGGCTTCGACCGCCACGAAGCCCTGAACAGCCTGATGACCCTGTTCTGGCACGTCGGCTTCGACGGCGTCACCCAGCAGCAGATGGCCGCGGCGACGGGACTGTCCACGTCGAGCCTGTACAACTCGTTCGGCACGAAGATCGAGATCTACCGCGAAGCCGTCGACGAGTACCTCGCGCTCATGCAAGACGTTCTCGCACCACTTCAGCAGGGCGAGCGTGGCACCGAAGACGTGCTCGAAGCGTTGTCCCGCCTGGAATCCGTGCTCGACGGCCCGAACGCGGGCTTCGGCTGCCTGGCCACCACGGCGATGTCCAAGCCGGTCGACGAGCACGTCGCCACTGCCACCCGGCGCTACCGCGAGCAGCTCCGCGCGGGGTTCCTTGCCGCCCTCGAACGCGGCCGTGAGCTGGGCGAATCCACCGCTGACTCGGCCGTGCTCGCGGATTTGCTCACCGCCACCGTGCTCGGCACGCTCACCATCGCACGCGCCGACGCCGACGGCCGCGAGCTGGCCGCCCAGCTGAAGTCAGTGCGCGCGTTCGTGGAGAGCCGGCGCGCCTGAGCTTCAGACGGCCAGTCGCGCGTGACGCAGCAGGGCTTCGACGGCCTGATCCACGTCTGCCTCGTCGCTCGCCCAGTCCGAAACCGAGATGCGCATGAGCCGCTCGCCGCGGTAGGTGGTGCCGGTGAAGAACGCCTTGCCCTCGGCGCGAACCCCGGCCATGACGGCGTCGGCGAGCCGGCCGTGGTCGCCGTCAGGCGCGAGCCAGCGCACGAGCACCTGATTGGACATGACGTCGTTCACGATCTCGGCCTGACCACTCGCGCCGAGCTGGTCGGCGAAACGGCGGGCCAGCCCGATCGTCCGCTCGACCAGGCCGGCGACGCCGTCGCGGCCGAGCGCCCGCAGCGTCGCGTAGACGCCGACCCCGCGGGCCCGCCGGGAAAAGTCGGGTCCCCAGTCCATCGGGTCGCGGCCGCCTTCACCCTGTTCGAGGTAGGCCGCCTGCACGCTCATGGCCGCCCGGTGCGCGGACGCGTTGGCGCAGATGGCGATTCCGCAGTCGTAGGAGACGTTGAGCAGCTTGTGCCCGTCGGTCGACCACGAGTCGAGGCGCGAGAGGCCCGCGGTACGCGCCGCCATGGCCGGCGCCGCGGCAGCCAGGAGCATCACGGCGCCGTCGACGTGGACCCACGTCGGATTGCCGGCGGCACGATGGGCCTCGGCGAGGTCGGCCACGGCGGCGAAGTCGTCGAAGCTGCCGGTGTTCACGTTGCCGCATTCGACGACGATCATCGTCGGCCCGTGCACGGAGGCCAGCACCTTTTCCAGTGCGTCGGGGCGCATGTTGTCCTCGTCGTCGCACGCCACGGTGACCAGCGCCCGCTCGCCGAGGCCGAGGAACCGCAGCGCGCGCAGCACGGTCGAGTGCGCCCCGGACTTGACCACGACCGTGATCCGCGGCGCGCCGGCGAGACCGTCCGCCTCGACGTTCCACCCGACGTCGCGCAGCACCTGGTGCCGGGCCGCCGCGAGGCAGGTGAACGTGGCCATCTGCCCGCCGGTGACGAACCCGACCGAGCTCTCGCCGGGCAGCCCCAGCAGGTCGACCAGCCACTCGGCCGCGAGTTCCTCGGCCACGGAGACACCCGGCGTCGACGGGTAGAGCGAAGCGTTCTGGTCCCACGCCGTGAGCAGCAGGTCCGCGCCGAGCGCCGCCGGGTGCAGGCCGCCGACGACGTAACCGAAGTAGCGCCCGCTCGCCTGCGCGGCCACGTAGGGCTCGAGATCACGAGCGAGCTCGTCGACGACGCGCACCGCGTCGATCCCTCGCGCCGTCGGCGGGTGGTCGAGCGCCGCGCGGATCGTCGCGTGGTCCGCGGTCGGGAACACGGGCCGGTCCGGCAAGGAGCCGAGGTGCTCGACGCGGCGTTGCTCGCCGCGTCGAGCACGGATTTCCAGTCTGACTCCTGCACGGTTCCTCCTGCGGTCGTCGGCACGTCGAGGACCGACAACGTCCACGCAGGACAGCCGGCGCCCGGGGGGAGGAGAGTTGGTGAGAAAAAAAAACCAACAAA
>NZ_JBFBAE010000045.1:0-57993 GCF_040689465.1 Amycolatopsis sp. NPDC051373 | reverse complement strand
GGATGGGGCGGTGCGATCGGCCCCCGGCCGATCCGACCGCCCCATCCGGAAGCCGGCTCAAAGGCGATCTCGCACGCCTCGGCGGAGCCGAGGCCAAAGATCCAGCAAAATATACGGCTCTTGTACGTCCCTCTTCCACGATGAGCGGGCTCGGAACGCGGCCGGCGTGGACACCGGCCCGACCGGGCAGAAGGCCTCCTTCCGGCCCCCATCCGGGAGGGGGCCTTCTTCCTGCGGGCATACCGGGCGGGCCTTCGCGTGTTGGCTTTGAGGACGACTGCGGAAGGAGCACGGGTGGGCGAGGACCTGAAGATCCGGGTGGGGGTGGCGCCGGCGCCGGGGACCGGGCCCGCGGAGTTCGCGGGGCTGGCGGAGACGCTGGAGGCGGCCGGAATCGACTCGCTGTGGCTTTCGGAGCTGGTCTACGCGCCGGAGGCCGACCCGCTGATCGGGATGGCGCACGCGCTCGCGCGCACCACGAACCTCAAGGTAGGCACGGGCGTCGCGATCCTGCCTGGCCGCCACCCGGTGCTCGTGGCGAAGCAGCTGGTGACGCTGGCCGGGCTGGCGCCGAAGCGCGTGCTGCCGGTGTTCGGGTTGCGGCCGGCGAACGCAGCCGAGCACGCGTTGTTCCCCGTGCCCGGCCCGCGCGCGGCGGTTTTCGACGAGGCCCTCACCCTGCTGCGGCTGCTCCTGGAGCAGGACGACGTGCACTTCGCCGGCGAGTTCTACCAGGTCGACGGCGTGACGATCGGGCCGCGTCCGGCCAAACGCCTCGACGTGTGGCTCGGCGGCAGTGCGCCCGCGGCGTTGCGCCGCGCGGGGCGCCTGTCCGACGGCTGGCTCGGCAGCTTCCACTCGCCTGAGCAGGCGCGAGCCGCGCGCATCGCGATCCAGGACGCGGCCGCCGAGGCCGGGCGCGAGATCGAGCCCGACCACTTCGGCCTCAGCCTGCTGGTGGCGAGCGAGGGGGTGCCCGACCGGATGCTGGAGGTCGCCGCGAAGCGTCGGCCCGGCACGCCCGTGACCGAGCTCGTGGCCACGAGCTGGGCCGAGGCGCGGCGCCTGCTGGAGCAGCACATCGACGCGGGGCTGTCGAAGTTCGTGATCCGGCCCGGGCATTCGGGCGACTACCGGCGGTTCCTCGACGGTTTGCACCGCGAGCTGCTGCCGCTCCAGAACTAGAACTGCAGCTGCTCCGTCTTGCGCGGCATCAGGGCCAGCGCGACGATGCTGAGCGCGGCGACGGCGGCGATCGCCACGAACACGTTGTGCGTGGCGCCCGTCAGCGACTGGCGCACGTACTCCGCGGCCGCCGAGTGGTCGTTCCGCCCGAGCACGAGGCTGGTCGCGTCGGCGCTGTCGGGCAGGCGCCCGGCGACGGCGGCGGGCGGGTGGGCGAAGCGGTCGGCGAGGGTGGAGTTGGCGATCGCGCCGAACACCGCCGCGCCGAGCGCGCTGCCCAGCGAGCGGCCGAACATGTTCGTGGCCGTGACCACGCCGCGGCGTTCCCAGCCGACGCTCGACTGGCTGGCCACGATCGTGGGGCTCGACGCCAGGCCGAGGCCCGCGCCGACGACGAACGCGGCGCCGGCCACGTTCCAGAGCGAGGTGTTCTCGCCGAGCAGCGTGGTGAGCACGACGCCGACGATGATGAGCCCGGCGCCGATGAACGCGGTGTCGCGGAACCCGATCCGCATGTAGAGCCGTCCGGACAGCGACGCGGCGATCGGCCTGCCGACGGTGAGGGCGGCCAGGGCGAACCCGGCCGTGAGGGCGTCGTGGCCGAGCACGCCTTGCGCGTAGGTCGGCAGGAACGAGCTGAGCCCCATCAGGGTCGCGCCGACGACGAGGGCCACCAGCGTGCCGCCCACGAGGGTGCGCCTGGTGAACACCCACAGCGGCAGCACGGGCTCGGCCGCATGGCGTTCGACCAGCACGAACCCGACCAGCGCCGCCGCGGAGGCGACGAAGATGAGCACGCCCACCACCGAGCCCCAGCCCCAGGCCACACCACCTTCCAGCAGCCCCAGGATCAGCAGTGTGCAGCCGGTGATGAGCAGGCCGGCGCCCGCGTAGTCGATGCGGTGGCGCGTGCGCTCGACGCGTTCGGCGAACTTGCGGTACAGCATCCAGGCGGCGATCGCGCCCAGCGGCAGGTTCACGAAGAAGATCCAGCGCCAGCTGAGGAACTCGGAGAACACGCCGCCCAGTGCCGGGCCGAGCACGGACGCGACGGCCCACACACCGGCCACGTAACCCTGCACCCGGGCGCGTTCCTCGACGGTGTACAGGTCGCCGACCATCGTCATGCTGATCGGCTGCACGGCCCCGGCGCCGACGCCCTGCAGGGCGCGCGCGGCGATGAGCACCGGCATGCTCCAGGCCGCGCCGCACAGCACCGAGCCGAGCAGGAACACGGCGATGCCGAAGAACATCACCGGCCGGCGGCCGAGGACGTCGGCGAACTTGCCGTAGAGCGGCACGGTGACCGCCTGGGTGAGCAGGTAGACCGAGAACAGCCACGGGAATTGCGAGAATCCGCCCAGGTCGCCGACCACCGAGGGCACGGCCGTGGCGATGATCGTGCTGTCGAGCGCGACCAGCCCGGTGCTCAGCATCACCGCCGCGAGCACCGGCCCGCGTTCGGAGCGCAGGCCGACGGCCTTTTTCGTGGGCGCCGGCGTCTCGGCGGGGGTGCTCATCGGCGGGGTCTCCTCGGGGTTCCCAGGGGCCGGGACAACTGTTTCGCAAGGGTAAGCATTTCACGAACGAGTGACCGTCGGACAGCCTTGGCGGGCCAGCCATGATGAGGGGATGGACACGTGGGTGCGGCCGATCCGCCGCGGGTGGGTGGTGCGCGGCGTGGTGCCGGGCCCGGACGTCGACGAGTTCGCGGAGCCCGACGCGGTGGTCACGGCCCTCGCGTCCCCCGGCGCGGCGGGCGACACGCTGCTGGCGGTGCAGCACCCGGCGCGGACGCCTGCGGCGTTGGAGCGGGGCCTCGACCTGGCCGCCGCGCTGCCTTCCGCGCGGGCCGCGCTGGCCCGCATCCGGGCGCGGCACTACCGGTCGGTGGCGGGGTTCGTCGCGCCGTACCGCATCTCGGGCCCGGACGGTGTGGCGGTGGGCGTGCTGTGCCTGGTCGACGTCCGCGAGCTGACGGCGGGCGGGTCACACGTGCGCCACACGGAGGAGGTCTACCCACACGTGGTGGCCGAGCGCGCCGCGGTGCTGGCCGGGCTGGGCACCGCGACGAGTGCGGCGCTGCTGGTGCCGTCGTCCGGCGGCGAGGCGCTGACCGCGGCGGTGGAGGCGGCGTGCGCGGGACTGGGGCCGCCGGACGTGTCCACTGTGGATCAGTCGGGGCGCCGGCACGAGCTGTGGGTGGTTCCGTCGGGGACTTTGCAGGAACGGTTGGTGGGGGCCGCGTCGGCTGCGGATCTTCTGGTCGCCGACGGGAATCACCGCGTAGCCGCGGCTGCGCAGACGGGTGCGCTGCTGGCGTTGGTGACCGGCGGGCCGCGGTTGCGGATCGGGGCCATCCACCGCGTGCTGACGGGGACGGGGTTGACGTCCGATGCGTTGGCTTCGGCTTGGCGTGGGGTGGGGCTGGAGGTTTCGGAGGTCCTCGACGGCACTCCGCCCGCTGTTTCGGGTTCGGCGGTGGTGCTGGCTCGGTCGTCGACGCTGCGGGTGGTGCTTCCTCCGGCCGACGAGCTGACGATCGATCACGCCGTGGTGGAGCGGCTGCTGTTCGATGAGGCTCTCGGTTTGGATCTGGACGGACCGCACGTGCAGCCCTTGCCGGCGGGCCGCCCTGCACCGGCTGATGCCGACGCGGTGGTGCAGCTGGCGCCCGTCGAGTTCTCGACCGTGTTGAAGGTCCACGCGGCGGGCTTGCGCATGCCCCGGAAGGCGACTTACTTCACTCCGAAGCCTCGGGGTGGGCTGGTTCTGGCGGAGATCTGAGGGGTTTGACGATGGAGTGGTACGCCGTCCGCTGCGTTTTCCAGTGGAACTCGTGGCGTGGCTCGCCCTTCGAAGAACGCATCACCCTCTGGCGCGCGTCCAGCCTCGCCTCCGCCATCGAATTGGAGGAGCGCGAGGCTGGTCGTTATGCCTCGGACAACGGGGTGACCTATGTCGACTTCGTCCAGGCCTACGCGTTGAGAGAGTCGGGCGAGCTTTCGCCTGGCGCCGAGGTCTTCTCCTTGCTCCGCGACAGCCCACTCCCGCCGGAGGACTACGTGACCCGCTTCTTCGATACGGGCGGGGAACATCAGGGGGTTGTCGACTCGGGGGAGTGAGGGCTCTGCGCAACTGGCTCATGTCGAGGGATGCGGCAGCAACGTCGCCGTCACCCGACCCGGTTGACGCAGCGTTCGACCACGTTGCGCTGCTTGTAGACCTGGGCGTCGAAGGCGGGTGGGTGCCCGCCGGGGGAGCCTGTGGCCGCGCGGCGGGCGATCTGGTCATCGCGCTGCGGGTTGTCTCCGGTCTGGCCCGGGGTCAGCAGGAACCACATCGGCAGCCCGCGACCGTCGATGGCGTCGTCGTTGACGATCACAACCACTTACCGGTCGCGCCCTAGAAGAACTTGTGCGAGGCGTTCTCTCGGTCGAGCGGGCCCAGGCCTCCGTCTCGTGCTTCACCGGGCTGGAAGGTGACGGAGATACCCCCGTAGTTGCTGTTGTAGTAGACCTTGACCACATGTTTGGTCTGGTTGAATGCCGAAAGTGCGTTGTTCTTCACGCACTGATGCTGGCCAACGCCGTCGCTCTTGAATTCGTAGCAACCCGGCTGGGAACTCCCGTAATTCGGAATCGACGTGGTGAAGTCCGACACTGATCCGGATAGATCGTAGCCGTAGTACAGGCAGAATTCGCCGACCTCGCAAATTCCGTTGCGGACTGGGGCTGCGCTGGCCGCCGACGGCACGGTCATGAGCAGGGCGACAGCGCCGGCTGTTGCCGCTAACCCCTGGAACAGGCGTTTTCCGTTGTTTCCCAAGGTATCCTCCCCATCGACGGCGGCGCGGTCGGCGCCTTGGCCTTCGTGCGCCGTGTGCGCGGAATCCGTCAGGATTCTGGCACGCGAAGATTTTTGCTGGGGAGCGCTCGGTGTCATGTTCACCCGATGCGACCACCTTTCGATGAGAGATTCACCGTCCGGGGTCCGCGGTGAGACTCACGTCAGCCTGAACACCGACTCCGCGTTGGTCGAGTAGATCTTCCTCCGCACCTCATCCGACAAAGCCGACTCGTCCAGCACCGACACCGCCGCCTGGGGGCTCCAGCACGGGTTGTCCGTGCCGTACAGGATGTTGTCGGGGCCGTAGTACTCCAGCGCTGTGCGGATGGTCAACGACTGAGGTGCGACAGTATCCACGAAGACCCGCTTCAAATACTCCGAAGGCAGCCGCGGCAATCCTTCGATGCGGGCGTTCTTGTCGATGCGCCCGGCCTGGTAGGGCAACAGGCCACCGGCATGGGTCTGGACGACGCGGAGCGTCGGGTGGCGTTCCATGATGCCGCTGAAGATGAGGCGCAGCACCGTCACGCTGGAGTCGAGCAGACGGCCGATGGACCGCTGGATGCCGTCCGCGTAGCCGGTGAGGACTTCGTTGAAGGCGAGGTCCGTCGGGTGCACGATGAGGGGGACGTCGAGCTCCGCGACCCGCTCGTAAAACGGCTCCAGGCGCGAAGCGTCAACGGTTTCCGATCCGATCATCGAAGGCAGGTTCACCCCGCGCAGATCCAGCGAACCCACCGCGTGGTCCAGCACCTTCAACGCCGTCGCCGTGTCCTGCAACGGAACCGCGGCCGTGCCGAAGAACCGGCCCGGGTGCAGGCGTTGCGCACGAGCGATTTCCTCGTTGTACGCGTACGCCTCGTCCAGCGCCTCCTCCGCCGGCATCTGATCGAGCATGCCCGCCAGGACGCCGGTGGTGCAGACCACGACGGTGTCGGGGCCGGTTGCCGAGAAAGACGCCGAGAAGCCCGCGTCGAGGTCGAACCAGACGGCCGGCAGGGGGATGAAGCCGCGGCCTTCGTTGTACAGGTACCGGTAGCCGTCGCCCACGCGTTCGGTGCGGGGAAACGAGCCGCGATTCGCCATGGTTTCGAAGTGGGACCGGGGGAACCAGTGGAAGTGGGTGTCCACCACGCGCATCGAAATTCTCCTCAGCTCATCCGGTGTTCGGCGAGGATGCCGGCGAAGATGCGGTCGGCATCGGGGCGGTAGTTCTCGTGCAGGGTGCGGAAAAGTTCGTGGCAGCGCGCGGCCGGCCAGTCGCCCGGCAGGTGCTCGGCGGGCAGTTGCGGGGTCTCGCGCAGCAGCTGGCGCCACGCCGACGCCAGGATCAGGTCGCGGCCGAGGTCATCGAGCGCCTCGGGCACGGGGTCGGGCACGTCCCAGGACCGCAGGAACCGGTCGTAGCGCGCGGCCAGCTCGTCGAGGTGCCACGTGCGGGAGATCATCCCCTGCACGTCGTCGAACTTCGGGTACGCCGTGAACACCTCGACGTGCTTCTCGACGCCCGCGCCGGGCAGCTGCGCGAGGATGGCCGACACGTCGCGCTCGCCCGGCGCGAGCCACACGCCGTCGCGCAGCAGCCCGAAGCTCTCCCACGCCAGGCTCCGCCGCAGCAGGTGGCGTTCCTTGCGGTGCGTCTCCGGCAGCGAGAAGCACAGGACCGTCCACGCGCCGGGCGGTTGCGGCCCCTCGCCGGTGTCGTGGAACGTCCGCTGCTGCTGCACGCGCACCACCCGCAGCCCGACCTCCGACGCGCGGAAGTACGCCGCGCGGCCCTGGCGCGAGCGGTCCAGCAGCCCGCGCTCGGTCATCCGCGACACGGTGAGCCGCGTGGCGTGCGCGGACACGCCGATCCGCGCGAGCACGTCGATGTACCCGGCGGTGGCGATCTCGGGGTTCTCCTCGAGGCAGTAGCGGCCGAGCATCGTCATCAGCACCGTCTGTGGCGTCGGCGCGCGGCTCAGGTCGGGTGCGGGTCGGTCGGTGGTCAGGACGAACCCCCTGTTCTCACGCCCGCCGCGGCGTTCTCCGGTGACCTGTCGAACGTACCCTTGAGCAGCGGCAGCACGTGCTCGCGCAGCACCGACACGGTCGAGGGATCCGGGCCCAGCAAGGACTCCGCGACCATCCGGGCTCGTGCCGGACCCAGTTCGCGCTCGGCCAGCGTGACGAATTTGCCCACGATCTCGTTGTCCGGCAACGGGTTCCCCGGGTCTCCCCGCGCGTCGAGCCGATCCGCCGATACTGCCCCCGCCGCGGTGGTGATTTCCACCCGCGCGCCCCACTTGGCGGGGTACGCGGCCGTGAGGTCGTCGGCCGATCCGACCTCGACGACCCGTGCCAGCTCCAGCACGGCCTCGTCGCGCAGCGCGTCGTCCTCGAAGTCCCACGGCGTGCAGTGCCCCCGCAGCGCTGCGATGGCCAGCACGAACTGGGCGCTGCCCAACGCGCTCAACGCCGAGCCGAACGGTGGCGGCCGGTCGACGATCCCGGCCAGCTGCGCCGGCAACAGGCACCTCAGCCGACGCACCGACGAGCGGGACCAGCCGTCCCCAGGACGCAACGACAGCACGGCGTCGATCGCACCCTGCAGGTGTTTCGCCCCCGCGTGGGGCTTCAGGCTCGTCTCCGGCAGCAGGAACGGCTCCGGCAAGGCGCCTTCCGAACGCCGCAGCGGCGAACGCGGGTCGTCGAGGATGTCGAGCGGGCCCGTCCAGCCGGAGTCGGCCGCGAGGAACGCCGTCACCGCGCGCTCCGCCGCGAACCCGGCCAGCAGGTACTTGCCGTCCGCCCGGTCCGTCGCACCCGCGATCGACCCGCCCGCGTGCTGCGCGGCCAGCGCGATCGCCGACGCGGTCACGGCGAGCGGCCGATCGAGGAGCACCGAAGCCGCGGCCGCGCCGCCGAGCGGGGCCAGCAGAGCCGTCGGCCACCACCCGCGCCGGATCAGCCCTTCGCCCCCGATCGCGGCCGCCGCGGCCAGCGCCACCTCGTAGCCGGCCAGGAAGGCCCGCTCGAAATCCTCGGCCGACGCGGCCGAGGGCACCACCGCCAGCGTCGCCGGCAACACCACACACCCCGGGCACAGCACCGAACCGCGGTGGATGTCACCCGCTTCCCAGCCGTGGGCGTACACCCCGCCGAGGAACGCGGTCCGCCGCGCGGCGCCGTACTCCGCGGACAGGGTGTGCGCGAGCCCGGCGACCGAGCCGGCGAGCGTGGTGTGGCCGGCGATCATGGCACCGACGGCGTCGGTCAGATGGGCTCGCACGGCGGCCCGGACCGCGGGCGGCACCGGCCGGGAACCGGCCGAGTGCGCCCGCGCGGCGAGCTCACCGACGAGCGACATCTGCCTGCGTGGCCCGGAGCCGGCCGGTCGACGGCTCGTCCACTCGCCCGTCGGCCGTGAGTACGACGCCGTACAGCTCACGCGCGGCCTCGGCCGTCACGAAGCCGTCGCGCACGTCCTCGGCGACGTCCGCGGCCGGCCGCTCCGACGGCGAACCCCAACCGCCGCCGCCCGCGGTGCGGAAGGTGACCTTCGACCCCGCCTGCAACGCCAGCCCGGTGTGCTTCTTCACGTGCTCCGGCTGCCCGCCCGGCTGCGTGACGATCGTGTCGTTGACCGCGCCCGCCTGGCCGCCGCGCAGGCCCCACGGCGGGCAGGTCGTGCGCTCGTTGGCGATGTTGGTGAACATCGCCTGCTGCGGCTCCACGTCGATCTCCAGGCCCAGCCCGCCGCGGTGGCGGCCCGCGCCGCCGCTGTCGGCGCGCAGCTCGTGGCGCGTGAACACCAAGGGGTAACGCGCTTCCTGGATCTCGATGGGGATGTTGCGCACGTCGCCCTGGCACACCGACACGCACGCGCTCGGGCCGTCGCCGACGGGGCGCCCGCCCCAGCCGCCGCCGTTGATGTTGAGGCACACGAACCGCGAGCCGGTCTTCTCGTCGATGCCGTGGAAGGTGAAGCCGGACATGTCGCCCTTGTGCGCGGCCGGCACCTGGTCGGGCAACGCGTCGGCCAGCGCGCGGATGATCGTGTCGACCACCGTCGGCAGCGAAATGCTCCACTGGCCCAGCGCGGCCGGGGACTTGGCGTTGAGCAGTTTCCCTTCCGGCAGCACCACGTGCAGGTTGCGGAAGGACCCCTCGTCGACCGGGTGGGTCGGCAACGTCAGCATTTTGAACGCCACTCGCGCGGCCGCGACGCCGCCCGACTTGCCGGAGTTGAGCGGGCCCTTGACCTGCTCGTTGATGTCGGAGAAGTCGATCGTGAGCTCTTCGCCCTTCACGATCACTTTGAGGTCGAGCGTGATGCGCTTGTCGAGGTCCTGGCCGTCGTTGTCCATCCACGCCGACGCCGTGTACTCGCCGTCGGCCATCTGCGCGACCGCGTGGCGCGACAAGCGTTCCGACTGATCGCGCATCTCGGTGATGCAGGCCATCACCGTGTCGAGGCCGTAGCGCTCGGCCAGCTCGGCGATGCGACGCTCGCCCAGGCGGCAGGCCGCGATGGCCGCGCGCAGGTCACCCAGCGACGATTCGGGGATGCGGATGTTGTCCTTGAGGATCTGCATCACGTCGGCGTCCCACTCGCCGGCCTTCATCACCTTGATCGAGCGCAGCTGCAGGCCCTCGGAGTAGATGTCGGTGGTGGCGGTGGAGCCGAAGCCGATGCGCGAGCCGCCGATGTCGACCCAGTGGGCGCGCACCGCGGGGAACGCCACCACCTTGCCGTCGACGAAGATCGGGGTGTAGACCACGACGTTGTTGAGGTGCTGACCCGCGACGTACGGGTAGTTCATCACCAGCGCGTCGCCGGGTTCGAAGCCCTCGAGGCCGTGGCGCTCGATGCCGTCGGCCACGGAGACGCCGAGGTCGGCCAGGAAGATCGGCAGGCCGCCGAGGTTCTGGGCGATCAGCTCGCCCTCGGTGTCCACCAGGCCCACGCAGTAGTCCTGGACCTCGAAGATCATCGGGTTGTAGGCGGCGCGGCGCAGCGCGGTGGCCATCTCGTCGGAGTACGCCACGAGCGCGCAGCGGACCACTTCGAGCGTGACGGGGTCGATGGTGTTCCTCATGCGGGGCTCCCCACGGAGACGACGAGCGAAAGGTCGGACGCGACGGTGAGCACGTCGCCGGCGTAGAACACGACCGAGGACGTGGCTTCCTGCACTACGGCGGGACCGGTGATCCGGTGGCCGGGCCGCAGCGCCTCACGGTCGTAGACTGGACAGGACACGGGTTCCGGGCCGCCGCCGTGCAGCACCACGGGCCGGTGCTCGACCGGCTCCGGCTCGCCCGAGGCGGTTTCGACCTCGGCCGCGTTGCCCGCGGTCGTTTCGAGCGGCAGCGAGATCACCGTGCGGACACCGACGGCCTCCACCGTCTCGTCCGACGCGTGGTGGCCGTAGAGCCGGTTGTGCATCTCGTCGTAGAGCGCCCGCACGGCCGCGTGGTTCGCTGTGGACAGTCCCTCTTCGGGCACCGGCACGGGAATCGTGAACTCCTGGCCCTGGTAGCGCAATTCGAGGAAGTGCTGCAGCACGGGCGCGGTCGCCGGCTCGCCGACGTCCGCCCGCAGCCGCGCCCACGCCTCGGCGCCGAGCGCCTTGAGCGTGATCGCGTACTGCTCCACTGTGGACGGTTCGAACTTCGCCAGGTGCGTGCGCGTGAGGTCGTGGCGCACCTCGGAGTAGAGCATGCCCTTGGCCGAGAACTGTCCGGGCAGCACGGGAACCACGACCGTGCCGATGGTGAGCTCACGCGCGATGGACACGGCGTGCAGCGGGCCGGCGCCGCCGGTGGCCACGAGCGCGAACGTGCGCGGGTCTTCGCCCTTCTCCACCGAAACCGCGCGCACGGCCAGCGACATCTGTGCGTCGGCGATCGTCACGATCCCGCGCGCGGCGGCCAGCAGGTCGAGGCCCAGCGGTTCGGCGACGTGCTTCGTGATCGCGGCTTCGGCAGCCGCGCTGTCCAGCGGCATCTCGCCGCCGAGGAACCGGCTCGCGCCGAGGCGGCCGAGCACGAGGTTGGCGTCGGTCACGGTCGGACGGTCGCCGCCGCGGCCGTAACACGCGGGGCCGGGTGCCGCACCGGCGCTGACGGGGCCGACCTTGAGCGCGCCCGCGGGGTCGACCCACGCGATGCTACCGCCGCCGGAGCCGACCTCGACGATGTTGACCACGGGCAGCGCCATCGGGTGCCCGGTCGCGTACCCGCCGATGAAGTAGCCCGGGCTGATGTCGACCTGGCCGTCCTTGACCAGGCTGGTCTTGGCCGTGGTGCCGCCCATGTCGAACGAGATCAGCCGCGGCAGGTCGAGGCCGGCGGCCAGCGCCGACGCGCCGATGACACCCGCGACCGGGCCCGACTCCATCATCCGGACCGGGCTCTGCCGCGCGGTCTCGACGGACATGATGCCGCCGTTGGACTGCATGATCAGCAGCCGGCCGCGGAAGCCGCGGGCCTCCAGCCGCGTGGTGAGCGAGTCGAGGTAACGCGACACGACCGGGCCGACGTAGGAGTTGAGCACCGCGGTCGATGTGCGCTCGTACTCGCGGTACTCACGCATGATCTGGTGCGACAGCGTCACGTACGCCTCGGGCCACAGCTCGGTGAACAGCCGCCCCAGCTCGAGCTCCTGCTCCGGGTTGGCATACGCGTGCAGCAGGCAGACGGCCACGGACTGCACGCCCGAGGACTTCAGCTCGGTGATCAGCTCCCGCGCGGCGGCGACGTCGAGCGGCGTGCGCACACTGCCGTCCACGAGCACGCGCTCGCGCACCTCGCGTCGCAACCGGCGGGGCACCAGCGGGTCGGGCTTGCCGAAGAACAAGTTGTACGGCTCGGAACGGTTGCCGCGGCCGATCTCGTAGACGTCGCGGAAGCCCTCGGTGGTGATCAGCGCGGTGGCGGCGCCGGCGCGCTGCAGCACGGTGTTGATCGCGATGGTGGAGCCGTGCAGGAACAGTTCGGTGTCGGGCAGGTGCGCCCCGAGCTTGTCGAGCCCGTCGAGCACGCCCTGGGCGTGGTCTTGCGGGGTGGTCAGGGTCTTGGCGGTGCTGAAGACGCCGTGCTCGTCCACGGCGGTCAGGTCGGTGAACGTCCCGCCGATGTCGGCGGCGATCTGCTTCACGGGGTACCTCTTTCCTGGAAAGCGGTCAGGGGAGTTCGGTGCGCCAGGAGTCGGCGAGGGATTCGAGCTTGCGGGCGCCCACGTTGAGCAGGACGCCGGCCACGATCACGACGAACACCGACGCGAGCACCTCCGTGGTGCCGAGGTGGCCGGCGAAGAAGCTGATGTTGTAGCCGATCCCGCCGTCGCCCGCGAAGAACTCGCCCACGACCACGCCGACGAGCCCGCGGCCCACGCCCAGGCGCAGCCCGGCCATCACCGTCGGCACCGACGCGGGCAGGATCACCTTGCGCAGCAACGCGGTCTCACCCGCGCCGAACGACACCGCGGTGCGGATCAGCTTCGGGTCGACGTTGCGCACGCCCTGGGCGGAGTTGACGATCACGGGGATCACCGACATCAGGAACGTGATGGCGACGACCGTCGGGCTGCCGAGGCCGAACATGAGCACCAGCAAGGGGAACAACGCGATGATCGGCGCCGAGTAGAGCAGCCACACGTACGGTTCGACCACGTAGTCGACGTAGCGGTAGCGGCCCATCAGCAGTCCCACGGCGACGCCGACAACGCCGGCCATCCCGAAGCCGATCACCAGCTCCAGCGCGCTCGTGCCGATGCTGCGCAGCAGCAGCCCCGAGCCGATCTGGTTGCCGAGCGAGCCCGCGATGAGCACGGGGGAGGACGTCAGGAACGGGTTCACGAGGCCGGCCCACACGGCGATCTGCCACAGGATGGCGACCAGCACGAGAAAACCGCCGCCGAGCACGATCGGCATGGCCTTCTCCGGCATCCGCCGCCGCTTGGGGGGACGCACAGTGGTACTGACACTGGTGGTCATCGGTTCACCTCTCCCACGACGTGGCGGCGGTACCGAGCACGCGCAGCAGCGCGGTCACGATGTACCCGAAGATCCCGACCACGAGGGTCAGGAACAGCAACGGGGCGACGTCGAAGTTCTGGCCGTACGTGGAGATCAGCTGTCCCACGCCGTCCGTGCCGCCGTACAGCTCGGCCACGATCACGGCGATCACGCCGCGCCCGGCGCCGAGGCGAAGCCCGGCCATGATCGTCGGCAGCGCGCTCGGGAAAAGGATCTTGCCGAACATCGCGCCGCCGCCCGCGCAGAACGCCCTCGCGGCCTGCACGAGCTTCGGGTCCGTCTCGCGGATGCCGGCCATGGCGTTCACCGCGATCGTGATCACGGCCTCGATGAAGACCATCGCGATCTTCGACGCCTCGCCGATGCCCAGCGCGAGCACCACCAGCGGCAGCAGCGCGAGCGACGGCGTCACGTAGAGGGCGACCAGCGCCGGCTCCAGCGTCTGGCGGATCCGCAGCTTCCAGCCCATCAGCATGCCCACCGGCACGCCGACCACGACGGCGAGCAGGAAGCCCGTGAAGAACTCGACAAGCGTCGTCTGCGCGTTCTCCCACAGCTCGCCCGAGCTCAGCAGGTCGCCGCCGGCCTGGACGATCGCCACCGGCGTGCTGGTGAACTCCACGTCGACCAGACCGGTCGAGGCGGCCAGCTGCCACAGCGCGAGAACCACGACGACGCTGCCGAGCACGAACCGCGCCCGCACCGGCGGCAGCCAGCGCAGGCCCACCGCGCGGCTCGGCGGCGCCGCGGCCACCGGGCGCGGCGGCCGCGTGCGCAAGCCCTGCGTCATGACGGCACCGCCGCCTTGTCCTGCGCACCGAAGAGCAGCTCGGCCAGGTGCGTGCGGTACTTGCCGAACGCCTCGCTCGCGCGCACCGCGGCGTCGCGCGGACGCGGCAGGTCGATCTCGATCACCTCGACCACGCGGCTCGGGCTGCCGCCCATCACGAGCACGCGGTCGGCGAGGAACACGGCCTCGTCGATGCCGTGGGTCACGAACAGTACCGTTTTCCGGTCCAGGTCCCAGATCCGCAGCAGTTCGGTGGCCATCAGCTCGCGTGTCTGCGCGTCGAGCGCGCCGAACGGCTCGTCCATCAGCAGCACCTCGGGGTCGGTGGCCAGCGCGCGGGCGATGCCCACGCGCTGGCGCATGCCGCCCGACAGCTGGTGCGGGTGCGCGTCTTCACGCCCGGCCAGGCCGACCAGCTCGATGAAGTGCCGGGCCCGGTCCAGCCGCGTCGCCTTGTCGACACCCTGCATCTCGAGTCCGAACGCGACGTTCGCGAGGATCGTGCGCCACGGCATCAGCGACGCGTCCTGGAACACCACCCCCCGGTCGGGGCCGGGCTTGCTGACGACCTTGTCACCGATGCGGATCTCGCCGGCGGACGGGCGCAGCAGGCCGTCGGCGGCCAGCAGCACGCTGCTCTTGCCGCAGCCGCTGGCGCCCACGATCGTCACGAACTCGCCGTCGCGCACGTGCGCTTCGAACCCGTTCACCGCCACGAACGATTCGCCCTTGCCGGGGTAGGAGATCTGCAGGCCGTCGAAGGTGATGTCTGCCATCGGGTCCTCCGTTCAGCTGGTCTTGGGCAGGAAGCGGGTGTCGAGCCACTGCGAGTCGGGCAGCCGTTTCGCGAACACCTTGCCCTGCAGGCCCATCTGCCAGAAGTCGTCCATCGCCTTGGCCGAGGGCATGCGGCCGTCGGGGTAGAGCTGGTCGATCCACTCGGCCATGCTGGCCTTCGCGTCGTCGACGCTGATCTTGAGCGCCTTGGCGATCGACTTGGCCGCGGCATCGGGCTGGTCCTTGGTCATCTGCATGGCCTGCGACAGCGTGTCGACGAACTTCTTGGCCCGGTCGGGGTTGTCGTCGACGAAGCCGGGCTTGCTCCACGTGACGTGCATCGGGTAGCTGTCGACGAGGTCCTTGAGGTCCAGGATCTTGTTGTAGCCGGCCTTCTGCGCGTAGACGGTCTGCGGCTCGGTGAAGATGTTGGCCTGCAGCTGGCCCGCCTTCATGGCCGCGAACCGCGCCGCCGAGGCGCCGCCCTGCACGACCTTGATGTCCTTGTTGGGGTCAAGCCCCGCCTTGGCCGCGGCGAAGCGCGTGAGCAGGTCGGTGGACGAACCGATCGTCGTCACGCCCCAGTTCTTTCCCTTGCCCTGCGCCACGGTGTGGATCTCGGGCACGGCGTACCAGGCGAACGCGGTCATGTCGAAGCCGCCGTAGATGACCTTCACGTCCTGGCCGGCTTCCTCGGCCGTGAGCGGCCCGGTGAGCGAGCCGACCGCGACGTCGACGTCGCCGGAGAGCACGGCCTTCGCCAGCTCGGCGTCGCCCTTGAACGTCACGGCCTTGACGGTGAGGCCGTGCTGCTTCCAGAGGTTCTCGTCGTTGGCCAGGTAGACCGACGCGAGGGTGGTGGCCTGTACCGGCAGGCCGAGGGTGATCGTCTCACCGCCGCCGGAGGAGGCGGCACCACCCGAACCGCACGCGGTGGCGACAAAGGCGAGAGCGACGGCCGGTAACGCGAACCGCGTCCGGCGGAGAGTTTTCCATGGCACGGGGGAGACCTCGATTGTGTCCAGGGGGGAGACCGGGACGCGGGGGAACTTTGCCGCCTCGGTCTGGAATCGGGCGAGGTGTCGACCATGAGAAGCATCGGGAGGTGCACCTCTTTGTGCTCCGGTCAGTGTGACTCTCGATCTCGACGCGCGTCAAGAAGCTGAGAAACATCGTTTGGCCGGGGATTTCCCGCCGGACCGCGGGCACGACGAAACCCCCGGCGGACGCTGAGTCCATGCCCGCCAGGGGGTTTCACCGTTCCCGTCCGTCCTAGCGGAACACCTCCGGCCGGTTCTTCGCGAGGCTGATCAGCCCGCCCGCCTCGAGCATGTCGACGAGGAACGGGTCGGCCGCGGCACCGCGGATCGTCGTCTGCGTGGTCAGGTTGGTGAACTCACCGGTGGTGAGGTCCACGCGCACGCGGTCGCCGTCGGCCGCGAAATCGGGGTTGAGCCCGACTTCGAGCGCCGGCAGGCCGACCTCGAAGCAGTTGCGGTAGAACGTCCGGGCGAACGTCTCCGCGACGACGCACCCGATTCCCGTGGCTTGCAACGCCTTCGTCGCGATGGCGCGGCCCGAGGACTGCCCGAAGTGCTTGCCGGCGAACACGATGTCACCGGGCTGCACCTGCTTCGGGAACTCCGGGTTGAGGTCTTCGAGCACGTGCTGCACGAGGATCTCCATCGGCTCGAACACGTACTGGGTCTTCACGAGCCGGTCGGTCGGGATGTTGTCCCCGAACCGCCAGCAGCGGCCCTCGAACTTCACGATTTCCCTCCCGTTCGGACGGTCGAGGCGATGACCCCCGCGACAGCCGACGCGGCCACGGTTGCCGAAGACGCCAGGTACATCGACGCATCGGGGCTGCCGTTGCGGCCGGGGAAGTTGCGGGCGTGGGTGGAGATCATCGTCTCGTCGGACGCCATCGCGCCCATGTTGTAGGCCTGGTTCGAGCCCGTGCTGGGCGGGAACCACGTGGCGCCGGCCTCGTGCAGCGCGAGCACCAGCCCCTCGCGCGCGGCCTCCGCGAACACCTCACGGCTGGAGGGGACGAGGTGGAACCGCGTGTCCGGGTGCACCTTGTGCCCGGCCAGGACCTGGGCCGCCGCACGGAAGTCCTCGAGCCGGCCGCCGCCGTGACCGCCCAGCTCCGCGTACTGAACCGGCGTGCCGGCGACCTCGGCCACGGGCTTGACGTTGCCGACGGTCGGCGGGCAGGCGACCGTGGGGTCGACCTCGCCGACGTCGAAGCGCAGCACCTGTGCCGCTTCTTCACCGTCGCCGTGCACCAGCAGGCCGGCGTCGCCGCCGGGCAACGTGCGCACGAACGCCTCGGTGACCTCGTCCGGCTCGACGAAGCTGCACTTGGCGCCGAGGTCCACGCACAGCAGCGGGAAGAGCCAACGGTCCCAGAAGGACAGTCCGCGCACGTACGGGCCGCCGAACTCCACGGCCCGGTAGTTCAGCTCGCCCTCACCGATACGGCCGACCAGCCACAGCGCGATGTCGCGCGGCGTGACGCCGGGCTTCGGCGTCCCTTCGAGGTGGACCCGGGTGGTCTCCGGCACCTTGAACCACGCTTTGCCGTACGGCAGCACGGTTCCGGCGTGGGAGTCGTTGCCGAGCGCCACCGCGAGCGCGCCCATCGTGCCGTGCACCGGCGTGTGGCTGTCGGACCCGACGACGATCATGCCCGGCTTGATGTGCCCGTTGCGCACCACGGCGTGGTGCAGGTTGCCGTTGCCGCAGTCGTACAGCTTCAAACCGTGCTTGCGGGCCCACCGGCGGTTGTGCTGCAGCACGTCCGCCTGCTGCTCGGTCGGCGGCGCGAAGTGGTGGTCGAACACCATCACGGCCCGCTCCGGGGCGGGGATGGGCACGTTCACGCGCTTCTCGTACACCTGCGAGGTGAGGTACCCGGACAGGTCGTGCATGATCAGGCGGTCCACTTTGGCCACGACGATCTCGCCGGGCTCCACGGACTCGCGGCCGCTGGCACGGGCGAGGATCTTCTCGACGAGGTTCACGCGACCACCGCCGTCGCGACGATCTCGCGCGGGTCGGTGATCACGCCGCGGATGGCCGACGCCGCGGCCGTGGCCGGGCTCGACAGGAAGATCTTCGAGTCGTAGCTGCCCATGCGGCCCTGGAAGTTGCGGTTCGCGGTCGACAGCGTGGTTTCGCCGTCGGCCATCGCGCCGCCATTGCCCGCGCACGCCCCGCAGCCGGGGTTGGTGATCATCGCGCCGGCCTGGATCAGCTTCGTGAGCACACCGCTGTCCGAAGCCTGCGCCATGATCTTCGCCGACGCCGGCGTGACGATCAGCCGCAGGCCCGGGGCCACTCGGTGGCCGGCCAGCACGTCGGCCGCGATCACGAGGTCGTCGTACTTGGCGTTGGCGCACGAGCCGATGAAGACCTGGTCGAGCTTCGTGCCGGCGACGTCACCGACGCCCACCACGTTGTCGACCGTGTGCGGCACCGCGATCTGCGGGGCGAGCGTCGGCCCGTCGAGCCGCACGGTGGCGCGGTAGGTGGCGCCCTCGTCCGGCAGCAGGATGTCGAGCTCGTCGCGCGGCACACCGGCCTCGTCGAGGTAGGCGAGCGTGGTGTCGTCCGGGGCCACGAAGGCGTTCTTCGCGCCCATCTCCATGGCCAGGTTGCAGAACGTCATGCGTTCCGAAACCGACATGCCCTCGACGTAGGAGCCGGAGAACTCGACCGACTCGTAGGTGAGCCCGTCGGCACCGAGGTCGCCGATGAGCTTGAGCATGATGTCCTTGGCGTAAACGCCCGGGGCGAGGTCGCCGTCGATCACGATCCGCACCGACTCGGGCACCTTGACCCACAGCTTGCCGGTCACCCACGCGGCGGTGATCTCACTGAACCCGACGCCGGTGCCGAACGCGCCCAGCGCGCCGTAGATCGTGGAGTGCGAGTCGGTGCCGATGATGAACTGGCCGGGCCGCACGAGCCCGTGCTCCATGAGCACGATGTGCGCGATGCCGCTGTTGACGTCGAAGAAGTTCTTCACGCCCATCTTCTGCGCGAACTCCCGGCACAACGCGTGGTCCGCGGCGGTTTTCGCGTTCATGGCGGGGGACAGGTGGTCCATGACCATGGCCACGCGGTCGACGTCGTAGAGTTGCTCGACGCCCATCTTCTCCAGCGTCCGGATGCACCGCCAGCTCGCGGTGTGGCTCATGTACAGGTCGGGGAACGCGTCGACGATCTGGCCCGGCACGAGGTCTGCGACCCCGGACGCGCGTTCGATCGCCTTCTGCGCGAAGGTCTTGGCGGTCACTGCTTTCCTCCCGCGAAGCTCGCCATCAGGTGCGGGATCAGGCCACCGTCGGCCATGATCTCCCGCAGCACCTGCGGGTACGGGCTGAACGGGAAGGTCTGCCCGCCCACCTCGACCGTGCCCGCGTCGTAGTCGACCCACATCTCGCCACCGTCGGTGGCCGCCTCGGCCGCGGCGGGCGACTCGACCGCGACGAGCCCGGTGTTGATGGCGTTGCGAAAGAAGACGCGGGAGAAGGAGGCCGCGACGACCGCCTTGATCCCGGCGCCGATCAGGCACGTGGCGGCCTGCTCTCGCGCGCTGCCGCAGCCGAAGTTGCGGCCGGCGACGACGACGTCGCTCGCCCGCAGCCGCGCCTGAGTCTCCGGCCCCAGCGGCTCGAAGGCGTGCTCGGCGAGCTCCGCCGGGTCGATGCTCACGAGGTAGCGGCCGGGGATGATGACGTCGGTGTTCACGTTCTCGCCGAAGGTGATGATCTTGCCTCCGACACGGTGTTCACTGCCCATGAGAGGTCTCCGCTCGTGGATCCGGTGGTGTACGGCGGTTTCCGCTCACGGGCTCGTCTCTTCCAGGAACCAGTCCGTCGGCACGGTGTGCCCCAGCTCGCGCTCCTCGGCCAGCGCCAGCGCCCGCGCACAGACGGCCGCGAACTGCACGCCCATGCCGGTGTTGTTGGCGAACACGGTGATGTCGTCGGGGCTCGTGCGCCCCGGGGCCTCGCCCAGCAGCAGGTCGCCGAGCTCGCGGATGTCGTCCCACGACTTCAGGCCGCGGTTCACCGGGCCGAGGATGTCGTACTGCTTGTCGTGGTGCACCTGCTCGCGCGAGAGCACCGTGATGCGGTCGGCACGGTCGAACGTCGTGTCGTCCAGCTCGCGCCGGGTGGCGGTGCCGTCGGGCGAGGTGATGGCCGTGACGTGGGTGCCCGGGTCGAGCCAGGCGCCGTCGAAGCAGGCTTCCATGGCCGCCGTGGCGCAGGTGACGATCTGGCAGCCCGCCACGGCGTCGCGCCGCTCGTCCACGGCCACGATCTTGCGCCCGGTCTTCTCGCTCCACACCTTCGCGAACTGTTCGCGGTGCTCCGCGGTGGGGCTGTAGACGCGGACCTCTTCGATGTTCGGCCGCACCATCAGCAGGCACTCCAGGTGTGCCTCGGCCTGCCAGCCGGAGCCGAACATGCCCGCGACCGTCGCGTCCGGGTTGGACAGTTCGCGGATGCCGAGCGCCGAGGTCGCGCCGACGCGCATCTTCTGGATGAAGCTGTCGTGCATGATGGCGAGCGGTTCGAGTGTGGTCAGGCTGTAGAGCGTGACGAGCCCGACGTAGCGGCCGCCGGGCGCGGCCGGGATGAGCCGGCGGCGCTGCACGCCGCTGGGCAGCGTCTCGACACCCGCGATGTCGGACGTGATCCGCAGCGCCCACACGCCGCTGGAGACGTTGCCGCCCTCCTGCGACTTGAACCGGAAGCGGAAGCCGGGGTGGCGGCTGTCCTCGACCGGGAAATACGTGTGGTTGCGCGGCCGGTTGGCGCCCTGGCCGGCGTTGAGCTCTTTGTACGCCGTCTCCAGCGCGTCGAGCGTCTCGCCGGCGGTGAGCACCTGCTCGATGTCGCCGTTGGAAAGGATCCTCACCGCTGTGCTCCTGTCAGGTGTTCGGGTTCGCCTTCGGTGACGCGGACGGTCTCGGCCACGGCCGCGTTGCCGCCGTCGGCGAAGGCGACCTCCACGGACACCGCGCCCGCCTCGCCGTCGGCCAGTACTGCGGCCGGGTCCTGGGCGCGGAACTCACCGCTCGTGGACAAGTCGGCCTGGTTGACCCAGCGGACCTCGGCCTTGGCGCCGTCCGGCAGCTTCGCCAGCGCGGGCGCGGCGGCCTCGGCGAGCGAGCCGATCCTCGCGCCGGCCTTGGCCGCCGCGATGGCCGCGGTCAGCGCGTCCTTGAGCGCGGCCGGCCAGCCCGCGCCGTCACCGAGGACGCGGCTCGAGTACACCCAGTTCATGCGGTACTGCCCGGTGACGCCGAAGGACGTCACGTCGTCCGTTGTGGACAGCGAGATCGGGTAGAGGTCGAGGAAACCGCCGCCGCGCAAGGCGCGTTCCACGGTCTCGACGCGGCTGCCGGCGGTGCTGCCCTCCACCGTCGCCTTGGCCGCGGCGTCGTCGAGGATCCGGCCGGCCGCGCGCAGCAGCTCGGTCTCGGCCGCCGACGGGATGAGCCGCTGCTCACGGACCAGGCTGCCGAGGCGCTCGACCTGCCAGCCGGGCACCGCGGCCACGATCTCGTCGGCGACGTCGGCGGGCCACAGCGCGGCGTCGACCAGGCCGAGCGTGCCGTTCTTCCTGCCCAGCAGGTACTTCGCGACGAGGTCGGCGAAGTTCTTGCCGCCGCTGAACTCCGTGACCTTCGACGAGGCCTTCATCCAGTTCTGCACCCGCAGCGAGAGCTTGGTGAGGAACGCGACGGGCCCCTCGGCGGGGATCGCCAGCACGCCTTCGTTCCAGTAGAGGCACAGGTTGGTCAGGTAGGCGAGGTCGTCGGAGCGGGACACGTCGGCGTAGACGAACGCGACGTCGACGCCCTGGGCCGCCATGGCCTTCTGCAGCGCGGCGACGCGGTCGCCCCACTCCTGGTCGGGGGTTTCCGCGGGGTCGAGTACGTGCAGACCTCGTTTCACGCCACGTCTCCTGTCTCGAACAGCTTCCGTTCGGTCGTGATCAGCACTTCACAGCCGTCGGCGGTCACGCGCACGGGGTCGCCGAGCACGTGGTAGCCGGCCAGCGGCGTGTAGGTGTTGGGGTGGATGATGAACACGGAGTTCTCGGGCAGCACCGTGTGGTTGCCCTCGATGATCGGCGTCTCGTCGAGGTGCAGGCCGTGGCCGTGCCCGCGCACGCGGGTGTAGTTGCTGGAGCAGTACTCGCCGTAGCCGTACTTGCGGAACACGTCGTTCTCGGCCATCGCCACCTCGTGGGCGGTGATTCCCGGGCGCACCACCGAAATGCCGGCCTCGACGGCCTCGTTGAACAGGCCGAACGACTTGCGCTGCCCGTCGTCGGCCTTGCCCACCACGGCGGAGCGACAGATCTGCAGCCAGTAACCGTCCATCTTGGGCGTGAGCTCGGTCCGCACCATGTCGCCCGCTTCGAGCAGCCGGTCGCCGGGCGGGGTCATGCCGCGCACCTCGTCGCGGCCCGAAGCGATGAGCATGAAGTTGTCCTCGGCACCGAGGTTCTTCAGCCGCGCCTCGACCTCCGCGACGATCCGGTACTCCGGCAGCCCTGGCTCGAGCACGTCCACGAACGCTTCCCACCCGGCGGCGCACACCACGGCGCTGCGGCGCATCCGGGCCAGCTCCCACTCGCTCTTCACCAGCCGTGCGGTGTCGAGCAGCTTCGTGGCCGACCCGACTTCGGCGCCCGGCGCCGCGGCGCGGATCGTCTCCATGAGCACGAGCGGCACGAGCTCGTGGTGGGCGATACCGATGCGCCGCGGCGCCAGCTCCTTGAGGACCACGCCCAGCTCCGCCGGGTTCGCCGGGTCCAGCCGCCGGGCCTCGCCGACCCAGCCCTGCGCGGTGAACGCCGCGAGGTCCGAAAGCCGGGTCGAGAACGCCACCGCGTCACCCTCGGCGGGGAACACCACGAGCGCGGCGCTGCCGGCCGGGGTCACGTCGGTGAAGTAACGGATGTTCTCGCGCCGCCAGGCCGGGCCGTAGGCGAGCACGACGTCGAGGCCCTGCTCGGCCATCGCGTCGCGGATCTTGCGGTGCCGCAGCTTCAGCTCCGCGAGGTCCTTGGGGGACAGGCCCGCACCGGCGGGTGCCGGGGCGTGGTCGATCGTCATGGATTCCTCCACTGTGTTTGTGGTGGGTTCGGTTTTTCGGTGTTGCTCGGTCAGTCAGGAGCGCGCCGGGGTCAGGGCGGCGGGCGCCCCTTCGCCGGTGATCTCACTCGTGATCTGCTCGACGGTGCGGCCGCGGGTCTCGAAGGTCGCCACGAGCGCGGCGATCCCGGCGAGGATCGAGATGATCCCGAAGACCAGGAAGAACAGGAACTGCGAAGCGTGCGCCGCCAGGATGAACCCGACGAGCACGGGCATGATGAGGCCGCCGACCTTCTGCCACGCCGCCGCCCAGCCGAGCCCGGTCGCGCGGCTGGCCGTGGGGTAGAGCTCGCTGGCGTAGGCGAAGAGCGTGCTGCCGGCCAGGCCGCTGCCGAAGAACGTGGCCAGCGAGCCGAGCACGATCACCGCGCCGGTCGCCGACGTGGTGCCCCAGGCCAGGCAGAACAGTCCACTGAGGACGAAGGCCCCGCCGAGCACGACGCGGCGGCCGATCCGGTTGATCAGCTGCCCGGCGAGGATCGCGCCGACCACGCCGGCGGCCGTGATGATCGCCGTGTAGCCGAAGCTTTTGAGCAGGTCCACGCCCTGGCCTTCCAGCACGGACGGCAGCCAGCTCGAGAGCCCGTAGAGGAACGCGCCGGCGCAGACTTCCATGAACCAGATGGCGATCGTGTAGCGCAGGTAGTGCCGAGCGACGAGCGTGCGCACGGTGCCGCCGGTCTCGGGTGCCGCGTGCCGGGCGGCGGGGGCTTCGGTGGGATTACCGCCTCGGCACAGGCCGCTGACGATGGCCGCCGCGTCGGCGAGGCGGCCGCGGCGCAGCAGGTAGCGGACCGACTCCGGCAGCGTCGCCAGCATGAACACGCCGACGAGCACCGGCACGGTGGCGATCACGAACATCGCGCGCCAGCCGAACGCCGGCACCACCGCGGTGCCGACCGCGGCCGCCGTCGGCAGCCCGATCAGCCACGCAGCCGTGGCCGCGGTGACGAGCGGGCCGCGGTGGCGCGAGGGCACGAACTCGGCGATGTAGGGCAGGACCACGGCGATCTCGGCGCCGAGCCCGATCCCCTGCAGTGCGCGGAACGTGACCAACGCGCCGAAACTGGGTGCGAACACCGCGGCGAGTGAGAACACGGCGTAGACGATCACCGTGATCGACAGCGGCACCTTCCGGCCGAACCGGTCGGACACCGTGCCGGCGACGGCCGCGCCCACGAGCATGCCCGCGAACAGCGCCGAGGAGAACACCCCGGCCGACTCGCTGGTGAGGTGGAAGGTCTTGATGACACCCGGCAGGATCACGCCGGTCAGGTTGATCACGAACCCGCACAGGAAATGTCCGATGAGGACGGTTACGTAGATCCTCAGGTGCCGTGCGGTGAACGCCGACTCGTCGAGGCGGGAGAGCAGGGAGTGGGACGAGGTCGCGGGGGACGGGGGCATGTGGGGCCACCTCCTTGTGGCTCTTTGAAACCCAGCGGCTTGGAACAACCCAGGGCTTGTAAACCCAGCAGCTCATAGGCGGCGGCTGGTGCTACCCGGTGGCTCCGCGCCGCTCGACTTGATTGTCGCGCGGCTCGGAACCCGTTGGCCGGCAACCCATCGGCGGTTCAGCGATCCGGTTGGGCAGGCCGGCGGGCTGGTGAGCCGTCGGTCCGCGTTCCGGTCGCGTCGGGCTGATCGGTTGCCACCCGATGGCTTCGACACCGCCGGCACCGCAGCACTCCGTAGCCGCGCGGCTCGAAAGCCCGGCGGTCAGGAGGCCGAGGGACGTCGGCCGGTGGCTCGAAGCCGTCCGGTTCGAAACGTCGTGGCGCAGGGCCGAACGGCCCGGCGTCAAACGGTTCCGACCCGGTGTCGTGCGGTGGTGCTGACCCCCCTTGGGTCTTCTTCCGTCACCGGTCGTCCAGGTTGCCCTGGACGTCGAAGTAGAGCTGCGAGAGCGCGGGCAGTAACTGCTCGCGCATCTCGGGGGTGAGGCCCGCGGTCAGCTCGGCCGCGAACTTGTCGAGGGTGCGCCGGGCGGTGTCCCGCGCGTTGACGCCCTTGGTGGTGAGCTCGAGTTGCATCGTGCGCCGGCTCGTGGCCGAGGGGCGGCGCGAGAGTAAGCCCTGGTTCACCATCTTGTCGACGCTTTCGGACATCGTCGACGGGTTGCGGTGCGCGAGCTTGCACAGCGCCGTGAGCGACGTGTGGCCGCTCCCGACCCTCGACAGGATCCGGTACTGCCGGATGGTGAGCGGCAGCTCGAGTTCAGCGAGCAGCTCCGTCTGGAGTCGGGTCAAGCGCCCGCCCAGTGCCAGCAAGACCTCGCCGAGGCCCGCTTCCGGGCCCAGCTCGTCGAAGGTCTCAGTGTCGTTGGTGGTCATTTTGGTCCCCGTACGTTCCGGTACCCGAAATAACGATGTCGCCGACTGTACGTCCGCCCGCCGCGCTGTGGGAAGGGGTGATTTCGTGACGAGGAGAGTCTTTCAGTGGGTGAAAACCCGGATGGTCCCCGGAGCACCGCGGGTGAGAGCTTCGGAAGCCGACCCCGACCGAAGGAGCTCTGAGGCGTCGATGGCAGCGTTCGCCCGAAACCAGTGGTATGTCGCCGCATACGGCCGCGAATTGGGCCGGGAGCTGTTCTCCCGGACCGTGCTCGGCGAGCCGATCGTCTTCTACCGCACCGAATCCGGCGACGTCGTCGCCCTGGCCGACCGCTGCGTGCACCGCCGCTACCCGCTCTCGGAGAGCCGGCTCGACGGCGACAAGATCGTCTGCGGATACCACGGCTTCACCTACGACAGCGCCGGCTCGTGCGTGTTCGTCCCCGGCCAGGCCCGGATTCCGCGGACCGCAAGGGTTCCGTCCTACCCGGTGGTGGAGCAGGACTCGTTCGTGTGGGTCTGGATCGGCGAGCGCGAGCTGGCCGACGAGTCGACCATCCCGCGGGCGCCGTGGTTGGCGGACCCGGCCTACACCAGCGTGAGCGGCATGGAACCACTGGCCGCGCGCTACGAGCTGCTGGTGGACAACCTGCTCGACCTCTCGCACGAGACCTACCTGCACGGCGGCTACATCGGCACGCCGGAGGTCGCGAACACGCCGATCACCACGGAGGTCGACGAGGACCGCGGCATCATCTACGTCAGCCGCCACATGGCCGACGCCGAGTGCCCGTCCTTCTACGCGAAGTCCACCGGCATCGAAGGCCGGATCACGCGCTGGCAGGACATCGAGTACCACCCGCCGTGCCTGTACCTGCTGCACAGCCGCATCGCGCCCGTCGGCGTGCTGCCGAACCCCGACGGCACCGACCCCGAGGGCTTCCACGTCGAGGTCGTCTACGCGATCACCCCGGAGACCGAGCACAGCACCCACGACTTCTGGGCCGTGGCAAGGGATTTCGCGCTCGACGACACCGGTGTGTCCGATTTCCTCGCGGAGAACAACCGCACGGTCGTGCTGCAGGACGTGCGGGCGCTCGACATCCTCGAACGCATCATCGAGGCGGAACCCGAGGGATACCAGGAGCTTTCGGTCAACATCGACACGGGCGGCCTGGCGGCACGCCGCATCCTCAAGAAGATGGCGGCCGGCGAGAGCGCGCAGGTCGTGCCGTCGTGAGCGAGCGCGTGGCGATGCTGCAGGGCGAGAACGTGGTGCGCATCCACTGGAAGCTCGGCACGGACGTGCTCGTCGGCGTGTGTCACTGCGGGGCCGAGCACGAGTCGGAAGACCCGGTCGAGCTGTGGGACTGGCTGCTGGCCCACCCTGTCGGGCACGGCGGTCCGTCGGTGCCGGTGGCCCCGCCGGAGCGCGTGGCCGTCGCTGTCTAGGAGGAGGAGACGATGAGCGTCCTGGCCACGGAGCTGGAGCTCGACGTGGTGCTGGCGGCCCCGGAACGGCTGGCCGACGGCGTCGTCCGGCTGACCCTGCGCGACCCGGCCGGCGCGGCGATGCCGGCGTGGGAGCCGGGCGCGCACGTGGACCTCGTGCTGGGCCCCGATCTCGTGCGGCAGTACTCGCTGTGCGGTGATCCGGCCGACCGGTCGGTGCTGCAGGTGGCCGTGCTGCACGAGCCGTCCGGACGCGGGGGCTCGGCGCACGTCCACGGCCTGACCGGTGGCGAGCGGCTGCGCGTGCGCGGCCCGCGCAACCACTTCGGGTTGGTGCCTTCGCCGCGCTACTTGTTCGTGGCGGGTGGCATCGGCATCACGCCGCTCGTGCCGATGCTGGCCGTGGCCGAGGCGGCGGGTGCCGAGTGGCGCCTGCTCTACGGCGGCCGCACCCGGGCGTCGATGGCCTTCGCCGCAGAACTGCGTGAACGCTACGGCGACCGCGTGGAACTCGTGCCGCAGGACGAACGCGGACTGCTCGACCTCGACGCGGCGCTGGCCGCGGCACCGGGCGCGGCCGTCTACTGCTGCGGCCCGGAACCGTTGCTGGCGGCCGTCGAGCAGCGGTGCGCGCCCGATTTGCTGCACGTCGAGCGGTTCACCGCGCTGCCCGACACCGGTCCGCGCGACGCCTTCGAGGTCGAGCTCGCCCAATCAGGCCGGACGCTGGAGGTACCGGCGGATCGCTCGATCCTGTCGGTGCTCGAAGAGTCCGGTGTGCCCGTGTTGTCCTCCTGCCAGGAGGGGACGTGCGGCACGTGTGAGACCGGCGTGCTCGCGGGAGTGCCGGACCACCGCGACTCCGTGCTCACCGGCCCGGAGCGCGAGGCGGGCGACGTGATGATGATCTGCGTGTCGCGCTGCGCCGGAGCGCGACTCGTTCTGGATCTGTGAATCCGCGGGTAGCGTGAGGCGATGACCCGGCAAGTCCCGGCGACGGGCACCTCCGTGACCAGCAAGGTGCTGGCGTTGCTCGAGGCTTTCACCCCGGACGCCGCGGACCTCAGCCTCAGCGAGCTGGCCCGGCGGTCGGGAGTTTCGCTGGCGACCGCGCACCGGCGCGCGGCCGAGCTCGTGGAGTGGGGTGCGCTGGAGCGAGACGCGGCCGGGCGCTACCGCATCGGGCTGCGGCTGTGGGAGGTCGCGTCACTCGCCCCGCGCGGGCTCGGGCTGCGTGACGCGGCGATGCCGTTCCTGGAGGACCTGTACGAGGTCACGCACGAAAACGTGCAGCTCGCCGTGCGCGAGGGCCTGGAGGTCGTGTTCGTCGAACGCATCGCCGGGCGCGACGCCGTGCCGGTCTGGACCCGCGTCGGCGGCCGGTTCGCCTTGCACGCCACGGGCGTCGGCCTCGTCCTGCTCGCCCACGCGCCCGCGGCCGTGCAGGAGGAGGTGCTCTGCGCGCCCCTGCACAGGTTCACCCCGAAAACCGTGTGCGATCCGGCCCGGCTGCGCCGCGCGCTCGCCGACGTCCGCAAACACGGCTACTCGGTCAGCGACGGCCAGGTCACCGTCGACGCCCTCTCCGTCGGCGCCCCGGTCTTCACCGCCGACGGCACGGTCGCGGCGGCAGTGTCCCTTGTGGTGCGTGCCGGCAGCACGCAGCCGGGAGCGTTGGCGCCCTTGGTGATGGCGGCCGCGCGCGGCATCTGCCGGGCACTGGCGGGCGGGCCGGCGCGGGTGTTCCCGGCCGGCCGCACCCGTCCGTGACCTACTGCGGCGGCGTGTCCGTCCAGCCCACGTCGACGCGGGCGGTGCCGGGCGGCGCGATGAGGTACTGCGCGCCGTCGGCGGTGACGTAGACGGAGGTGGCGTTGACGCGACCCGACGCGGGGTCGACGACGAGGCGCAGACCGTCCGGCGGGATCGTCAGGCCCTCCCCACCCGGCACACCGCCGAGCATGCCGACGCCCCGGTACTCGGAGATCGCCCGGAACGCCGCGGCCCGCACCGCCGGCGATGCCGGCAGTCGGCCGCGGTGAACGGACCGCCGCTCGTCCGCGCGCTGTGCGTCTCGGGCGTCGGCGATCCACGCCTTGAGCGCGGCCGGGTCGGTGGGCAGGGCGCGCAGCTGGGCGTAGGTCAGGTGCACGCCGACGAGCGAGAACGGCCGCGAGCCGGGCATCGGCATCGCCTTTCCGCCGGTCTTCGCGCCGCGGAACCACCAGTGCCCGTCGGGCTTGACCCAGTAGTCCGTGACGGCCGCGCCCGCGCCGGTCTCGGTGATCGTCACGTGCCAGTAGGTGCCGGTCGCGTCGGGCGAGCGCTCGGCGACGGTCGCGGCGGCGAGCAGCACCTGCTGCCCGGACTGGACGACAGGCGGCGCGGCGGGCGGGGCCGGGGCCGCAGCGCTGAACACGGCGACGGCGACGGCCGCGGCCGCGATGGCGCCGGTCCCCCCGGCCAGCCACGCCGTGCGCAGCCCCCGGGCCGGCCTCGCGGTGAGGCTGCGCACGGGCTCGCCGGCGAACCGGTCCTGCAACCGGCGTCGGCTCCGCGCCACGGCGGACGGGGCGGGGTCGCTCGGGTCGAGCCGCGTTTCGAGCTTCTGCAGGTCATTCATCGCGGGCCTCCTGGGCGAGGATCGGGGCGAGCTTCTGACGGGCGCGGTGCAACCGGGGCCGACCGTGCCGGGCGAGATGCCCCAGCGCCTGGGCGACGGAGGCCGCTTTTCAAATGGCTTCGTCGAGTTGCGCGAGCTCCACGAGCAGCAGCACGTCGCGTTCGCCGTGCGGGAGCTTCGCCAGCGCGGCCGCGAGCGTGCCGCGGGCCGTGATGGCCGTGACCACGCGGCTTTCGGGGCCCTCACCGGACGCTGGCGCGACCCCAGCCGCGTCAGCGCCCGATAGTGGCGCGCTTCCTTGCGGCGGTGCCCCGCCACCAGGTTCGTCGCGATGCCGAACAACCAGGGCCGCAGCTCGCCGCGCGTGGCGTCGAACTTCTGCCGCCGGTCGAACGCGATCAGGAACGTCTCCGCCGTGACGACTTCGGCGTCGCGCGAATCGAGCCGCGCCGCGACGTCGCGGTGGACGGCGGGGTAGTAGCGGTCGTGCACCTCGGTGAACGCGTCGGCTCCAGCCCGAACCGCGCGGCCAGCTCGGCGTCACCCACCGATGCCGTCATGTCTCTGCCTCTGTCACGCGGGGTCTCCTCCCGGTCGGGGACAGCTTTCACCACGTCTTCGCCGCATCGGGGAATCTTCTTCCCGAACGGGCGAGGAAGGTCAAAACGGTCCTGGTCAGCGGCGGCGCGGCCTAGGATCGGCGCGTGGAGCTTCCCGTGATGCCGCCCGTGCGGCCGATGCTCGCCAAGGCCGTGCACGAGGTCCCCAGGACCGAGGGGCTCTGGTTCGAGCCCAAGTGGGACGGGTTCCGCTGCGTCGTGTTCCGCGACGGCGCCGAGGTGGAGCTGGGCTCGCGCAACGACCGCCCGCTCACGCGCTACTTTCCCGAGCTGGTCGAGCTGCTGGGCGACGCGCTGCCGGAGAAGTGCGTGGTCGACGGCGAGATCGTGCTGGTCACGCCGCGGGGCCTGGACTTCGAGTCGCTGCAGCTGCGGCTGCACCCGGCTGCGAGCCGCGTGCGGAAGCTGGCCGAGGAGACGCCGGCGAGCTTCGTGGCGTTCGACCTGCTGGCCCTGGGCGACCGCGACCTCACGGCCGAGCCGTTCAGCACGCGCCGGCGGATCCTGGAAGACCTGCTCGGCGACAACCCGAGCGGCGGCCTGCAGCGCGTCCACCTGACCCCGCTGACCACGGATCCGGACACGGCGCAGGACTGGTTCACCCGCTTCGAGGGCGCGGGCTTCGACGGAGTGATGGCCAAGCCCGCCGACCAGCCGTACGAGCAGGACAAACGCGTGATGTGGAAGGTCAAGCACGAGCGCACGGCCGACTGCGTCGTCGCCGGGTTCCGCTGGCACAAGGACGGCCAGGGCGTCGGCTCGCTGCTGCTCGGCTTGTTCGACGACGCCGGCGCGCTGCACCACGTCGGCGTGGCGAGCAGCTTCACGGCCAAAAGGCGCCGTGAACTGGTCGACGAGCTGGCGCCTCTGCGCGAGAACGCGCTGGCCGGCCACCCGTGGCGCACCTGGGCCGAGTACGAGCCCGAGCCCGGCCGCCGGCCGGGCGCGAACAGTCGCTGGGCGCCGCAGAAGGACCTGTCGTGGGAGGCGGTGCGGCCCGAGTGGGTCGCGGAGGTGCGCTACGAGCACCTGCAGGGCGGCCGGTTCCGCCACGGCGGGCGGCTCGTGCGCTTCCGCCCCGACCGTGATCCGGCTTCGTGCACGTACGCGCAGCTGGAGGAAGCGCCGCCGGCCGAGCTGGCGACGTTGTTCGGGGAGGCGAGATGAGCGGGTTGGTCCTGGAGCTCGACGGCGTCGAGCTGACGATCTCCAGCCCGGACAAGGTGTACTTCCCCGAGCGCGGCGAGACGAAGCTCGACCTCGTGCGCTACTACCAGGCCGTGGCCGGCCCGCTGCTCGACCGCCTCGGCGGCCGGCCCCTGCTGCTGGAGCGCTACCCGGACGGCGCCGGTGGCAAGAGCTGGTTTCAGAAGCGCGTGCCCAAGACCGCGCCCGAGTGGCTCACCACCACCGTCGTCTCCACACCCAACGGCACCACCAGCGACGCCCTCGTGGCCGCCGACCTCGCCCACGTGCTGTGGGCCGTGAACCAGGGCTGCCTCGGCTTCCACGTGTGGCCGAACCGCGCCGCGTCCCTCGACATCGCCGACGAGCTGCGCATCGACCTCGACCCGTCACCCGGCATCGGCTTCCCGCAGCTGCGTGACGCGGCGGTGCTCGTGCGCGAGTTCCTGACCGAGCTGGGCATCGAGGTCCACGTGAAGACCTCCGGCTCGCGCGGCCTGCACCTCTACGCCATCCTCGAAACCCGCTGGGACGGCTACCAGGTCCGCGCCGCCGCCGTCGCTCTCGCGCGGGCCCTCGAACGCCGCCACCCGGACCTCATCACGGCCCAGTGGTGGAAGGAAGAACGCGGCGCGCGCGTCTTCGTCGACTTCAACCAGAACGCCCCGCACAAGACGGTTTTCGGCGCTTGGTGCGTCCGTCCGCGGGTCGGCGGCCAGGTCTCCACGCCGATCTCGTGGGCGGACCTCGCCACCGTCAGCCCGGACACGCTCACGCTGACCTCCGTGCCCGCGCTCGTCGCCGAACACGGCGACCCCTGGGCCGGCGCGAACGACCGGCCGCAGTCGATCGAGCCGCTGCTGGAGCTGTCCCGCGCGGACCTCGCGTCGGGACTCATGGACGCACCCTGGCCGCCGGTGTACCCGAAGATGCCGGGCGAGCCGCCCCGCGTGGCGCCGAGCCGTGCGAAGAAAACCTGAGCCGCGTGGACATCGAGCCGTGCGAGGCCACCGATCCGGCTTTGCACACCCTCGTCGCCGCCATGACGGCCGAACTCGTCGCCGTTTACGGTCTGCCGCCGGACGCCCGCCCGTCCCCGCTGCCTCCCGGCACCCACTACCTGATGGGCACCGGCGACGGCGTCGCGCTGGGTTGCTGCGCCGTTCAGCCCGAGGTCGAGGGGTGGTGCCAGCTCAACCGCATGTACGTCGCTCCGCCGGCTCGCGGGAGCGGGCTCGCCGCCGCTCTTCTGGCCGCTGCCGAGGATGTGGCCCGCCGGGCCGGCGCCACCGGAATTCGGCTCGAGACCGGCCTGCGGCAACCCGCGGCGATGCGGCTGTACGAGCGCAAGGGAGACCGGCGCGTCGCCGCGTTCCCGCCGCACGAGAACGACCCGGAGAGCGTCTGTTACCAATCCGGCCAAAAGTAGGCCACCCCACGCGGCAACGTAACCGTTGTCAAGAAGCCATTCGGCCGTGGCTGTGGTCGGATTGGTAACGATCGGCACAGTACGCCAAAGACCTCGCCGCTCACTCGAACGGCAGGTCGAAGGACAACTGATCGCCCCCGCCCGGCGGTGCGCCCGAGAGGGTCGCCGCGCAGTCCGGGCACGGCGTGACATCGCCGGTGCCCGGGGCCGTGAGGTCGATCGGCGTCCAGGTGCGGGATTCGCGTTCGCCGCAGACGGAGCGGCGGTAGCGCAGGTCGCCGGCGCGGGTCATCAGATGGGCGACGGGTGCGTCGTCCGGCAGGGCGCCGACGAGGTACCACCGGGTCGCGGTGTGGACTGTGGGGATGGTCGCCATGGAACAGTCCTCCTGGGAGGCCGGTTCAGCTTCATTCCTTCGTCACAGCCATCTTCCGTCGCGATGCGGCGGATTTCGTGCGTTTCGTGGTGTTCGGCGTGGCGCGGTCAGTCCCCGAGGGACGGTTCGCCCTGGTCAGCCGCCGGTTCGTCGAGGTAACGCAAGATCCGCAGCAGGCCGCGTTCGTCGATCTTGTCGTCCTCGGCCACGCACTCGGTGAGGCGCCGCGTGACGTCGTCGGCGTCGAGACCGGCGCCGATGAGCACCAGTTCGGTACGGCGCGGACGACCGGCGGGCCAGGCGGAGCGATCGAGCTGGATGAAGGCGCCCACGGTGTGCAGCCCGAACCGCGCGCGCGGCCCCAGGTCCACGTGGCCCTTCACCCGGTAGAGGCCGGGCGGGCGCTGTTCCAGGAACGCGAGCAGCCGCCGCGGCGACAGCGGGCGGTCGGCGGTGAAGGTGACGCTCTCGTAGGCCGCGTGGAGGTGCTGCGAGTGGTCGTGGTCGTCTTCGCGCAGGTCGTCGAAGGACAGCTGGCCGTAGCGCTCGCGGGGCTTCGGGTCGAAGAACAGCTGCGGGTCCACGCGGCCGTGATCGGTCACCAGCACCGGCACCCCCGGCGCGAACTCCTCGACGGTGGCGGTCAGCTTGGCGAGTGCGTCGGACGTGACGCGGTCGGCCTTGTTGACCACGATCAGGTCGGCGATGCGCAGGTGGTCGGCCAGTTCGGGGTGGCGCTCGCGGGTGTTCTCGAACTCCGCGGCGTCGACGACCTCGGCGAGGCCGCCGTAGCGGATGTCGGGGTTCTCGCTGGCGATCATCAGCCGCAGCAGGTCGCGCGGCTCGGCGATGCCGCTGGCCTCGACCACGATCACGTCGATGCCGGCTTCGGCGCTCGACAGCCGCCCGAGCATCGCGTCGAGCCCGCTCGCGTCGACGGCGCAGCAGAGGCAGCCGTTGCCGAGCGAGACCATGGTGTCGACCTGGCCGGACACCGCGAGCGCGTCGATGTTCACGCTGCCGAAGTCGTTGACCACCACGCCGACCCGCACGCCCTGGCGGTTGGCGAGCAGGTGGTTGAGCATCGTGGTCTTGCCCGAGCCGAGGAACCCCGCGACGAGGACCACCGGGATCCGCTGCCTGGCCACGATCACACCCCTCCCGCCGTCGCGACGACCTTACCGTCAGGTGATCACGGAACCGCTTCCAGGTCGTGATCGATTTCCGGACACATTGCGCAAGGTCGAGGTGACACATTTATTTCCGCGCCGCTCACCTGCGTTTATCGAATTATCGCGGTGCCGCCGACACATTCGGCGGTTGTCTTCAACCCCGCTTCGGGTACGCTTCCCGGCTTGGCGAAACCCCTGGGGCTACGGGGTTTTCGCCGTCGACTCGGATCAGCACCGAATGACGGAGGAACAGTGGGTCTTCCCTGCGTGTCGCGGGTTGTGTTTTCGAAGAGTGGAGTAGCCCGGTGACCGTTGCGTCCATGCGAGTGAATTTCGACGCATCGTTACCGCCCGAGAGGGTGACAACCGTCGAATACGGCGAGGCCGAGGAATTCATCCGGCTCTGCCACGCGGAAGCCGCCGTGCCCGGCCTGCGGGTCGACGAGCGGCTGGCGCAGATCAAGGAGGAGATCGCCGAAACCGGTTCCTACCGGCACACCTACGCCGAACTGGCCCACGGCGCGCGCGTGGCGTGGCGCAACTCCGCGCGCTGCATCGGCCGGCTCTACTGGCGCGGCCTGCGCGTGCGCGACCGCCGCGATGTGCGCGACGCCGCGGGGGTCGCCGCCGAATGCGTCACGCACCTGCACGAAGCGACCCGCGGCGGCCGGATCCGGCCCACGCTGACGGCGTTCGCACCGGACAGCCCCACCGCGCCGGGCCCGCGCATCCACAACGACCAGCTCATCCGCTACGCCGGCTACCGCCTCGAAGACGGCTCCGTGCTGGGCGATCCGCAGTACGTCGAGTTCACCGACACCGTGCGCGAGCTGGGCTGGCACGCACCCGAGCGGCGCGGTTCGTTCGACGTGCTGCCGCTGCTCGTCGAGGCGGAACCGGGTTCGCGGCAGCTGTTCGGGCTGCCCGCCGACGCCGTGCTGGAGGTGCCGCTGACGCACCCGGACCACCGCTGGTTCGCCGGCCTCGGCCTGCGCTGGCACGCCGTGCCCGCCATCAGCAACATGCCGCTGGAGATCGGCGGCCTGCGCTACCGCGCGGCGCCATTCAACGGCTGGTACATGGCCACGGAGATCGGCGCGCGCAACCTCGCCGACGTCACGCGCTACAACCTGCTGCCTGTCATCGCCGGTCTCATGGGCCTGTCCACGGACGACGACCGCACGCTGTGGCGCGACCGCGCCTTGGTGGAGCTGACGTTGGCCGTGCAGCACTCGTTCGACCACGCGGGCGTCACCATCGCCGACCACCACTCGGAGTCGCAGCGGTTCCTCACGCACCTCGAACGAGAGGAGCGAGCGGGCCGCTCGTGCCCGGCCGACTGGAGCTGGGTCGTGCCACCGCTTTCCGGCGCGCAGACCCCGGTTTTCCACCGCTACTACGACGAACCCGACCCCGCGACGCGTCCGGCGTTCCTCCTGCCCGGCCAATGAGAACAGCCGTTCGGCGGATCTCGGCGAACTGGGGGCGCCGACGGTCCCCCGAAGGCGGACAATAGGGGCATGACCGCAGTGCTCGTCGCTCACGCAGGCAAGACCGGCGGCACCCGCGAGATCGCCGAGGTGGTCTCGGAAGAACTGCGCGCCCTCGGGCACACCGTGGACACCCGGGACGCGGCCGACGTCGCCGACGTCACCCCGTACACGGCCGTGGTCGTCGGCAGCGGGCTGTACTACTCGCGCTGGCGTCCGTCCGCGGTCCGTCTGCTGGAGCGCAACGTGGCGGCCTTGCGTGAGCGTCAGGTCTGGCTCTTCCACAGTGGCCCGTGCGGGCAGGCCGCCTCCCTGGTGCACGTGAGCCTTCCCGCATCCGTGGCGCTCCTGGCGGCGAGCATCGACGCGGAACGCACCACGACCTTCGGCGGGCGGCTGGACCCAGCGCTCGTCCGGGGGGTTCTGCCGCGGCTGATGGCGCGCGGGTCCCGCGTCGGCGATTTCCGCGACTGGGCGCGGATTCGCGCATGGGCCCGCGACGTCGGGAACCACGTGAGCTCGCACGTTTCTCTCTGAACACTTGCCGGTTTCATCGGTAACGATCACCTTCGTGACCTTCGCGCGCCCTGCTCCGGCCGTGCCGGAATCCGCGCAAAACCCTTGAATGCCACCAAAACCGCCAAACCACATCGGTTGCCCGGTCACTCACTCAGGTGTAGACCAACACCGGCGACACCTCGAAACTCACCAACGAGCAGGGGGACTCCGGTGCCGGATGCCACGGCGGGCAAGAAACCCAAACTCACCTCGGACCAGCGCAACGCGTTCATCGCCGCCTGGCTCGGGTGGACCATGGACGCGTTCGACTACTTCCTGGTCGTGTTCATCCTGGCGGACATCGCCAAGGACAAGTCCTTCGGCGCTACCGCGACGCAGCTCGCGTTCATCACCACGGCGACGCTGGTGATGCGGCCGGTGGGGGCGCTGGTGTTCGGGCTGTGGGCGGACCGCGTCGGGCGGCGGATCCCGTTGATGGTGGACGTGCTGCTGTACTCCGTCGCCGGTGTGCTCTGCGCGGTGGCGCCGAACTTCACCGTGTTGCTGATCCTGCGGTTCATCTACGGCATCGGCATGGGCGGCGAGTGGGGCCTGGGCGCGGCGCTGGCCATGGAGAAGATTCCGGTGCAGCGGCGCGGGTTCTTCTCGGGGGTGCTGCAGGCCGGTTACTCGAGCGGTTACCTGGTGGCCGCGCTGGCGTACCTGCTGTTCCACACCGCGCTGGACCTGGACTGGCGCTGGATCTTCGTGCTGAGCGTGTTCCCGGCGCTCATCAGCCTGCTGATCCGCGCGCGGGTCAAGGAATCCGAGGTGTGGGTGGCCGCGCAGGAGAAGATGCGGGTCACGCGCACGTCGGTGAAAGACGTGCTGCTCAACGCGAAGGTCATCCGCCGCTTTGCCTATTTGATCGTGCTGATGACAGCGTTCAACTGGCTCAGCCACGGCACCCAGGACGTCTATCCGACGTTCCTCAAGTCCACCGAACACGGCGGCGCCGGCCTGAGCGCCTCGACGAGCACGTGGATCGCCGTGATCTACAACATCGGCGCGATCATCGGCGGCCTCACGTTCGGCGCCCTGTCGGAACGCTTCGGGCGGCGCGTGACGATCGTCAGCGCCGCCGTGCTGGGCCTGCCGATCATCCCGATCTTCGCCTTCGACCACGGCGCGGGCATGCTGGCGCTCGGCTCGTTCCTCATGCAGATCATGGTGCAAGGCGCCTGGGGCGTCATCCCGGCCCACCTCACAGAAATGTCGCCCGACGCGATCCGCGGCTTCTACCCCGGCGTCACCTACCAGCTGGGCAACCTCCTGGCCGCGCTGAATCTGCCGATCCAGCAAGCCATCGCTCAGTCGCAAGGCTATTCGGCCGCTCTCTTGTGGACAGTCATCCCGGCGCTGGTCTGCGTCGCCGTCCTGACCGCCGTGGGCAAGGAAGCCAAGTCCATCCGCTTCGGCGCCGAGGCGGCGACCACCGCACCGGCGACGAGCGCGCAGTAGTTCAGGTCGGCTCCGCACTGCCCAGCCGCGTCCTGCCCAGCCCTCCTCGGCTCCGCCCTGCGTCGCCGTGCCCTGCCGGCCCTGTCCTGCCCCGCCCTGCCCCGTCCCGTCCCGGCGCCGCCCCGCCCAGCCCTGCCCCGTCGCGGCTCCGCCCCGCCCAGCCCCGTACTGCCCAGCCCTGCTCGGCTCCGCCGTGCGTCGCCGTGTCCTGCCGGCCCTGCCCCGCCCTGCCCGGTCCCGGCGCCGCCCGCCCAGCCCTGCCCAGCCCCGTACTGCCCAGTCCTGCTCGGCTCCGCCCTGTGTCGCCCTGCCCTGCCCTGCCCTGCCCTGCCCCGTCCCGGAGTCGCTCGCGGCTCACCCGCGGCCCGGCACCCGGGCGCACCCGCCGGTGCGGATCGTCGTGCTGATCCGCACCGGCGCACCGACGTCCGAGCGGCACACCCGGCCGGCATCACCACGCGTCCGAGCCCCACGGTGATCACACCCTCGCCCTCTCCACCCACCGCCTCGTCCCCGCCGACATTTACCTCCGCGTGCTTCCGGCCCGCGGACCGCCGATCGTCCTTCACCGCTTTGACCAGCAAGGTTGCCGACGATAGGCCGCCGATATATCGTGGGTATGTCGGCGATAGCACACGAAGGGATTTCTCATGACCAGGACAGCAGGCACCCACCACATGTTCAACGGCTTCGGCGGCCCACAAGACCCCCGCAACTTCGCCGGCCACCACCCCGCCCGCTTCGGCTTCACCCACCACGACGGCGAGCACCACGGCTTCGAGCGCCAAAACTTCGAACACCACGGCCCTGGCGCTCCCGACCACCTCGGCGGCCACCACGGCGGACCGCCCCGGGGCGGAGGCTTCGGCTTCACCCACCACGGCCCAGGCGCCCCGGGATTCGACCACCCCGGCGCGCACGGCAGGCACCACCCGGGCCTCGGCGGCCCGCACACCCCGGGCGAGTCTGCGCGATCCGGCTTCGAGCACCACGGCTTCGAACACCACGGCCCCAGCGCTCCCGGGTATTTCGGTGGGCCGGAAGGCTCAGGCGAGTTCGAGCAATTCGGCTTCGGCGAGCACCACGGCGTCGGCCACCACGGCCCTGGCGCCCCCGACCACTTCGGCGGCCACCACGGCCCTGCCACCCCCGACCACTTCGCCGGCCACCACGGCCCCGGCCACTTCGGCGACCCCGGCGACCCCTTCGGCTTCGCGCCCGACGCGGCGCGCGGGCCGGGCGGGTTCCCGCCGCCTCCGCCGATGCCGCCGGTTCCGCCGGGGCCCGGATTTCCCGGTGGCCCGGGCTTCGGCGGCTTCCAAGGCTTCCAAGGCTTCCCAGGCGGTCCGCGCGCGTGGTTCGGCGACGGCCGCCAGTGGGGCGGCCGCGGTTCCCGCGGCCCGGCGCGGCCCGTGCGCCCGGCGGTACTCGCCTTGCTCGCCGAAGGCCCGATGCACGGTTACCAGCTCATGCAGGAAATCCGGCGCCGCTCGAACGAGGAGTGGCGCCCGAGTCCCGGCTCGATCTACCCGATCCTGCAGCAGCTGGAGGACGAGGGCTTCGTCCGCTCGGCCGAGGAGGGCGGCCGCCGCGTCGCGCAGCTGACCGAGGCGGGGCGCGAGCACGTCGCCGGCCGTGAGGAGGAGTTCGCGGCGCTGTGGGCCTCCCACGCTCCCGAAGACGACCCGGCCGCCGACCGCTTCGCCGCCCTGCACAAGCAACTCGGCGACCTCTGGGCCGCCGCGGGCCAGGTCGCGTACACCGGCACCGACTCCCAGGCCGCCGACATGCGCAAAATCCTGGCCGACGCGCGCCGCCGTCTCTACGCCCTCCTCGCCGAAGACCAGGACGACCCCGAAGACTGACCGGCACAGGGGCGCCGAGTCCACAGTGGACTCGGCGCCCGCCCGTCACCCCGGCGGCGGGCAAGCTCGACCCGGGCTCGGCTTCCATTCACTCGTCCTGCGGCGTCGACACGCGCCGCCGATGTGCCGTGCTCTGGGGCACGAGCACTCAGATTCGGCGGCGGCCAGTTCTGTTGCGCCGAAGCAAATGCGCGGCATTGAAGTACCGAATCATCCGCGCCGCAGCACCCAACCCGAATCACCCGGGGTCGATGCCCGGCGTCAAACTTCGGCGCCCCCTCAGGTCATCCGCCCCGGCGGTGGTTCCGGCTCCCACCCCAGATGCGCCGACACCACATCCGCCGCCGCGATCGTCCGGTGCCCCGCCTCCGCCAGCCGCGAACCGATTCGCGCATCCGGCGCCGAGATGTTCAACGCCGCCACCACCCGCCCCCGGAAGTCCCGCACCGGAGCCGACACACCGGACAGCCCGGGCTCGAACTCCTCCACCACCCGGGCAAACCCCTCGTCACGCGCGTGACGGATCGTGGTCCACAGAGTGGGCAGCGCGGGATGGCCGGGGAACCGCACGTAGAGCTCGTCAGGCGTCGCGTCGAACAGCAGGACGCGCCCGGCCGAGGTGCGGTCGGCCGGCACGCCGCGGCCCTCCCATTCGTGGACGCGGAACGAGTGTCCCGAAACCGAAAGCAGCGTCAGCACTTCGCGGTCGCGCAGCACGCACAGATGGCTCGTCTCCTCCAGGTCCGCCGACAGCGCGTGCATCACGGGCTCCGCGGCGCGCACCAGACGGTCCTCCGCACTGCGCGCGACCAGCGAAAACAGTCGACGGCCCATGCGGTAGCGGAGGGTGTCGGGGTCGCGCTCGACCACGCCCGCCAGCGCCAGCGCCTTGAGCGCGCGCGAGACCTGGCTCTTCTCGCGCCCGGTCAACGTGGCCAGCCGCACCACGCCGAGGCCGCCCGCGCGCTGGGCGTCGGCCGACGCCAGGGCCTCGAGCAGGTCGAGGTCTCGGCGCAGGCCGTGCCCGGACACTGTCATGGCCGAACCCTAAGCCGAGTTGGCCTGAGCGCAACACACGTTGCGATGTCCCGCGCACCCTTGTCGGCCCGCCCGGCGCGCTCGTAGCGTCGAATCCGATGAAGATCACCGCGATCACCCTCGACCACCTGCGCCTGCCGCTCGACCCCCCGCTGCACGCGGCGTGGGACCCCGAGCCACGGGGGCACTTCGACGCCACGATCGTGCGCGTCCACACCGACGAAGGCGTCACCGGCATCGGCTCCGGCGACACGATGGCGGGCTTCGAGGCCGTGGAGCACCTGTTCCTCGGCACCGACCCGCTCGACATCGTCCGCCACGTCAAAGCCATCGAGACGGCCAACTTCCACGGCGGCCGCTACTGGCCGCTCGAAGCCGCGCTCTGGGACGTGATCGGCCAGGTCGCCGGCCTGCCTGTCGCCACGCTCTTCGGGAACGCCGCGCAGTCGCTGCCCGTCTACGCGTCCTCGGCGGAGCTCAAGCCGCCGGCCGAACGCGTCGAAGCAGCGCAGCAGGCCCGTGAAGAAGGCTTCCGCGCGCTCAAGATCCGCATCGATCGCGACCGCGCCGAGGAAGGCGTCGAGACCGTCGCCGCCGTGCGTGATGCGCTCGGTTCGAATTTTCACATCATGGTGGATCTCAACCAGTCGTGGCGCATGGCCGGCGACACCGCGCCCGCCGCGGACCTCGCCGCGACCCGCCGGCTCGTGCGCCGCCTGGCCGAACTCGACGTGTTCTGGGTCGAGGAACCCTTGCCCTACGCCGATGTCGAGGGTTTTCGCACCCTGCGTTCGGAAAACCCCGGGCTTCGCATCGCCGCGGGAGAAATGCACCACTCGGTGCCCGACTTGTTGTCCTATCTCGAACAGGACGTGCTCGATATCTACCAGATGGACGCCGTTCTCGCGGTGGGAATGCACCGCGCCCGCACACTCGCCGAGGTGGCGGAATTCAAACATCGCGCGTTCACCCCGCACAGCTGGACCAACGGCATCGGCCTGCTCGCAAACCTGGCGCTCGCGGCGGGCGTCGGCGCCGGCCCGTACCTGGAGTTCCCGTACGACCCACCGGGCTGGACTCCGGAACGACGCGACTTCATGCTGGCCGAACCCCTGAAGATCACCGCGGGCGGCGAGCTCGCCGTGCCACGACGACCCGGGCTCGGCGTCGAACTCGACGAGGAGGCGGTGGACCGGTGGCGGATCTGACGCACGAAGACCGGCCGGCCGCGGCGCGGAACCTGACTCCCGAGACCAGGCCGTTCATCGACGGCGGGTTCGTGGAGCCGTTGTCCGGCAACACTTTCCCGTCCACCTCGCCCCGCGACGGCCGCGTGCTGGCCCACGTCGCCGACTGCGGCACCGCCGACGTCGACCGCGCTGTGCGAGCCGCCCGCGAGGCCTTCGAAGACGGCCGCCGGCGCGAACTCCCACCGCGCGACCGCAACCGCGTCCTCCTGCGCTGGGTCGAACTCAACCAGGACCACGCCGACGAGCTCGCCCTGCTCGACGCCATCGAAATGGGCAAACCGATCGCCGAGGCGCTGCGCATCGACGTCGCCAAGACAGCGGAAACCCTTGCCTGGTACGCCGAAACCGTCGACAAGACCTACGACGAGGTCGCGCCCACACCCGGCCACGCCCTCGCCCTGATCACCCGCGAGCCGCTCGGCGTCGTGGGCGCCGTCGTGCCGTGGAACTACGCGCTGCTCATCGCGTCGTGGAAGCTCGGCCCGGCGCCGGCCACCGGCAACTCCGTGGTGCTCAGGCCCGCGGAGCAGACGTCGCTGGCCCCGCTCGTGCTCGCGCGGCTCGCCACCGAGGCCGGCCTGCCCGACGGGATGCTCAACGTCGTTCCCGGCCGCGGCGAGGTCACCGGGCAGGCACTCGGCCGGCACCCCGACGTCGACAAGATCGCGTTCACCGGCTCACCCGAAGTGGCGCGACGGTTCCAGGTCTGCGCGGGGGCGTCCAACCGCAAGCAGGTCGCCGTGGAGGCCGGCGGCAAGCCGCCGCAGCTGATCCTGCGTGACGCGGACCTGCCGGCCGCCGCTTCCGCCGTGGCGTGGAGCATCTTCTACAACGCCGGACAGACCTGCAACGCCGGCTCGCGCGTGATCGTGCCGGCGGAGCCGAAGGACGGTGGTGCTGCGCGCAAATCGCGTGCTCACCGAGACCGGCGGCAGCTACGTCGAGCTGACGGTGCTCCACGACGGCCGCCTAGCCGACGACACCGATTATGGTCCCGTCGCCTCAGCCTGGACGCGCGACGTCACCACGGCCCACCGCGTTGCGAAGCAGCTTCGCGCGGGCACAGTGTGGGTGAACACGTTCGACGCGAGCGACGTCATCACCCCGTTCGGCGGTTCAAAGCGACCGACGCGGGGCGCGACAAGTCGCTGCACGCGCTCGATGCGCACACAGCGCTGAAACCACCTGGCCCGACCTCGCCTGAGTTGTCGACTTGTCCACCTCTTTCGGGAAAGGGGCACGCGTGGTGCGGACCGAGTTCGGACCTGGCTTCGTCGAACGGCTGCCGGAGTTCGCCGCCGAGCTGGGCGGGTCGCGGGTCTTCGTGGTGACCGACCGCGGCCTGCGCGCGACGGGCATCGTCGGCCGCGTCGAGAGGATCTTCGCCGCGGCCGGCGTCGAGTGCCTTGTGCACGAAGACATCGGCCCCAACCCCGCGACGACCGAGCTCGACCGCGGCGCCGCCCGCCTGCGCGAATACGGGGCTGCCGTGGTGATCGCCCTCGGCGGCGGGTCCGCTTTGGATGCGGCCAAGGGCATCTCGCTGCTGGCCGGCAACCCCGGCTCGCTCGCCGCCGACGCCGACACGCTGTGGTCCGCTTCGGACGGACTGCCGATCGTCGCCGTGCCGACGACGTCGGGCACCGGCGCGGAAACCAACGGTTTCGGCGTGGTGGAAGACACCCGCTTGTGCCGGAAAGTCTACATCGGACACGATTCGGTCCGGCCGCGGATCGCCGTGCTCGACCCGGAGCTCACGCTCGGCCTCCCCGCCCCGATCAGCGCCGCCACCGGCCTCGACGCCCTCGTCCACGGCGTCGAGTCCCTCGCCTCCCGCGGCGCCGACGCGGTGTCGACCGCCGACGCTGCCCGCGCTGTCGCGCTCGTCGGCGTCTGGCTCCCGATCGCCTACCGCGACGGCGCCAACCTGGAGGCCCGCTCCCAGCTCATGCTCGGCGCGCACCTCGCCGGCCAGGCCTTGACGCGCTCCGGCCTCGGCCTGGTCCACGGCCTCGGCCACGCCATCACCGCCCGCACCGGCACCCCGCACGGCGTCGCGCTGGCCGCCGTGCTGGAGGAGGTCATGACCTACACGGCCCCCTTCGCGGCCGCCGCCTACGCCACCGTCGCCGAATCCCTCCGCGCCCCCACCGCGGTCGACGCCGTCCGCGCGATCTCCATGGCTGTCGACCTCAAACGCCCGCTGCGCGCCTTCGGCCTCACCCGTGCCGACCTGCCCGCGGTGGCCTCGGCCGCCCTGGCTGACGCGGTGACGAAAAACGCGCCTCGCTCACCGCGGCAAGACGAGGTCGAGCAGCTGCTCGCCTCCGTCTACTGAGGATAAGTCGATGGGTCCGAACCGCCGGTCCCATTCACCCGGCAGCTACGCGAGGTTCTGCCTGGGCGACGTACGCCTCGGGCCCATCGCGACGCGGTGCCTCGGCGTGCGCGGCCAGGCCCTTGACCGGGACGCTTTCGCGTCCTGGACCGGGCCGTCGCCATCGGCCTACGCCCGCGCGTGGCCGGCGTCTCCGCCTCCGTCTGCTGAGGACAAAGAGAAACGCCGGACCCCACCAGGGGCTCGGCGTTTCCCAACACCAACCTCAGCGCTTCAACCCGTGCTCGATCGCCTCCACGATCCGCGGCCGCAGGTCCGCCACGCTGACGATCGCGTCCACCGAGCCGACCTCCACCGCGCGCTGGATGCTGTGCACGCGGTCGAACTCGGCGGCCACCTCGCCCAGCTTCTCGGCGCGCACGGACGACTGCACCTCCGCCAGCTCGGCCGCGCAGGCCGCGCGCTCGGCGCCGTTCAGCTCACCCAGCCGCGCCTGCAGCGAGGAGACCCGCGGGTCGTTAGCCGTGCGCGTGGTGACCTCGCCCGAGAACACCACCGCGGCGGCCGGTGCGCCGCCCAGCACGGAAGCGAAGGAGCCCTCCAGGGCGAGCACCGTCATGTTCGGGTTGAGCGCCTTGGAGAACACCACGAACGCCCCGCCGTGGTAGCGGGAGATCACGGTGAAGACGATCGGGCCGTCGAAGTTGACGATCGCGCGGCCGATCTCGGCGCCGTACTCCAGCTGGAGCTTGCGCATGGACTCCGGGGAGCCGTCGAAGCCCGACAGGTTCGCCAGCACCACCAGCGGACGGTTGCCGCTGGCGGAGTTGATGGCGCGGGCGGCCTTCTTGGACGAGCGCGGGAACAGGGTGCCCGCGGTGTAGGTGTCCGGGCCGTCGGTGGGCGGGAAGCCGCGGCGCGGCACCGAGCGCGACTCGATGCCGAGCAGGCACACGGGGTGCCCGCCGATGTGCACGTCCTGCACGGCCGCCGTGTCCGCGTCGGCCATGCCGGCCCAGCGCTCCAGCACCGGGTGGTCCTGGTCGGACAACGCGCGCATCACCGTGCGGATGTCGAACGGCTTCTTCCGGTCCGGGTTGTGCTCGGTCGAGAAGATCTGGCCCACCGTGGAGAAGTCGCTGCCGACGATCGCGTGCGGGAAGTCCGACACGTCGCGGTTCACCGGGTCCGATGTCGCGGCCGCGCGCGGGCCGGGTTCGCCCGGGACCACGTAGGTGTGGTCGTAGTGGGACATCAGCACGTCGCGCGCGCCCGCCAGGTTCGGCGCCCAGTACTGCGCCTGGCCGTTGGGGCCCATCACGCGGTCGTAGCCGCCGATGCCGAAGTTGTCCTCGGCCGACACGCCACCGGAGAAGTCGAGCGACTGCTTGCCCGTGAGCACCATCGCGGAATCCGGCGTCATGACCAGGATTCCCTTGGTGTGCATGAGCATCGTCGCTTCGGCGTTCCAGTACGGCTGTGCGCCGACGGTGATGCCGGCGACGACGATGTTGATCTCGCCGCCCGCCTGCGTGAACTCGACGATCCGCTTCAGTGCGGCCGCCACCCAGTCCATGTTCTCCACGCCGGAGTCCATGGAGATCTTGGCCCCGGCCGACAGCGCGAACCACTCCAGCGGCACCTGCATCCGCTCGGCGAGGTCCAGCGCGGCGATCACCCGCGCGCATTCCGGCTCCGCGAGCGCGCCGAGGGACTTCGTCGGGTCGCCCAGCAGCACCACGCGCTCGAGCCCCTCGGGCACCCGCGCGGTCGGCGTGGAGACGACACCCGCGACGATCCCGGCCTTGTTGCGGCCCTTCGGCCGGTCGACCGGCACCAGGGCACCGGCGTCGTCGAGGTCGTGCTCGGTGAACGTGCCCTCGCCGGCCAGCATGTCGGTGAGTTCGTACGGGTAGACGGTGTCGCGGCGAGCCGCGCGCAGCACCTTCTGGCGGTAGTCGTCCAGCGGCTGCACCGGTTCGCGCGAAGGCTCCCCGACTGTCAGCCGGACGCCGGAGCCGACCTCGTTGCGGATCGTCACCGCCAGCTCGGTCATCTCGCCCGTCTCCGGGTTGCGCCGCCGCGCCAGGAACTGGATCTCCTCCAGGCCCGCGCCCGCCGTCGACGGCAGCACCCGCTGGGCGAGCAGGTTCAGCTCGTCCATGGTGAGGTCGCTCGGCGGCCACACGTAGACGACGATCCGGTTGGTGTCGAAGCGTTTCCGGGCCGGGCGCTGCGCCTGCACGTTGCGGATCGCGTCGAGGCACGCGGCCAGCGTGTCCTCGGCCGCGGGCAGCGACACGAGCCGGCCGTCGGCCTCGCGCAGCGGCGTCAGGTCGCGCACCTGCGCCATCGCGACGAGGCGCTCGTCGGCCGGGTTGGCCTGCGCGACGCACTTGAACAGGTACACCTCTTCGTCGGCCGAAGGCAGGCGCGTGAGGTCGAACTCCTGCAGCCGTTCCAGCTGCATCCGCTCGGCCACGCGCGGGTGCAGGCCGCGGATCAGCCGGTCTTCCGCGAAGCCATCGGCGCCGCGGCGGAAAGTGAAGTGGTGGTGCATCACAGCTCCGCCGCCTCCGGCGACGGTGGTGGTGATGCGCGTGATCGCCTCCGGCAGCGGCTGCGCGGCGATGACCTCGCCCAGACGCGCGGCCATCGCGTCGGAGTCGGGCTGGTCGGCCCACGTCACGTAGATGTCGGCCACCGCGTAGGTGTCGGCGTCGCTCGCGAGCTCACCCGCGGCGTGGACGGCGGCGGGCAGCCGCGCGAAGTCCACGGCCGTGGTGACCACTCGCGCGGGCTCGGCGTGCTCCGCGGTGACGAACACACACTCGGCGACTTCGCGCCGTTCGATTTCGGACAGGCTCTTGTTGCCGTAGTAACGTCGGGTGAGAACTTCCAGCAGCGGCGCGGGATCCGTGCCCGGCCGGCCGATGCGCTGGCCGAGCAGCCGCACCAGCGGCTCGGAGCTCGACACCATGCCGGCGATGAGCTCCGCGCGGTCCGCCGCGTCCGGGTTGCGGTCGAGGTGCTTGAGGCTCTGGCGGACCTCGGCGTAGACCTCGGCGCGGGCGCGGCGCAGCAGCGGCTGGGCGAACCAGCGGAACACCACCCCGCGCGCGAAGTCGCTCACGGCGGGGTGACGCACCTGCGTGGCGGCCACGAGGTGCTCCAGCGCCAGGCCGGCCTCCTCGCGCAGGTCGCCGGTGGGCGGCGCCTCCGTGAGCCACTGCCGCAGCAGCGCCGTGACGATCGCGACGTCCGACGAAGCCCGTTGCTGGGCCAGGAAAATGCGGAAGACCGCCTCCTCCAGCTCCGGCGTGCGCTCCAGGTCGGCCACGCCGTAGTGGCCGAGCACGCGGCGCAGCCGGGCCTGGAACGTCTCGGGCAGCCCGGCGCGCTCCACGTCGAGGCTCTGCAGGTATGTGTGGAAGTACTCGCGGGCGCTGTGCACCGGGCTCGCCGGGCTGACGTCTTCGCCGGCCGGCTTGTTGCGCGTGAGCTCCGACAGGTCGGCGAACACGCCCAGCAGCTCCACCTCGCCCGCCAGCGGCCGGGTCGTACCTTGCTCAGCGCGCGCGGTGAGGTAGCCGGCGAGCGTGCGGCGCTGGTCGTGCGGGTCCACGTCGAATCCGAGCAACAGGCCGCGCAGGTCCTGCAGTCCGCGGGCCGCGCGGTCGGCGGCGGAGGTGGCCGTGGGCTCGGCGGGCAGCTCGATTTCCACGGTCTCGCCGGCGTCGGCGGTTTCCTCTGCCTCGTCCTCGTCGGCCAGCGGCTCGAGGCGCATCAGCGCGGCGCCGGTCTCGACCTGGCTGCCGACCGACACGGGCAGCTCCCGCACGCGAGCACGGAACGGCGCGCGCAGCACCGTCTCCATCTTCATGCTCTCCAGCACGAGGATCGGGGCGCCGATGTCCACCTCGTCGCCGATCGACAGCGGCGTCGCGACCACCAGCGCGGGCGCGGGGGAGCGGACGACACCGCCCTCGTCGCGGCTCACGCGGTGGGTGACGCCGTCGACCTCGACCAGGTGGATCGGGCCGTGCGTGGCGGCCACGAGGCGGAACCGCGTGCCGTTCACGGTGATCTGGCCGCTGTGGGAGTCGAAGCGCTCGATCTCGACGTCGGCCGGGTGCACGTCGCCGCCGCCGCTGATGCCGACGCGGAAGCGCTTCGGCCCGATGCGCGCCACGCTCACGCGATACGCGACGCCGCGCAGCTTCAGGTCGAGCGGACGGCCGCTCTCGAACTGCACCTGCGGACGGCCGCCGTGCGCGGTCGACAGCAGCCGGACGCGGGCGATCTCTTCCTCGTCCTCGTAGGCCTCGATGGCCGCGGCGGCGAGCGCGATCGCGGAATGCTTGCTAGTGACCAGGCGGCCTTCGGCGCGGACGCGGTCGATCCAGCCGGTGTCGGCGCTGGCGTCGATCACCTCGGGCTGGTCGAGCAGGTCGAGCACGAAACTCTTGTTGGTGGCGCCGCCCTCGATGATCACGGTCGTCTCGGACATCGCGCGACGCAGACGGGCGAGCGCCTGGTCGCGGTCGCGGCCGTAGGCGATGATCTTGGCGATCATCGAGTCGAAGTCGGCGGGGATCGTGTCGCCTTCGCTCACGCCGGTGTCGACGCGGATGCCCGGGCCGGCCGGCAGCAGCAGCCGCGCGATGTGTCCGGGCGACGGGGCGAAGTCGCGGTCGGGGTCCTCGGCGTTGAGCCGCGCCTCCACGGCGTGGCCGAGCTCGGCGGGCTGCTCGCCTTCGAGCTTGCCGCCCGACGCGACGTGCAGCTGCAGCCGCACCAGATCCGTGCCGGTGGTGATCTCCGTGATCGGGTGCTCCACCTGCAGGCGGGTGTTCACCTCGAGGAAGGCGAACAGCTTCTCGCCCGGGTGGTAGAGGAACTCGACGGTGCACGCGCCGCGGTAGCCGACCTTGACCGCGAGCCGCTCGGCCGAGGACTTCAGCTCGGCCGTCTGGTCCGGCGAGAGGACCGGCGACGACGACTCTTCGATGATCTTCTGGTTGCGCCGCTGGACGGAACAGTCGCGCACGCCCAGGGCCCACGCCGTCTCGCCGTCGGAGATCACCTGGACCTCGACGTGGCGGGCGCCCGTGACCAGGCGCTCCAGGAACACGATGCCGCTGCCGAACGCGCGCAGTGCCTCCTGGCTGGTGCGCTCGTAGGCGTCGGTGAGTTCGTCGGCCGAGGACACCTTGCGGATGCCGCGCCCGCCGCCGCCCGCGGTGGCCTTGAGCATGAGCGGGTAGCCGATCTTGTCACCGGCCGCCAGCGCGTCTTCGAGCGTCGCGACCTCGCCGCGGCTCCACGGCGCCACGGGGACGCCGACCTCCTCGGCGATCAGCTTCGCGCCGATCTTGTCACCGAGCCGGCGCATGGCCTCAGCGCTCGGCCCGATGAAGGTCACCCCCACCTTCTCGCACAGCTGGGCGAACGCCGGGTCCTCGGCGACGAAGCCCCAGCCGACCCACGCGGCGTCGGCCTTCGTCTCGACCAGGGCCTTCTCCAGCTTGGCGAGATCGAGGTACGGGCGCGCCGAGGCCGGCCCGAGCGAGTAGGCCACGTCGGCCTCCCGCACGAACGTCGCGGACCGATCCGCGTCCGTGTAGAGGGCGACCGTCTCGATCCGTGTACCGGTCTCCGCGGAAAGATCTCGGACAGCGTGGATCAACCGCATTGCGGCTTCCCCGCGGTTCACGATGGCGACACGACTGAACACCGGACTGAGCCTCCCAAGTACCCACGCGCAGCAGGCGACGTCCGTGTCCGGATCGTCGCCTGTCTTCGCTTACACCCTGCTCCCTTACCGGCGGGTACACCAATGTCGTGCATGGCGCATGCCGGAGCCGCTGCATTGTGGGAACCCGCCAAAAAGTTGCCCAGGCCACACCGCCGGGGACACGTTTCGCGCGAGGTCTGCCACAAACCACCCGATCAACGTACGGCGCGCGGACTGGGGAAACCGCGAGAGTGCGGAGCGTGGCCGAGGTTGTCGCCGGGACGGTGCGTGATCGTCACCGGTTGTTCAACCCTCCGATGTGGTTTGGCTCCGAATAGTTTGGCACCGTACTATTTTTCTGTGGATGGCCGCTTGAGGAGGTCGGGATGAATCAGCCGGTACTGGTCCGGGGTGGTGAAGCCGAGGTGCTGGGCGCCGCACCGAACCGGACGTGGCTGCTCGCGGACGCCGCCGACACCGGCGGCGTGATGAACGTGGTACGGACGACGCTGGGGCCGGGTGTGGACGGTCCGCCGCCGCACTTCCACCGGCTCGCGCCGGAGATGTTCTACCTGCTCGACGGTCGCCTTCGCGTCCTCGTCGGCGACGAGGTGGTGGTCTTGACCGCCGGCGACTACCTGCTCGTGCCTCCGGGTGTGGTGCACGCTTGGGCACCTTGGCCGAGTCCGGCGCTGACGTGCTGATCGTCAAGGCGCCGGGCGAGAACCGCTTCGACTACTTCCGCCTGGGCGACCGCATCCGGCGAGGTGCGGCGGATCCCGCGGAGGTCCTGGCCACGCAGGAGGAGTTCGACAACCACTTCACGGTGAGTCCGGTGTGGACGCGGCTCTTGGCGGGGGAGCCGGAGCGCGCTGCGGTGGTGGATTTTCCGGGAGGCGCGGTGGATTGGTCACCTGGTGGTATGGAGGATTGACGGGGTGTCTGCCGGTGCACTTCGCCTGCGGTGATGCCGGCGGTCTTGGGCTGTGGATTTCGGGCCTCGGGCTTCAGGCTTCGGGCCTCGGGAATCGGTCCTTGGGGTCCGGCCGGTGTGGCTCGGGCCTTCCGGGTTTGAGGCTCGGACATTGTGCTCGGACCTCGGGCTGTGAGTCTTGAACTTCTTGCCCGAGCGCGGTGTGGCCCCGAATCTCCGGGCTTCGGATTGCGGCGTGTGGGCTGCGGGGCGCTGGCCGGCGTGTGCTGAGCGGCAGACCTCGCTGCGGCGCTATCAGCCGGCCCGGCGGGCCGGCTGATAGCGCCGCGGGCAGGGCTGACGGTCGTGCGGGTGATGCTGCGTTCTCTCGGCTGAGCTGGGGCTCGTTATCGCGCGTTGGCTGAGGCCCGGACCGCGCTGTGGTGCGATCGGCCTGCCTGCCTGCCTGACTTGGCTGCACGGTGGTGCGGGCAAGGCTGCGGGCCGTGCGGGTGGTGCCGCGTTTCTTGGCCGAGTGGGCGCTCGCTATCGCGCGTTGGTCGAGGCCTGGACCTCGTCGTGGTGCGAGTGGCCTGCCTGTCTTAGCTGTCCGGTGGTGCGGGCAGGGCTGGGGGCTGTGCGGGTGGTGCCGCGTTTCTTGGCCGAGTTGCGGCTCGCTATCGCGCGTTGGCCGAGCCTCGGACCGCGCTGTGGCGCGATCGGCCCGCCTGCCTGACTTGGCCGCCCGGTGGTGCGCGCAGGGCTCCGGGCCGTGCCGGTGGTGCCGCGTTTTCTTGGCTGAGCTGGGCTCAGTAAGGCGCATTGACCGAGCTCCGGACCGCACTGTGGCGCGATCGGCCGGCCTGGCCGGCCGCGGACTGAGCGGAGTAGCGGGTTGACCCCCTCGGCCGAGGCTTTCCGCACATTTGTGTGCCGGCCGGTCCGGTTTCCCTCGTTTTCGACCGGTTGTCCAGTGACTCTTGACACACCTCGCCGGCCCCCTTACGTTCGCTGGTAATCGATTTCTCGAACGGTGGGATCGAGGGGGATGGGCGACGACGGCGTCGCGCTGGTCGAGCTGGCCGGCGTCAGCAAGACCTACGGCGGAGTGCGTGCAGTTCGTTCGGTGGATTTCACCGTGTGGGCGGGGGAGGTGCACGCGCTCCTCGGGGAGAACGGGGCGGGCAAGTCCACCCTGATGAAAGTTCTCTCCGGAGAGGTGGCCGCCGAGGAGGGGGTGATCCGGATCGGCGGGGTGCCGGTCCGGTTCGCCCGCCCGGCCGACGCGCAGCGGGCCGGCGTCGCGATGATCCACCAGGAGCTCGACCTCGTGCCGGCGCTTTCCGTGGCGGAGAACGTGTTCCTCGGCCGCGAGCCGCACACCCGTTACGGCGTGCTCGACCGCAAGCGGATGGTCCGCGCCACCCGGGCCCTGCTCGAACAGTCCGGTGTGGACCTCGACGCCACCATGCCGGTCGAGCGGTTGCGCACCGGCGAACAACAATTGGTGACAATCGCGAAAGCGCTGTCGCTGAACGCACAGATCCTGATCATGGACGAACCGACCTCGGCGCTTTCCCCCCGCGAAGTCGAGCGGTTGTTCACAGTGATCGACCAGTTGCGCACAGCCGGTGTGGCCCTGGTGTACATCTCCCACCGCATGGAAGAAATCGGACGTGTCGCGGACCGGGCGACGGTGCTGCGCAACGGCGAGGTCGTCGCCGAGTTCGCCGCGCGCGAGCTGACGGCGTCACAGGTCGCCGAAGCGATGGTGGGCCGGCCGGTGCAGCAGATGTTCACGACCGACACCAAGCCGTCCGAAGACGAACACGTTTTGGTGGTAGACGAACTTGTTGTCACACCGAAGGCGGGCCGCCGTGAACTCGCGGGGGTCAGCCTGAGTGTCGCCGCCGGTGAGATCGTCGGGGTCGCCGGGCTGCTCGGCTCAGGACGCACCGAACTCCTCGAAACCCTCTACGGCGCGTCCCCCGGAACCATCACCAGTGGCCGAATTCGGCTCAACGGTGGGGAATACCGGCCGCGATCCCCGCGAGACGCGCTCCGCAACGGCGTGGCCTTCGTCCCCGAGGACCGCCGGATCTCCGGGCTCTCGCTGGACCACTCGATCCTCGCCAACACCGTCCTCTCCGTCGTCGACGCCCTCGCCCGCTTCGGCATCGTCTCCGCCGGCCGAGAGCGCGAAACCGCGCACAACTCGGCCGAACAGCTCGATGTCAAACTTCGCACACTGGCCGACCCGGTCGGCGCGTTGTCCGGAGGTAATCAGCAAAAGGTGGTTCTCGGACGCGCTTTGCTCACAAAACCACAACTGCTGTTACTCGACGAACCAACCCGAGGAGTAGACGTCGGCGCGAAGGCCGAGATCTACCGGATCTTGGGAGAAGTCGCACAGACCGGGGTGGGAATCCTTCTCGCGTCGTCCGAACCAGCCGAGCTCGTGGGAGTCTGCGACCGCGTGGTGGTGCTACGCGGCGGCAAGACCGTGCACGAGCTTGACACCGCCCTCGCCGGCGAAGGCGAGCTGCTCGCCGCGTCGATGGGCGACGTCCGGTGACCGGCCGCAGGGTGCTCGCCACGCTGTTCCGGTTCCAGAGCGTCTTCGGGCTCGTCGTGGTGTTCGCCGCCGCGATCGTGTTCTCACCCTCGAACGACGGCGACCTCGTGTTCCTCGGCGCCGACAACCTGCTCAACGTCGTCCGCGCCATCTCCGAGATCGGCATCCTCGCCGTCGGCATGACGCTGGTGATCCTCGTCGGCGGCATCGACCTGTCCGTGGGCTCGGTGGTGGGCCTGGCGAGCGTCGGCATCGCCGAGCTGCTCACCACGAACGACTGGGCACTCGTCCCAGCCGTGCTCGCGATCCTCGCACTGGGCCTGGGTTTCGGCCTGGTCCAGGGGGTCGCGAGCGCACGGTTCCGCATCCAGTCGTTCATCGTCACCCTCGCCGGCATGCAGATCGCCCGCGGGCTCGCGCGCATGTGGTCCGGTGGCGAAGGCGTGTCGATCACCTACGGCGACGGCCCCGGCCAGGCGCCGGTCCCGTTCTCGCTGTTGGGGGAGCGGACGTTCAACGGCACCGTGCCGATCCCCGCGCTCATCTTCGTCGTGGTCGCCGCCCTCGCCATGGTGCTGCTGCGGGTGAGCGCCTTCTCCCGGCACATCTACGCGATCGGCGGCAACGAAAAGGCCGCGCGGCTCTCCGGCGTGCCCGTGGTGCGGGTGAAGGTGCTCGTGTTCGGCATCTGCGGCCTGCTCGCCGCGCTCGCCGGCATCGTCCACGCGGGACAGCTCAACTTCGGCGGACCCAACGACGGCAACGGCTACGAGCTCAACGCCATCGCCGCCGTCGTCATCGGCGGCACCAGCCTCTCGGGCGGGCGCGGGACCGTGCTAGGCACCGTGGCGGGCGCGCTGCTCGTCGGCGTGCTCGACAACATCCTCCAGCTCAACAACATCGACTCCAACGTGCAGCTGATCGTGGTCGGCGTGGTGATCGTGTTCGCCGCCGGACTGCAGCGACTGCGTCCGGGCCGCGCGCAGGCCGGGCCGTAGAGACGTTCGCCAGGGAAGAGGAGCTCACATGTCCACCACCACTCGCCGCGGGCTGGCGCTCGCGGTCGCGGGGGTCGCGTTCGTGGCCACGGCCTGCGGCACCACGCACGAGAACGCGCCCGGTGCGTCGTCCGGCGCCGGGCCCGCCACGCAGGCGTGCAAGGGGCCGGGCGGGAAGTTCACCATCGGCATGAGCCAGGCCAACCTCGGCGAGCCCTACCGCGTGCGCATGGACGACGACATCCGCAAGGCGGCCGCGTCGATCCCGCAGTTCACGGTCAACTTCGCCGACGCCGCGCAGGACAACTCGAAACAGGTGGAGCAGGTCAGCACGTTCCTCACGCAGAAGATCGACCTGCTGATCATCAGCCCCAACGAGGCGACGCCGCTCACCAGCGTCGTGAAGAAGGCCTACGACCAGGGCATTCCGGTGCTGGTGCTCGACCGCAAAGTGGACGGTGAGGCATACACGTCGTTCATCGGCGCGGACAATGTGGACATCGGGCGCCAGGCCGGCCAGTACTTCAAGCAGCACCTCCTGCCGCAGGGCGGGAAGATCGTGGAGCTGAAGGGCCTCGCGGGTTCGACGCCGGCGAAGGAACGCGCCGACGGCTTCAACGAGGGCATCGCGGGCTCGGGCATCACGATCGTCGGCACGGCCGACGCCGACTGGCTGCGCGACAAGGGCCAGCAGCAGGCCGACGCGCTGCTCAAGGCCCACCCCGACGCGCAGGCGATCTTCTCCGAGAACGACCCGATGGCCGAAGGCGCGCGGCTCGCCGCGCAGAACGCGGGCAAGGCGGCTCTGCCGATCGTCGGCATCGACGGGCTCCCGGTGCCGGAGGGTGGCATCAAGGCGGTGGAGGCCGGGCGGCTGTCGGCCACGTTCATCTACCCGACCGGCGGGGCGGAAGCCGTTGCCGCGGCCAAGAAACTGCTCGTCGACTGCGGGCAGGTCCAGAAGACGCAGACCCTGCAGACGCGGCTGATCACCAAGGACAACGCCACGCAGGTCTACGCCGAGTTGAACCAAGGCTCATGACGCGCATCGGGGTCATCGCGATCTCCGACGGTCGCGATCACGTGCACCGGCGCAACATCGGGTTCATCCGATCCAAAGTGGACTCGTTCATCACCGCTCTCACCGCCGCCGGCCACGACGTGATCAGCGGCGGGCTCGTGGCCACCAACACCACGGCGACCGCGGCCGCCCGGTCCGTCGCCGCGGCTTCGGTGGACGTGACGGTGTTCTACTACGCCGTCTGGAGCTTCCCGCACTTCACGATGCTGGCGGCCGACGCGACGACGACGCCGTTGCTGCTCGTCGCGTCCACCGATCCGGCGGAACCGGGGCTCGTCGGGATGCTCGCCGCGGGCGGCGCCCTGGACCAGCTCGGCCGCCGCCACACGCGGCTGTGGGGCGCGCCGGACGCCCCGGCGCTGGTCGACGACGTCGTCTTGCACGCGCGGGCTGCCGGCGCCGTGGCGTCGCTGCGCGGCTCGACGTTCGGGCGCTTCGGCGGGCGGCCGATGGGGATGAACACGGCCGTCGCGAACACGGACCAGTGGATGCGGCAATTCGGCGTGGACGTCGAGGAGATCGACCAGTACGAGCTCGTGCTGCGCGCGGAGAAGGCCGATGCCGTCGAGGCCGCGCGCGGGCGCGAGTGGCTGGAGCGGCTCGCGACCGTCCACTATGACGGGGAGAAGCTCACGCCTGCGTTGCTGGAGCGGCAGATCCAGGCGTACCTGGCCGTGCGGGATATCGCGGCCGAGCGGCACCTGGACTTCTCGGGCATCAAAGCCCAGCCTGAGCTCACGGAGAACTTCGCGACGATGGACGTGGCGGAGGCGCTGCTCAACGACCCGTACGACTGGAACGGGCCCAAGGCCGTCCACGTCACCGCCACGGAGTCCGATATGGACGGTGCGCTGACGATGCAGCTGATGCACCGCATCACGGGCACGCCGGTGCTGTTCGCGGACGTCCGGCACCACCATCCCAATCGCGACGTGTGGGATCTGTGCAATTCCGGACAACACGCGACGTGGTTCGCCGCCCGCAGCGACAATCCGGCGGAGAACCTCGGCCGGGTGCACCTGTATCCGTCGGTGTTCTTCTTTCCCGCCGGTGGCGCGTCCGTCGCGCACTTCGCGGCGCCCGGGCAGATGACCCTCGCGCGACTGACGCGGCTCGACGGCGCCTATCGGCTGCAGCTCGTGCTGGGCGAGTTCGAATGCTACGACGACGCGACGAACACGGCGTTGGCCGCTCGCTCCACACCGGAATGGCCGCACGCGTTCGCCCGGCTCGATGTCGAGGCGCCGGTGTTCCTGAGGGGATTCGGTGCCAACCACATCCACGCCGTCCCGGGCGACCGCCGGCGCGAGCTGCGCGTGGCGGCGGAGCTGCTCGGGGTGCGCGTGGAGGAGTGGACGCGCTGACCGCTTCCGGCCAACGGCGGCCGTGAGCGTGCGCGAGGAGTGACCATGCGCGGGTGAGACTTTTCGGCAGCACCTCGAACAGCTCCGCGTACCGCCCGAGCCGCGCCCCCGGTGCGCTCCGGCTGTGCACGAGACTGAGCAGGGCCGCCATCGCGGCCGCCACCATCAACGCGGGCACGGCGACTGTCAGGGGGTTTCGGCGATCAGCTGAACGACCGCCAGCGCCGGGAACCCGCACAGCCCCGCCGTGAGCAGCGGGAGCCGTTGCCGCGCTGTTGGATAAAGCCGGATCTGCATGGAGAACTCCACCGCTAGGACGGCGACCGTCAGTGGGGTTTCGGCGATCAGCGGGCCGATCGCCGGCGCCGCGAACCCGCACAGCCCCGCCGTGAGCAGTGGACGCCGTTGCCGCACGGCCGGATAAAGCCGGGCCTGCACGGAGGACCCCAGCGCCTGCACGGCGACTGTCTGGGGGTTTCGGCGATCAGCTGATCGACCGCCGGCGCCGGGAACCCGTGCAGCCCCGTCGCGGGCAGCGGAGGCCGTTGCCGCACGGCCGGATAAAGCCGGGCCTGCACGGAGAAGCCCAGTGCCAGCACGGCGAGCAGCACGATCGCCGACGTCCGCCCGTCCGCGGCCAATACACCTTCCTCCTCCTCCTCCTTCTCCTCCTCCGCCGCCGCCGCCGCGACGGCCGCCCCGCCGAGCAGCCCCGTGAGGAACTGCTCGGCCCGCACCACCTCGCGTACACCGCGCGCCGCTGCGGCTGGGGTTCATCGCGCACGAGGTCGGCCGTGGTCTGCGGCAACGCGGGCGCCGGGACCCGCCCGAGCCGCGCGACCAGTGGTCCGGACAAGGGCGAGAAAACCAGAACCACGCCCGCTGCCGAAGCCGCGGCGCCGGCGGCGGCGCCGGCGCCGCCCGTCGCGTGCCACGCGGCGGCCCCGCCGTGGACGCTCGCCATGAGCGCCCCCCACGAACACCGGCACCCGGCTCGGCCACGGCCACCAGCGCCACCAGCGACGCCACCGGCACGGCCGCGCACCCCGCGAGCACCTGCGGCGGACCGAAAGCGAGGGCATCGCCGAACAGTCCCGGACACGCGCCCGCCGCGGACGTCGGCGGCGCCCCGGCCAGGGCCAGCGCGCCCGCGGCGAAGGCGAGCGGCAGTCCGGCGGACGCGAGCGCGGTACGCGCGCCGGAATCACCCAGCGCGCGCGACAGCACCGTGGCCGCCGCGAGCAGCACCACCACCCCACCGGCCGTCCGCGCGGCCGCGCTGACCGCCGGCCACAGCGCAGCCCGGCGACCCGCGGCACCAC
>NZ_JBFBAE010000044.1:0-64147 GCF_040689465.1 Amycolatopsis sp. NPDC051373 | reverse complement strand
CATCACGAAGAGACAGCGCGGCAGCCGGTCGATTCGCCATACCGCATTCTGACACCCACCCAACCGTCAAACAACTAACGACACGCGACACTAGCGGCCGGCGAGCGGTTGCCCGCCAGCCGCGTATTGGCCGAAGACCTGGGAATCTCCCGGCGCCTTGTGGTCGAGGTCTACACGCAGCTCACCGCCGAGGGCTATCTGGTCAGTCGGCCGGGCTCCGGTACCTGCGTCTCCGAGCTGTCCCTCCCGCCGGCGACCGAGGTGCCGGACGCTCTCCGGTCGGGAGAGGGCGTACCTCGATGGGACATGCGTCCTGGCATTCCGACGCTGTCGGCGTTCCCTCGCCGCCTCTGGCGGCGTGCGTGGACGGCCGCGCTGGCCGCCGCGGCGGATTCCGATCTGGGCTACCCCGACCCCGCGGGACATCCCCGGCTGCGCCGAGTGCTGGCCGCTTACCTCGGCCGGGTCCGCGGCGTGGACGCCGACCCCCAGCGGCTGTTGATCTGCGCGGGCTTTACTCAAGGTCTCCACTTGCTCGCACAAACGCTGCGTACCCGAGGTGCCATGACCGTCGCGCTCGAGGACCCCGGCTTGCCACACCGGGCGCCCATCCTGCGCCAGGCCGGCCTGACCGTCCTGCCCGTCCCGGTCGATGCCGACGGCATCCTCGTGGATCAACTACCCGAGCGGGGCGTCGACGCGGTGCTGACCACGCCGGCCCATCAGTTCCCCACCGGTGCGATCATGGCGCCCACCCGCCGGGAGGCGGTGCTGGCCTGGGCCGGGAGATGCGGCGCCATCGTCGTCGAGGACGACTACGACGGCGAGTTCCGTTTCGATCGACGTGCCGTCGGCTGTCTGCAAGGCCGTGCGCCCGACCGTGTCGTCTACGTTGGATCCACCAGCAAGACACTCGCCCCGGCGGTCCGGTTGGGCTGGCTGGTCAGCCCGGCCGAGCTGCACGCCGAGCTACTGCCGAACAAGTTCCTCGCCGATCACGGCAGCCCGACTCTCGATCAGCTCGCTCTGGCCCATCTCGTCGAAGCCGGCGATTACGACCGGCACATCCGCGCCGCCCGGACCCGCTACCGAACAGCCCGGCGAGCACTCGAACTGGCCATCACCCGCCATCGCGTGCCCCTGCGGCTCGTCGGGACGGCCGCCGGGGTCCAGACCCTCGCCACGCGACTCGACGACACCCACCCCGATCACTTGACCGCGCGCGCACGAGCCCACGGGATCGTTTTCGACTCCATCACCCGCTACCAGCTCAACCCTGACCCGAACCCTGACGGTGTGGTGATCGGCTACGGCAACATCGCATCACACGCCATCGACGAGGCCATGGCCCTGCTCGCCACCACCATCAGGGGACATCGCGGAGCAGTCTGCTGAGGAAGCACGCCGACCAGACCGCTTCGCCGGATGAGAACTGGTCCACCGAGTCCCGTCCGTGGGCCCGGACGATCGGAGCCGAAGTCAGGCCTCGAACGCCCTGATGCAGTCGATCGCCATGTCCAGCGCGACCTTCATGGGCGCGACGTCCTGTTTGGTCTGCGCGAGCAGGTACCCGCCTTGAAGGGCCCCGATCAGCCCGATCGCGAGCCGCTGAGCGTCGGCGTCGGGCCGCAGCTTGCCGGCGACTCGCATCCGCTCCAAACCCTCCGCGATCAGGCCTTCCCACCGCTCGAAGTGCGCGGCGAGCTCTGAACGTGCTCGTTCGTTCCGGTCGGACAGCTCACTCGCCATCGAGCCGAGGGGGCAACCGTACGCACCGTTGCGCAGGGCGTTGTGCTGGACGACCGCGTCTCGCCACCGCTCGAGACCCCGCATGGAGTTCAGCCGCCTCAGCTGCTCCTCGTGCCAACCGAGCAGGACCTGCGCCCGGCGGCCGATGACTTCCTGGACCAAGGCGTCCTTGTCATCGAAGTGGTGATAAAGTTGCGACTTGCTCGTGCCGCTGGCCGCGCGCACATCGTCCAGCGTCGTCGCGGCCACGCCCTTCACAGACATCAAATCGACCGCCGCTTGCAGGATTCGGGCGCGCGTCGCCTCACCCCGCGCCGTCAGCCGGGTAGCCCTCACCGTGCGCTCCGGTTCTGCCACGGTGACAGGTTACCGCACGCGCACCTGCGACGACGGACGCGACAGCCATCGGGGGTCGGTCATCCGCCGAGGTCAGCGAGGACCAACTGGGCCAGAACGCCGGCCCGGCCGTTCGCCACGAAGGAACACCCTCAGGACGGGCACAAACGCACTCCGGGCCGATCATCGGCCTCGCGCGGCGAGGACGTGGCGGAGCATGATGTCGAATGGCTCCAGCACGTCGCCCGATGTGCCCGCCTTCCGGTACCGGCCCATCGCACCGACGAGCGCACCCATGACCGCGGTCGCCAATTCGGCCGGCCTCGACCCGATCGCGAGCTCGCCGCGATCGCGCAGCCGCAGGAAGGCGCCTTCTAGCGCGGACTGCCACGGCCCGAGGCTCGTCGCCAGGGCCTGGCCGGCCCGGCCGTCGCGCCCAGTCAACTCGTGGACGACGATGCCCAGCGGGTATCCGGCCGAGATCCACGTGGCGCGATAACGGGCCACGACATCGTCACGCCACCGGTAGAGGTCGTCGGGGCTGACCGCCGCCATCAGCCGGCGGCCGGGACCCTCGAAGACGTCGCGAACCTGGATCCGCACCACCTCCGCGACGAGCGCCTCGACGTCCGCGAAGTACCCACGCAGCCACGATGCGCTCACGCCCGCCATGTCGGCCACCACGGTGAGTTCCGCGGCTCGCAGCCCGCGCCGGCACAACAGGTCCACCACCGCGGCCAATACCCGTTGCCTTGCAGCGCCATCGGCCACGGACTCGAAGCTCGCCCCCTCTCCGGCGGAATCACCGGTCATGACCCGACCCCCCGGCGCAACAGAACGATCACACTTGCCCGGACCTCATAAACTGGACTGATAGGTCCCTTATCTCGCTCTTCGACAACGTTCGACGTCCGGCCATTGCCCCCAGTCGCAGCGACCTCATTTGCTGAAGTTTCCCAGTGAAAAGCATCATTATTCGCAGACATTCGGGCACGGCGTCGAATCGGCGCCACCTCAAGGTCCAGCATGATGCCACCGTATACTGGACCCTGAGGTCCAAGCAAAGCATGTACCACCACCGCGTGGCGCGTCACAGCGCGACCTCACGCTCCCGTGAGAGCCGCGTTCCCGACCCGCTGCCTCGCCTCGACCGCCGTGGCGCGATCGCCATCCCGTGGCGCGATTCGCGGCGGACTGAAACCCGAAAGGAATCGGTAAGCTCGGCTCAGCGGCTGCGGCAGATCTCGGGGCTCGGCCTCGACGAACGCCGGACGGGACAGCGTGCCGGCCCCGCCGCCACGAACGATCCGCCCCGGGTTCGCCGCGCCTTCCCGTCGACCGAACGCACGGCGCCAATGCGGCTACCAGGGAGGATACCGTTGCTCGCGCGGGTACGCCGCCTTCCATCGTGGAGTCGATCGCCGGCTACGTCCCGCACACGACGCGCGACGAGGCCTCGGCCGAGCGCACCCAGCCTGCTCTCGACGGGGCCGGTTACTGCCTCCATGCGGACCGTGCGGTCCAGCTGGTCGTAGGTCGCCGGTCACACCGTGCGGTAACCTGACGGCCGTGGACGAACCGCAGGGCACGACGCAGACAACCCGGCTGACCGCCCGCGGCGCGGCGACCCGGTCCCGCATCGTGCAGGCGGCGGTCGACTTGATCCAGGTCAAAGGGGTGGCCGCGACCACGCTCGACGACGTCCGGGCAGCCAGCAGCACGAGCAAGTCGCAGCTCTACCACCACTTCCCCGACAAGAAGGCCCTCGTGCGCGAGGTCGTGGCAGCCCAGGGCGCGCAGCTCATCGCCCGCCAGGAGGACCAGCTCAGGCGGTTGAACTCGATCCGCGGCCTCGAACGCTGGCGCGACGCGCTCGTCCAGCGTGCCTCCCTCCGCGACGGAGCCTACGGCTGCGCGATCGGCTCGCTGGCCGCCGAACTGGCCGATCGGGACCAAGAAGCCCGCTCGATGCTCGCGAAGTACTTCGAGATCTGGGAGGAGCTGCTGGCCGAGGGGCTGACGCGGATGCGCGCCTCCGGCATCCTCCGGCGGGACGCGGATCCCGAAAAGCTCGCGACCTTTCTGGTCGCCGCGTTGCAGGGTGGTTACCTGCTCGCGCAGACAGCCCACTCCGCCGAGCCCATGAAGCTGACGCTCGACATGGCGATCGATCACGTTCGTACCTTCCTGGCCGCGTAGCCGCCCCGCACCGGAATCGAACAGTGGACCTGACCGTCCAGAACTCTTCCGGGCCGAGGTGTACTCCGGACCGCACGTCCGCTAGTGTTCGAGGCATGTCGGGTGACCAGACCGGGATGCACGCCGAGGATGCCCCGGAGCCGCACCGGCTGGTTGTGACAGCGGCGATCAACCTGCTGCGCGAGCGCCAGCTCGGGGAAATCACCTTCGCCGACGTCACGGCGGCCAGCGGTGTCCCCGAGACACGACTCCAGCAGGTGTTCGAGAACGAAGACGCGCTTTTCGAGGCGGTCGTCCAAGCCCAGGTGGCGGGCGTGCTGGCCGCTCAGAAGCCCCTGCTTGAGGGAGTGCGCTCGCTCTCCGACCTCCAAGCCTGGCGGGACAAGCTCGTCGAGGACAACCGCGTCAGCGGCGGCGCCGGCGGCTGCCCGATCGGGTCGCTCATCGGCGAGCTCGCCGGACGGTACGACCGTGGTCACCGCGCGCTGGTCAATGGGTTCGCGGCGTGGGAAAGCCTTCTCGCGGCGGCGTTCCGGCGCATCCAGGAAAACGGTGAGCTCGACTCCGGCGCCGACCCGGACACGATCGCCACCGCCATCATGGGTGCACTGCAGGGCGGATTCCTGCTCGCCCGGACCACGCGTGACCCCGACCAGCTGGCCACGGTTCTCGACGTGTCGCTCGATCACCTGAGGACGCATTCCTCTCGGTATCGTTCTGGACTGGGCAGGCCTCTCATGCCCCGGTCATCGAGCGAAGTCCGCAGCTGACCTGACCTCTCACAGGAGGGCACAGGCGCCGGCACCGAAGGACCGGATGGGACGCTGGTCAGCGCGGGTCGTCGCCGCCGAATTCGCGCAGCGCGCGCAACAGGGCCTCGTGATCTCCCGAGCAGGCGCAGCACGACTGCAAATGTGTCGCCAACCCCGGGTAATGCTCTTCGGGGTTGTCGCCGGCCGCCGCCATCTCCGCATAGGTGTGGAGCGCGTCGAGAGCGAGGTCGCAACCGACGTCCCGCGGATCGGTCCGGAGGAACTCGTCCAGTGCGTCGCAGTTGCTCATGCCTTGCCTCGAGACTTGTCATTTCGTGGGTGACCGCCACGAACCCTGGGTGCCTGGCGCCGGCTTGTCCATTGCAATCCTGGACCGTTAGCACCCGCTCTCCGGTGATTCTTACGAGTGAGAACCACCGACGCCGAGACACTGTCAGGCAGGGAGGGGGACGAGTACACGGACCTCGACATCCACGTGCGCATCTCTGACCGGCCTTCCACCTTGGACACTCCCTGCCCATAATGGCGAAATGATCGAGATCAGTCCGCTGCGGGCGGAAGACCGCGACCGCTGGGAAGAATTGGCGCGCGGTTACAAGGAGTTCTACCGGACCGAGGTGTCGGATCAGGATTACGAGCGGACCTGGCACCGGCTTCTGCGGGCCGAGGAAGTGTTCGGCTGCGCCGCCCGGCTCGACGACGGGCAGGTGGTCGGCATCGCCCATTACCTGTTCCACGCCAACCCGTGGTCGTCAGGTTCGTGCTACCTGCAGGACCTGTTCGTGGACAAGGCCGCGCGCGGCCACGGCGCAGGGCGCTTGCTGATCGAGCACGTCGCCCAGGTGGCCCGGGACCGCGGCGCAGCCCGGCTTTACTGGCACACCAAGCAAGACAACGACCGTGCGCGGCTGCTCTACGACAAGGTCGCCGACTTTCAGGGTTTCATCAGCTATGTCCACCAGCTCGATTGAGCACCGGCACCGTTTTCGACGTCCCCGAGGCGTCCTTCAGGCGCTTCGGGATTCATCCGGCCAGTGCCCCAACGCTCACGGCAGTATCAGATGAGGGGCCCGCCGACGTCATCCGCAACCGCCGGCGGGCCTGGCAGCGCTGCCCCGCCGCGACACGCCTCCGCTCCGGTGGACAGCGTGTCGCTGCTGCGGCCGGAAGACCAGGTCTCCCCTACGTGCTCTGTCGCCGTGGATCACGAACCTCCGCGGGCCGAATCGAAAACTTGCCACGGGTCGACAAGGCCGTAGCGTCGAACCAGTCTTGGTCTTCGAGTCGTCACGGGCGAACGCGGATGATCGTCTTGCCCTTTTTCCGCTGGGTCGGGTTGAAGGCGGCCACGGCGTCATCGAGGCTCGCCACGGTGCCGATGTTCGTGCGCACCCGGCCGTCTCGCACCCGCTGCACGATTTCACCCAGCTGAGCGCGATCGGCCTCGACGACGAAGTCGATCGCCAAGCCGTCGGCGGGCCGGGTCTCCGGCGGGCCGGCGATCGTCACCAGCATCCCTCCGGCCCGAACCAGACCCGCGGACCGCGACCCGATGTCACCACCGAACACATCGAACACCAGATCCACACCCCCGACCTCTTCCAGGGCGTCGTTCTCCAGGTCGACGAACTCGTTCGCACCGAAATCCCGCGCCGCCTCACCGTCGGCCTTGCGCCCGGTGCCCACGATGTAAGCACCCGCCTCACGCGCGAGCTGCGTCACCATCGACCCGACTCCCCCGGCCGCGCCGTGGACGAGGACGCTCTGCCCGGCCTCCAGCCGGCCGTGCACGAACAACCCCTGCCACGCGGTCAAACCCGAGATCGGGAGGCTCGCACCCACGGTGAAGTCCACATCACCGGGCAGCGGCGCGAGGTTGCGCGCCTCGACGACCGCGTACTCCGCCAGCGTGCCGTCGCGAGTCCAGTCGGTCAGCCCGAACACCCGTTGACCGACCGACAATCCCGCGGTGCCGTAGCCCAGGCTCGCGACCACGCCGGCCACCTCGTGCCCGGGAATCGACGGCGTCCGATCCCGGTCCAGGCGATCCGTCCAGGTCGAGGGCCACGACAGCTCACCCGGGGTGAACCCCGACGCGTGAACCTCGACGAGGACATCGTTCCCCGCCGCGGCCGGCTCGGACCGTTCCACGAGCTTCATCCCGGCCGTTCCCGCGGCCTCGTCCGTCACCACGATCGCCTTCATCGGGCACCTCTCTCTGCATCCGCTCTTCGCCTGAACAGTACTTTCAGTTCAGCGGTATTGGCGGCGTGAAATCTTGACGTCTTACGACGCTGATCAACAAAGAGCATCGGCGCACTCGGGCACCACTTACCGCACGACCATACTGTGAAAAATATTCAGGACAGTTTGACGCAGGTCGAGTCGAATGTCGGCGCCGAACGATCTCGTGCCAGCACACTGATCCAGTCAGTCGCCGTTCTCCGCCATTATTCTGTTGGCGATGGTGAATGCGGTGTTGGCCGCGGGTACCCCGCAGTAGATGGCCGATTGCAGCAGGACTTCCTGGATTTCCGCGGGAGTGATTCCGTCCCGCAGCGCGGCCCGGATGTGCATGGCGAATTCCTCCTGGTGGCCGTTGGCGATCATCGCGGTGAGGGTCATGCACCGGCGGGTCGCCCGGGAGAGGCCGGGACGAGTCATTGGCATCTTGATCGCCGGCCGGCTCCTGATGGGCTTCGGTGCCGGCGTGGCCAGCAGCAGCCTCACGTCCTACATCGTCGACGCCGCACCGGCCAGGCCCGCTTGGTTGGCCTCCGTCGCCTCCAGTCAGACAGTGATGCTCGGCCTCGCCGTCGGCGCCATCGGTTCCGGCGCGCTGGTCCAGTTCGGTCCGTGGCCGCGCGATCTCATCTACCTGGTCGTGATCGGCCTGCTTCTCGTCTCTGCCGCGCTCATCATCGTGAGCCCGGAAACCGTCACTCCGACGCCGGGCGCTTGGCGGTCGCTGCGGCCCCGGGTCCGCGTTCCGGCCAGGGTGAGGCACCTGCTCCCCGTCGCGGCGGCGGTGCTCCTGTCCACCTGGGCGACCGGGGCGTTCTTCCAAGCCTTCGTGCCGGCCTTGGTCGAAGACCAGCTCCGCAGTCAGAGCCCCCTCATTCTGGGGCTGGTGTTCGCCGCGTACATGGGTCCGAGTGTTCTCGGCGCTCCGCTCGGTGGCCGGTTCACGCCGGCGGTGGCCCAGCGCGTCGGCATGATCGGGTTCCTGCTGGGGATGATCGGCATCATCACGGCGATCGCAACCGGTGCGCTGGTGCTGTTCTTCGCCGCGACGATCGTCGCCGGCGCCAGCCAAGGCATCGCCATCAGTTCCGCCACCCGCGGCCTGCTGGAGGGCAGCGACGTGGCCGACCGGGCGCCGATCTTCACGGTCGTCTACATCCTGTCCTACTGCGGCGCGACGATCCCAGCCCTCATCGCCGGCCGGCTCTCCGCGTTCTTGTCGCTACCGCAGATCGCACTCGGGTACGGCGGCCTGGCGCTCATCGCCACGGTGTTCACCGTCCTCGCCGCCCGCGATCCCCACGCCGGCACGGCCGGTGCACAGCCGGCACGGTGACCGACAATCAGTTTCGCCGGAGCGGCCGGCCCAGCGCCGGTCAGGTCAGGGCGACTCCGAGGTGAGACCCGCGCGGACGGCGAGCAGTGCGGCCTGTGTCCGTGAGCCGACGCCCAACTTGGCGAACAGGTTGCTGACGTGGGTGCGAGCCGTGCGTTCGCTGATCTGCAGCTTGTTCGCGATCTGGATGTTGGACAGCCCCGTCGCGATGTGGATCAGCACCTCACGCTCGCGCGGTGTCAGCCCGTCAAGACCTGTGCCGCTTCGTTCGGCCGGGCCGGTCAGGCAGCGGGTGATCGCGGAGTCCAGATAAAGCTCACCGCGAGCCGCGGCTCGCACCGCCGCGACGATCTCGTCGGAACCCGCGTCTTTGAGGAGGTAACCGGACAAGCCGGCGTCGATGGCCCGCCGGACGTTCCCCGTCTCACTGAAGCTGGTCATGATCAGGATCTTCACGGTGGGATACCGCGCGGTGATCAGACTGCCGACCTGTATCCCGTCGATACCCGGAAGGACCAGATCCATCAGGATCACATCCGGTAACCGGCCCTCCTGGGCCAGTTCCGCGAGGCGCCCCAGCGCGTCTGCCCCGTCAACGGCCTCGCCCACCACCGAAAGCTCGGGAACCGCGTCGGCATACGAACGCAGCCCGGCCCTGACCACCGCGTGGTCGTCCACGAGCATCAGTCGGATCTGCTCGGCTGCCGGCTCGTTCACTGCTTCTCGCTCGCCACGTCGGACGGTTCCTGCCAGTCGATCCGGACGGCGCTGTCGGCACGGAGCGACCTGCTTCCCGGCTCGGCCGGACAGAACTCGAGGCGCACGAGAGTGCCGCTGCCGGGCCGGGTCACGATGGTGAGCGTCCCCCCGAGGCGCTCGGCGCGTTCGCTCATCGAAATCAAACCCACGTGGCCGGGAAGCGAGCTTCGCTCTTGGAACCCCACTCCGTCGTCGGACGTCTCGATGACCAGGAGGGTTCGGGACTCCTCGTGTCGTTGCGCGAATCGGATGACCGCGTGCTTCGCCCGGGCGTGCTTGACGACGTTGTGGAACGCTTCACGAACGAGGAACCACACTTCTTCCCGATGCTCGGGAAGCAGGTCCATGTCGCCGACCTCGTCGACGACCTTCACCGTCAGATCGGTGTCGCGACTCGCCTCGGCGACCCACTCGCGGATCGACATCACCACGGACCTTTCCGGAGGCTGCGGTGCCCGCAGTTCCGCGATCATCGAACGGAACGACTTCACCACCGACTGCGACAGATCCACCACCCGAGCGGCGTCGGCGCGAATCTTGGCGACCGCAACGGCCCCGGACGTCTCGCTGGTCAGTTCGATCGCCCTGGCGTGCATCGACAACGAGAACATCTCCTGCACGATGGAGTCATGCAGGTCGGCGGCCAACTTGCGACGCTCCTCCATGACCGCGCGGGCGCGGCTGTCGACGATCATCCCGGCGTGGTCGATCGTCACCGCGGCCTGGTCCGCGACGGCCGACAGGAAGTAGATCTCGTCGGGATCCGGTTCTTGGCCGGGCGGGTAGAAGGCGCTCAGGTAACCGAGCACACCGTCGGGCAAGATCAACGGCGCGGCCACGAAGCTCTCCCAGGAAATCGCCTGATGTATCGAAAGGATCGGCGCCCAGGCGGGATTGGTGTGAAAGGTCTCCCGGCGCTGGGATACGACAACGGGCCGGCGTTGGGCAATCGCGTTGAGGGAGACCAGTTCGGCGCCGAGCGCCTGGCACTGGACGAGCCGGTCGCGCAATTCGTCCGCGGTTCCGGGCAGACCTGACAACGCTCCGATGGGCAGCGTGCGCCAGCCTGCCTCGCTGAGTTGAATGTGGACGGCCGCGAGTCCGGCCGACCGCCGGACCTCACCTGCGAGGGCGGTGAGAGTGTCGGACAGGGAACCCGATCCGGCCAAGGTCGCCGCGACCCGCGACATCGCCTGAAGGCCGCGATCAGTGGCCATTGCTGCTCCCGGTGGACCGAGGTGGTGAGGCTGATCGTGCCGCCGAGGACAGCACGCCCGATGGTGGCCTGGCGGGAATGTCGCATCCGGTGCCGGCCGGGCTCCGCGACATCATAAATCGAGTACGAGCTTCGAGCACGCGGCCCGGGACACGCAGATCATCATGGTCTTGCCTTCTTCCCGTTCCTCTTCCGTGAGCAGGGAGTCGCGATGGTCCGGCGTTCCGGAAAGCACTTTCGTCTCACAGGTCCCGCACGTACCCTGCTCGCACGAATAGGGAGGCCGGACCCCGGCGCGTTCCACTGCTCTGAGAATGGTTTCGCCAGGCGCTACCGTCAGCGAGCCGCCGGTACGAGCCAGCTCGACCTCGAACGACGAGTGGTCCGGCGAATCGGGTACTGCCTTCGGGACGAAGCGCTCCAGCCGCAACGAGCCGGTTTGCCACTCCGCACACCGTTCCTCGACCGCGAGCAGCAAGGACTCCGGTCCGCAGCAGTAGACGAGGACGTCGTCGGCCGGAGTCCCGAGCCACTCGTCCAGGTCGAGCCGGCCGTTCTCGTCTTCCGGGCAGAGGACGACGCGGCTCCCGTATCTCGACGCGAGCTCCGCACTGTAGGCCATCGACCCGCGGGTGCGCCCTCCGTACAACAGCTGCCACTGGGCGCCGGCCTCCTCGGCCGCGGCGACCATGGGCAGGATCGGGGTGATGCCGATCCCGCCGGCGATGAACAGGTAGCGCGGCGAGGGCAGCAGCGGGAAGTTGTTCCTCGGCCCCCGAGCGCGCACGGTGGCGCCTTCGGCCAGCCGATCGTGGACGTGGGCCGACCCTCCGCGGCCATCGCGTTCGCGCAGCACCGCGACGCGCCACTCGGCGCGCGCCGGGCGACCGCAGAGTGAGTACTGCCGCACGAGGCCGTCGTCGAGGAGAAGATCCACGTGGCTGCCGGCATCCCACGCGGGAAGGCCCTCTCCCGACCGGCTCGCAAGGACCAGCTCGACGACCTCCTGGGCGATCACGGTTCGTCGCACCACCACGAGGTCGAGGTCGACCTCTCTCCGTGTCATGTCCGTCTGGGTCACCGTTCGACTCCACTTCGTCGTCGCTTCGTGCGGGCCGGGAGGCCGGTCGGCGGCCGGCCTCCGGCGTGATGGGCGGTTCGATCAATCAGTGACGTTCGTCGGGACCAGCGTCTGCCACGCAACCCCCTGGGGGACGACTCCCGACCCGGCGGTGAACTTGGCCCAGTCGACGGAGCCGTCGAGCCCCACGGGATCGCCGCCCGCCTCGACACTGCGCGCCGCGTCGATCAGCAGGCGTCGCATGCGCACCACGGCGACGTCCGCCGCGACGAGGTGCTCTTTCGACCGGTCGACGATGGGCTCCATCGAATCGGTCACGAGCGCGTCCTGGGGAATGAGGCCGGCCACTCCCGAGAACGAGGTGCCCGCTGCCATCGCCTCGCGATCCTGCTTAGGATTCAGGGTGTAGTTCGGCGCTTGGACATCCTCGAGGCTTCGCCACTTGAGCCATTCCGCCTTGTCGATCGGCTTGGCCGGGTCGCCCGTCACCACATACGTGCAGGTGTGCGTGTCGTCGATCGGGACGTACATGAAACCCAGGTTCATCGGGGGGATCAGCGCCTGGAACGGCATGATGAACGGCGTCACGCGAACGTAGGACTGGCCTTCGTGCTCACCCTTGAGCTTCCGGATCGCCGCATAGTGGAAGCCGAACTTCGTGTCCTCGACCTCGAGTACCGGAGCGTCGTCGGTCGTCGGGAAGCGGTCCCGGCCAATACCCTCCGGGTCGTATTCACCCGTCCGGGCGAGGGCGATCTCGGTCTGATGGAGCAGGCCGACATGGGACGAGTCGATCTCTCCTTCAACCCCCTGGATGAAGTTGCCCTTGTGCACCATCTTCGTCGTCGCCAGGTGTCCCGGCGGCACGTTCATCCAGACGTAGCTCGGCGGCGGGGGCTGCTTGTCCGCCGGGCCCAGGTACACCCACACAATCTGACCGGCCTCGTGCACGGGGTGTGCCGGTGCCCGCAGCCGGCTACGGAACCGTGAGTCCGGGAGATTGGGCGTCTCCTGGATCGACCCGTCCGCCCCGAACTTCCACCCGTGGTACAGGCAACGGATACCGCAGTCCTCCACGCGGCCGATCGCCAGCGAAGCGCCGCGGTGCATGCATTTCTCGTCCAGCACGCCGACGGTTCCGGCGGAATCACGGAACACCACGAAATCCTCGCCGACCAAGCGGAACTTCCGGGGAGGTCCGTCCGGCTCGGCCACGTCACTCGAGAGGCAGATCGGGAGCCAGTACCGGCGCAGCAGCGCACCCATCGGCGTGCCCGGCCCGACCCGGCAGAGATACGCGTTCTCCTCAGCACTCAGCATTGAGACTCCTGTTCCGGCGTTCCCGCCCACGTGATGGCCGTCTTGTCGCCCTCGAGTGAGCGATCGACGACAACATCGAGATCGAGCAGTACCAATGGATTTCCGCGGGACACTTCGAAGCGCTTCACCAGCGCAACGGATTCGTACCCGGAGGGACTGACGCGCAACTCCGACGGCTTCGTCCACCCGTCCCGGTATCCCTTGAGGATCGCGACACAGGCACCATCCAGTAAATGGACGATCGATGTCATTGAGTTCCTTCCGTCAACCACTGGATCGAACTTAGGGCGGGCGGGGAAACCCCGGCAATCGGTCGTTTTTCCCGGGCGTCACTCAGTCATTCAACGCAGTTCCTACGTCATTTGACGTAGGCTGTTCATCGCCGATCGTCAGCGGAACGGCCGGGCGCGTGGTGCGCGGTGGCTGCGCCGCGGCGCAGCGCGCGGAGTGAGCTCGAGGAGGCGAACCACCCGGTAGCGGTGCGGCCGCCACGGCAGGTAGAACGCCTCGATCTCGTGCTGCGCCAGTGGCCGGCCGAGCAGGGCCGTGCCGGTCATCCGGCCGAGGTGGAAGTCGCCGAGCGGCAGCGCGTCGGCGTCGCCGAGCGCGCGGTGCCCGACCTGTGCTGAGGTCCACGCCCCGATGCCCCGCATCGCTGCCATCAGTTGATACGCGCGAGCGGGGTCGCCGGCCGCGCGATCGAGCTTGGCCGCGTGCCGTGCGGCGAAGATGACGGTCTTCGAGCGGTGCAGGTCGACGCCGGCACGCCGCCATTCCCAGATCGGAAGGTTCGCCCACACCTCGGGCGAAGGCATGACCCGCATCGGGCCGGGCGCCGGACCCGGTGCCGGGCCGCCGTGCGCGCCGACGAGGCGGGTCCAGGCGGCTTGCGCGTCCAAGCCGACCACCCGCTGCTCGAGGATTGCCGGCACGAGGGCTTCGAACAGCCGTCCCGTGTGCGGAACGCGGAGGCCGGGCAACCTGCTCCAGGCCCGCTCCAGAACGGGGTGTGCCGGTCGGAAGTCCTCGGGACGGTCGTGTTCGCCGAGCTCGGTACGGACGTTGTCGACGAACTCCGCGGCACCGGGCCCCCACGCGTCGACGTCCAGATCGTCCAGGCGCTGTTGCCGGATCCGGTAGGTGACCGGCCCGGACGGGGCCAGGGCTGTCCGCCACAGGGTCCCGTCGGCTTCCTCACGGTGGGTCGGATCGTGGCGGCCGCGCCTCAGGCTCTTGAGCGTCAGCTTCGCGTCCACGGGGAAGGCGGGCTGCCAGCGCAGAGAACAGTCCGGCGGCAGGTCCATCGTCGCCTCCCTCGGGTGCGCAGGAGCAAGGTCCTTCAGATGGCGTGCGGTGTCCTCACCAGTGGACGTAAAAGTCCATTGCCTGTCAACCAGCGAGCGTTGGTGTCGGTAAACCTGACTCAACGGGGAGCGTTCACGCGCGAGTTTCTGGTCTGTATAGTCCAGTTAAGAGTTCTTCGCGCAGCACATGTCACCAGGTCCGACGCAACCGGCGCCACCGGCCAAGCCGCAGGCAGCGCGGGCTCACCGTCGCGGCGGAACTCGGGAGCAGTAAGAGCCGACTTGAGCGCGACGCTGACCACTCACACACCTACCGGAGGTTGATTCGCTGTGTCACGACTGAACGCGCCCGCTCCAGAAGACGTCCCCGCCGGCTCGCGGCGGATACTCGAGGGGGTTGGTGCGCAGCTCGGCTTCGTCCCGGACATGTTCAAGGTCATCGCGTCGAACCCGACTGTCCTCGAAGTCGTCACGACCCTGCAAGGCACCTTGAGCCGGGTCCTGGACGCGAGGACCCGGCACAGCATCGCGCTGACCGTGTCGGAAGCCAACGGCTGCGATTACTGCCTGGCAATGCACACCTACGTGTCGTCCGAGTTCGGCGGTATGTCGAGTGACGACATCGCTCTGGGCCGCGCCGGGAGTTCGGTCGACCCCAAGCGCGCCGCGGCCGCCAACTTCGCTCGGCGGGTGGTCGACAGCCGCGGACAGGTCAGTGACGAGGACCTCGCGGGTGTGCGAGACGCCGGGTACACCGACGCACAGATCTTGGCGATTGTCACCGTCGCGGTGCAAGCGCTGCTCACGAACTTCATCAACAACGTCAACCAGACCGACATCGACATCCCCGCGGTCGACGCCGCCGGCACACCCGGCTGATCACCGCAGCCGCGGTCAAGGCGGCGCACACAGCCCGGTAACCCTCTCACGGCCCCATGATCATCCACGAAAGGTGCGATATGCCGGGCTCCGAGCTCTATGAGAAATTCATGGCGCTGCACACCCGCGACGGTGGCCTCGTCATGCCCAACGCCTGGGACGGCCTCTCGGCACTGATGCTGGCCGATGCCGGTTTCGAGGCGATCGCGACGTCGTCGGCAGCGCTCGCGGCCATGCTCGGCCGGCCCGATGGCCGCCACGAAGTCACCCGCAGCGAGCACCTCGAGCATGCGGGGCTCCTCGCCCGGCTCACCGGACTGCCCGTGAATGGCGACTTCGAGGACGGTTACGGCGACACGCCCGAAGACGTCGCGGCGACCGTCGAGGCCGCCGTCGAGTTCGGCCTGGCCGGTATCGGCGTCGAGGACACCTCGGGTGATCCCGACCAGCCGATCCGCGACTTCGACGAGGCGGTCCTTCGCGTGCGCGGCGCCGTCGACGCGGCCAGGGGACGCATCGTCGTGACCGGGCGCACCGACAACTTCATCCAGGGGCGACCCGATCTCGACGACACGATCCGGCGCCTCACGGCATTCGCCGAGGTCGGCGCGGATGTGGTCTACGCACCGTTCCCGCCCGACCTCGACGCACTCGAGGCGATCGTCACCGCGGTCGCGCCCACGCCGGTCAACGTCCTCGTGTCCCCTTCGGACAAGGTGCTGACGGTCGCCCAGCTGCAGAAGGCCGGCGTCAAGCGCATCAGTTTGGGGCCGTTCCTCTACGCCAACGCGATGGCGGCACTCGAACAGGCCACCAAGGCCCTCGTCGCCGGGGACCTCGCGGCCGCCACCACGGGTCTGGGCTTCGACCGGATCGGCGAACTGATCGCCCGCGGCAAGAACTAGCCAGGACTCCCCGAACCACCGCTGTTCACCTATCGGTTGCCACAAGAAAGCAGATGAACATGGATCTCGAAAAGCTCATGAGTCAGCACCTCACCCGGGCTTTCGACGGCAGCAAGACCATCCCGGACGAAACCCTTCACCAATTGCTGCGGTTCCTGCGGTCCGCGCCGACCTCGACGAACATCCAGCCGAACCACTTCTACGTCCTCGCCTCGGCCGAAGCCAAGAAGCAGCTCGCGGACAACTTGGGCGAACGATTCCAGGACAACGGCTCGAAGATCCTGAACGCGTCGCACACCATTATTCTCACGACGCGGGCGGATGTGCCCGACAGCCACCTCGATGACGTGTTCGCCAAGGAGACCGCCGACGGCCGGTTTCCCGACCCGGAAAAGAACGCGATGTGGCAGTACATGACGCGGGACTTCCTGAACCTGCGCAACTACGCCTACAAGGATCTGAACCACTGGATGGAAAAGCAGACCTACATGGTGCTCGGGATGACCATGATGGCGGCCGTCGAGCTCGGCGTCGACGCCACACCGCTCGAAGGGTTCGACCCGACCAGCGTCGACAAGGCGTTCAAGATCCGCGAAACCGGTCACACCACCACCGTGCTGCTGGCTCTCGGCTACCCCGACCGGGCCAAGGCGTACAAGGGCCCGATTTCGCGCTTCGAGGCAGACCGGCTGTTCACCTTCATCTGAGCCTCCCCGTCATCGCGGCTACCGCAGTGCACAGAACTCGGCGAGGAATCGCCGACGGGGCGTCGACGAGATCCGGAACCGCGCCAACGCGGGTCTCGGTCTCGTCGACGCCGGGCCTGGCACCAGTGGCCGGTGTCTGGACGACCGCCGGTCGGCACAGGGGCGGGTCCAGCAACGGTCCTCGATGACCTGGACGCGTCCGACCCGTCACCGATCGTGATGACAACCAGCACGAAAGACATCCCATGACCGTCCTGCATCATCGCGCCGACGGTGCGGGCGGCGCGCACCCTTTGATACTCGGACCGTCACTCGGTACCACGCTGTCCTCGTGGGAGCCGCAGACATCGGCCCTGGCTCGTGGCCGTCAGGTGATCCGGTACGACCTACCGGGGCACGGCGGCTCTCCGGCTGAGCTACTGCCCGTCGAGGCCACCGTCGGCGACATCGCCGGCCTGGTTCTCGCGCTCGCGGACCACCTCGGCATCGCCCGCTTCGCCTATGCGGGGACCTCGTTGGGCGGAGCCATCGGCACGTGGCTCGCCGTCCACCATCCCGACCGCGTCGCCTCGCTCATGCTCGTCTCCACGTCGGCTCACTTCGGCGAGCCTGACCGCTGGCACGAACGCGCGCGCCTCGTCCGAACCGAGGGCATCGCTCCCGTCGCGGATACCGCCGCCGACCGGTGGTTCACCCCGGCCTTCGTGGCCGATCCCGCCGCCCAGGCGCTGGTCGCCGGCCTGCGGGCCACCGACGCCACGGCCTACGCCGCGAGCTGCGAAGCACTGGCTTCGTTCGACCTCCGTGCCGAGCTGTCCCGGATCACCGCACCCACGCTGGTGATCGCCGGTCGTGAGGACCGGGTGACACCGGTCGACCACGCCCGCCTCCTGGCAGATCGAATTCCGGGAGCGAGCCTCACCGAGGTCGCGCACGCGGCGCACCTCGTCACGGTCGAACGTCCCGCTTCCGTGCTGGCCGCGCTGCGCTGCCATCTCGACGGCTTCGGCGAGACAGGTGACACGACAAGCCCCGGTGACGACGGCTCCCGCTATGCCGCCGGCCTCGCCGTACGCAGGACCGTCCTGGGCGACGCCCACGTGGATCGGGCGATCGCCACGACCACCGAGTTCACCTCCGTGTTCCAGGACTTCATCACCCGCTACGCCTGGGGCGAGATCTGGTGGTGCACGTTCAACAACAGCACACAGCCCAGCAGGAGCAGACCGAGGCTGGCGATGGAGGTGGGCCGTCGCCCCAGGTGGTTGGACACCCGTCCCAGCGCCAGCAGTGTGCTGAGGGTGGCGACGGAGTAGGCGACGACGGTGATCGAGATGTCGGCGTTGGTGAACCCGTCCTCGGCCCGGTAGATGTTGAACAGCGGGATCGTCGAGCCCACCGCGGCGAACGACGCCACGAGCGCGACCACGGCGGACAAGAACGCCAGGGTGCGTGTTGTCCCCCGCCGCGCGACGCCGGTCTTCGCTGACACGTCGGACATCGAGCCATGCCTTTCTCTTCGTCTGATGTTCTGCAACCACGCCGCGGCTTCACCAGGCGTCTCACTGTGTCGCGATCCAGGAGGGGATCGCCCCGATCGGGGCCGGACCGGTCTTCGACCCCAACGTCCACCAGTCGTCCATCACCGCTTGGACTATACAGTCCTCTTGACTGAGGTGGATCGGTCCACGATGCACCTGTGCCGAGATTCAAGATCAATTACCGCCGATCCGGGGGGTTTCGGTTCCGGCCGCGCCCTGCCTAGCATCGAGATCGTTCGCAGAGCGTCCACAAAGGAGACTTGATGGTTTCACGAACCGAGGAACAGTCCAGGTCCCGGACCCTGCGGGGCGCCCTGTCCCCGAACTCCATCGCCCGGAGGGAACGGGTGTGGTCGGCCGCGACCGTGCTCGCACGCCTCGCATTGGCCGCCGGATTCCTCTCGGCCGTCGCCGATCGGTTCGGCGGATGGGGCCCGCCGCACACCGGGCAGGTCGGGTGGGGCGATTTCGCCGCGTACACCGCCTACACGCACAGCCTTTCACCGTACGTGCCCGACGGGCTCAGCGGCGCGGCCGCGTGGGGCGCGACCGCCGCGGAATCGGTACTGGGCCTGACGTTGCTGGCCGGCGTCCTCGTGCGCTGGTCCGCCTGGGCGGCAACGGCGCTGCTGGCGGTGTTCGGCGTGTCGATGGGGTTGTTCCTGGGTTGGGAAGCTCCGCTGAGCGCCTCGGTCTTCGCCGCCGCGGCCGCGACCCTGCTGCTGGCCCTCTCCCCCGTCGACACGTTCGCCGTCAGCTTCGACCGGCTTTTCCAGCGGAAGCGAACCGATTAGGGGACTATACAGTCCAGTCAGCCTGGGTAGGTTCGGATCGCGGCCGATTCACACAGTGAGGGTGGCACCCATGCCTGAGACCAAGACCAACATCTCCGTCGTAGACGACTTCTTCCGTGCAGTCGAACGTGGCGACATCGACACCGCGCGTGCCCTCTACGCGCAGGATGCCGTGATCTGGCACAACGACGGTGCCGGCGAACAGGACCGCGAAGCCAATCTCGCCGTCCTCCGGCTGTTCAGCACGGCCATCCGCGGCCTGCGCTTCGACGTGTCCCGCCGGGTCGACGTCGGAGACGGGGTCTTCCAACAGCACGTCCTGCGCGGGCAGCTGCCCAACGGCGAGGAGTCCGCTCTCGACATCGCGATGTACCTCGCCGTCAGCGGCGGCAAGATCACCCGAATCGAAGAGTACTTCGACGTCGCCGGCGTGACCCACATCATCGCTGCTGCCGGCGAATCCGGAGAGGCGTGAAACCGAGCTCCTTGGCAGCCACCCCGACCTGCGTTCAGGCCAGCAGCTCCCGTACCGCGCCGGCGATGTGCGACGCGGAGATCCCCACCGCGTCCAGCAGCTCGTGCGCAGCGCCCGAGCCGGGCAGTTCCCGCACTGCCAGGTGTTTCATCCGCAGCGGTGTCAGCCCGCTCGCCAAGAGCGCGTCGGCGACGGCGGACCCGAGCCCGCCCTCCGGGTGGTGGTCCTCGGAGACCACGATCCGTCCGCCGGTCACGTCGGCCGCGGCGATCAGCGTCTCGGTGTCCACCGGCTTGACCGAGTAGAGGTCGATCACCCGCGCGACGATGTTCTCCCGCGCCAGCTCGTCGGCCGCGGCCAGGCATTCGTGCAGCGTCACTCCGGCTCCGATCAGCGTCACCACGTCGTCGTCGGTGGAACGCAGCACTTTGGCGCCACCGATCGGAAACTCGTCTACCTCCGAGTACAGCGTCGGGTACCCGCCGCGCGTCGTGCGCAGGTAGGAGACGCCGGGCCGGTCGGCCATCTCCTTGGTCAGTGCCACGGTGCTCGGCCCGTCGCTGGGGTACAGGACCGTCGAGCCTTGAACCGCGCGCATCATCGCGAGGTCCTCGAGCCCCATCTGCGAGGGGCCATCGGCGCCGATCTCGACGCCGGCGTGCGAGCCGACCAGCCGGATGTTCGCCGCGGAGATCGCCGCCATGCGGATGAAGTCGTACGCCCTGGTGAAGAACGCGGCGAACGTCGACGCGAACGGCACGTAGTGGCGCACGCTCAGCCCGACAGCCGCTGCGATGAGCTGCTGCTCGGCGATGTACATCTCGAAGTAGCGCTCAGGGTAGGCGTGAGCGAACTCGTCGGTGTGCGTCGAGTTGCTGACCTCGCAGTCCATGGCGACGACGCGGGGATCGATGCCGCCCAGCCACTTCAGTGCGTCGCCGTAAGCCTTCCGGGTGGCCACCTTCTCGCCCAGTGCGTAAGCAGGTCTCGGCGTGGCAGCGCTCGCCGGCCGCAATTCGGGTCCACGGTCGAAGGCCGGCACCGGCCCGCGGACGAGCAGATTCCGCTCACCGCCCAGCTCGACGAGCGCGCGCTCGGCCATCTCGGCCGGCAGCGCCTTGCCGTGCCACCCCTCCTGGTCCTCGACTTCGGAGAAGCCCTTGCCCTTCACGGTCTTGGCAAGGATCACTGTCGGCCGGTCACCGCCCGCCCCCGCGGCATAGAGCGCCTGGTCGATCGCCGGCAAGTCGTGGCCGTCCACGGAGATCACCGTCGCGCCGAACGACTCGGCACGGCGGGCGTAGGCGTCGAGGTCCCAGCCGAGTTCCGTGGGCCCGCGCTGGCCCAGCCGGTTGACGTCGACCATCGCCACGAGGTTGCCGAGCCCGTAATGACTCGCCTTGTCCAGCGCTTCCCAGATCGACCCTTCCGCCATCTCGCTGTCGCCGCACAACACCCATACGCGATAAGGCAGCTTGTCCAGGTACTTGCCGGCCAGTGCCACGCCGACGGCGTCGGGCAGGCCCTGCCCGAGCGAGCCGGTGGCGACGTCGACCCACGGCAGGATCGGCGTGGGGTGGCCTTGCAGACGCGAGCCGAAGCGCCGGTAACCGGTCATCAGCTCGTCGTCGGAGATGGCCCCGACAGCCTTGTACACCGAGTACAGCAGCGGGGAAGCGTGCCCCTTCGAGAAGATCAGGTGGTCGTTGGTGTCCGCTTCGGGACGATCCCAGTCGTAGCGCAGATGCCGGCCCACGAGCACCGCGAGCAGATCCGCCGCGGACATGCTGGAAGTGGGATGGCCGGAGCCCGCGCTGGTGCTGCTGCGGATCGAGTCGACCCGCAGCTGCGCGGACAGCTCGGCGACCACGTTCAGGCTGAGGTCAGTGGCGGGTTGCCGGATATCGGTCACAATTCTCTCCCTTCTCCGGGCGGCGACGTCACCGACTGTACTGCCGGTCGCCGTCCCGTGCGGACACACGAAGTCCTCCGTTAGCCGCACGGAGTGGGCAGATCTTCCTGCCGCTGGTGGCTCGCGTCGGGCCGGCACCGACGGCTACTGAGGGGGATCGTTGGCCTGGAGCGGGTCCCCGGTGGTGGAAACGTAGACGACCAGCAGCTTGGCGGACTCGGTCGTGCTCGGGTTCGCCGCGACGACGTGGTGGGCGCCGGGTTTTTCGAACCAGCTCTGACCCTGGTGGTACGTGGTCACCGCCTGGTCGTCGACCTGGCTTCGCACATCGCCCTGCAGCACGTAGGCGTACACGAAAGCCTGACCGTGGCGATGAGACGGCGCGGCCGAGCCCGGCGAGAAGTCCACGATCTGCGACGTGAACGTCTTGCCCTCAGCGTTCGGAAGGGCCTGTTGCAGCAACACACTCACCTGGGGCGGCGAAACTGCCGTGCTTGTCACCGCGGTGGTGCCCGTCACCGCGGCCGGCGTGCTCTGGGCAGCAGAGCTGCAGGCTGTCGCGCCGGCCAGCGCGGCGACAAGCAAGAAACGACCTACGATCCGCGAGGGAACCATGAAAAACCTCCTGGCGCCGAATTTTCTGCTTCCGCGGTTCAGTTGCGCCCGGCCATGACACCGCCGTCGACGTCGACGATCGCGCCGGTCATCCAGCTCGCTTTTTCCGAGAGCAGAAATGACGCCATGTTCGCGACATCTTCCACGGTTCCGACCCGGCCCAGCGGATGCATGCTGGCGAAACTGCTCACGGGGTCCTCGAGGTGCGCCTCAGGAACCAGCCGGTAGTACGGCGGGGTCCGCACCGCCGCCGGTGACACCGCGTTGACCCGGATGTCGTGGGGTGCCAACTCGATCGCAAGCGCCTTCGTCAGGGAGTGCAGGCCGCCCTTCTGCACGGAGAAACCGGTGTGCGGCGTCGCCGCGATCCCCTGGTGCGCCCACATCGCGCCGATGTTGACGATCGACCCTGCGTTGCCCGCGGAGAGCATGCCGGCGACGACGGTCTGGGTGATGAAGAACATCGCACGGTTCAGTTCGTTGAATGAGTCGTAGAAGTCTTCGTCGTACTCGGTGAAGGGTTTGGGGACGAAGATTCCGGCCCCGTTGACCAGCAAGCTGGCGTCGGCGTGTTCACCCTCGATACGCTTTCGCACTTCGGGAATCCGGGCACGGTCGGTCAGCTCCGCGGCGATGCCCCATGCCTTACCGTGCTGCGCCAGCGCTTCCACCGCCGCCTGCAGCTTCTCCGGATTCCGACCGGTGATCACGGCGCTGCCGCCGCCGGCGATCACCTGCTCGGCCGTGGCGAAACCTATTCCACTACTACCGCCGACAACAACAAGCTTGCGACCTTCGAAGTCTTCGCTCACGAAATTTCTCCTTCATTGTCAAGACGCACCATCGCGCTTACAGAGAGTCCGAAGCAGACGGTTCACCTGAACCGGAACGAGACCGGCCGACGACTGGGCGGCAGACCCGCACCCGTCGAAATCGACGCCGACCGTCCACTCGAGACGGAGACGGTTTGAGCGCGGGCTCAACGCGGGCGGTCATCTCACGAGCCAGGCGGCAAGCACAGCTTCGCAGCCGCGGGCCGGCAGAGGCTGTTGATCACGCTTTGGACTATACAGTCCTCTCTGCCGCGTGTCATCGAGGTCGTTTTTTTCTCACCGGTTCGGATGGCCGGCAGGTCAACACGCATGTCGTGCGGCCGACGTCGACTACCCAGAGATCGTTCGCTCCCCCGGTATCCCGTTACCGGCGGCTCACACTTCGAGAGTGCGGATGTAGTCGATGGCCATGTCGAGCGCGATGCGCATGGACTTGATGTCCCCCTCGGTCTGCGCGAGCAAGTACCCGCCTTCGAGGGCGCCCATCAAGCCGATCGCGAGCCGTTCGGGATCGGCGTCGCGGCGCAGTTTGCCCGCGTCGCGCATCCGCCGCAGACCATCCGCGATCAGGCCGCGCCAGGTTTCGAAGTGGCCGGCCAGAGCGGATCGAGCCCGCTCGTTCTGATCGGAAAGCTCACACGCCAGCGAGCCGAGCTGGCATCCATATGCCCTGTTGCGCAGGGCATTCCGCTGGATGATCGCATCGCGCCACCGCTCGAGCCCACTGACCGAGTCGAGCCGGCGCAGCTGTTCCCCCTGCGCGGTCAGCAGGTCTTCGGCCTGATGTTCGATCACATCCTGGACCAGCGCGTCCTTGTCGGCATAGTGACGGTAGAGCTGCGACTTGCTGGTACTGCTCGCCGCGCGAACATCGTCGAGGGTGGTGGCGGCCACCCCCTTGACCGTCATCACGTCCACGGCAGCGCGGACGATCCGGGCCCGGGTTGCTTCACCGCGCGCCGTCAGCCGGACAGGCTTCATTGTGCTCTCCGGTTCCACCACCGCGACAGATTATCGCACCTGCCTGTGCCCGCGTGCCCCGCGATGCAATTCGGCCATCCGCGCCGAAGTCAATGCGCTTCCTCACGCCGTAACCGTTAACCGCCGGAAAACGGACGTGGCGGAGAAAGCCCGCATCCGTGACCGACTTACGACCATCAGAGCCCGGTCGGGAAGCGCCGCCTGACTGACTCGTCGAGTGAAGACATCGCCGCATTGTCATTTCCACGAGATCGGTCCGCCCCGCCACATCGGAGTCAATCACCGTTGTCGACGTCGTCGGAAAGTGCCTTGCGGAGGTGGTTGACGGCCTGTCGGGTCATCCCGGCACGACGGCCCAGTTCTGCGTCGTTGTCACTGTGGTACCGCGCATCGCCCCAGCTGATGATCTGTGCGAGAAGTGCGGCACGGGCCGCTTTGGCACGCTGCAGCCGTTCGACGGCCTCGCGGGCTTGGGTCAGTTCGTCGTCGATGAGGCGGGACCGCAGTTCGTCCCGGTAGGCGTGCGCGACAGCTTCGGCCCCGACCAGTTTGATCCCGTCCCGCAGGGCGGCGGTGCGCTCGCGCTCGGCGAACACCGAGACGGCTTCGTCGTCGTGGTCCGCGGTCATCCGGCCGATCAGGGTGTGCGCAGGCTCGGCGAACCACCTGGCCGCATCCAGAATCGGCCGGTTGTCGGCCTCGTGGGCGCGGTAGGCGTAGAGCCACGCCCGCGCTCCGTACACCTTCAGCCCGATGCCACTGCCTTCCTCGCACGGCCTTCCCAACTCCTCTCGAAGCTGCGAGTCGAGGTGGTACCGAGACCTACTCAGCACGTCGGCCGCGTCGTCGAGCTCGGTGTCTTGCATCTCGGCCCACTCACCTCGGACCAACCCCGGCACTGCCGCGACGGCATCAGCGCAATTGATCATGCCCTCCAGCGACGTCTCGACACCCCGCGGTCCCTGGTGGTATCGGCTGCACGCGGCATCGATCAACCGCACGGCCGCCACGGATTCAGCGGACCATTCGAGATCGTCGGTGCCGGGCACTCGGAACAGGTTGTCGACCAACTGCTGCGCCGGCGGCACGAGCGAAGCCACGAACGCGTCGCCTTGTTCGCGAGTCAGGTACACCCACGCGGGCGTCGACGGACGCCCCGCGGCGGGGAAATCCACGCGCGTCCAGGTGTCGATGAAGAACATCAGCAACTCCGGAATCGGCCGAGTGGCCGCGTTCATCGAGTTGATCGGACTCTCGCCGGGGTACTGCGACTTCCAGACCGACCGATCCCCATCTCCGAGAACAGGCACGTACATCCGCCAGTCAGCGCAGAAGAACGACATCTCGCCGGTGCGGACATTGAGCAGGACCCGCTGGTAATGCCCCACCCATGAATCAGCCTGGGTGGGCAGCGGAGGCAAATCCACATCTTCGGGAACCGGGATGTGCACAATTTCGACCGCACCGGCGTTGCGGGGCACGGCGAGTGCAGGGGCGACGGGCACAGTCGGCTTCCTCCTCCCTAAGCGGGTTGGGCAATGAGCTTGTCGTGGATCCGAAATGGTGCCGATCTGCTTGTCATCGCTCAGGCAGGACGTCAATCGGCTTGACATCCACTGCGTGGTGGAGACAATTCTTTTCGCGAACAGCGCTCACGGAAGAGCTTCGAGATCCCGGTCTCCGGCCGACGGCTCGGCGTCGCTCATTCCCTTACCCCTCCTGTGTGCGGCTCAGCGGTCGCAGCGGGTGCGTGCGGCGACCCGCGTCATCGGGCAAGTGGTTGGTGTCGGTCCGTCTCGAAGTCTTACCGGCAGCGTCGCGACCTCGTTCGTTCCCCGACGGTCGACCTCGCGCCCAGCGAAGCATTGCCGCTCGGTGGGCGTCGCTGCGCTCCCTGTGCACGACCGACCGCCGCGAGAGCGTCAGGACACCGAGCCGGCCACCTCGCGGCCGCGGACGAGGTCGGCGGCTTTTTCGCCGATCATGATCGTGGCCGCGTTGGTGTTGACGCAGACGATGCGCGGCATGACCGATGCGTCGGCGACCCGCAGGCCGCGCACACCGCGCAGACGCAGATCGGGGTCGACGACCGCGTCGGGGCCGGTGCCCATCGCGCAGGTGCCGACCGGGTGGAAGTACGTGCCGGTGGCACGGGTCACGAACTCGCGCAGGCTCTGCTGGTCGCGGGCCTCCGGGCCAGGGTGCAGTTCCTTCCCGCGCCACGCGTCGAACGGGTGCGCGGCGGCGATCTCGCGAGCCACGGCGACGGCGTCGACGAGGCGCAGCACGTCGCGCTCGGCCCCCAGGTAGTTCGGGTCGATCAGTGGCGGTGCGCTCGGATCAGGCCCCGCGATGCGGACGGCGCCGCGGGCCTGCGGGACGGTCGCCAGTCCGAAGGTGAAGCTGTTCGGCGGGGCGGGCAGGGCCGGCGGGCCGAAGGGGACGTGCATGAACATCAGCTGCATGTCGGGCCCGGTGAGGCTCGGGTCGCTGCGCGACACCATCGAGGTCTCGGCGTGGTTGGTCTTGCCGGGCGGAATCGGCCGTGCGGCCTCGTAGACGACGTTGCACAGCGGGTGGTCGTGGAGGTTGCGGCCGACGCCGGGCAGGTCGTGCACGACGTCGACACCGGCGCGTTCGAGGTCTGCGACGGTCCCGACACCGGAGAGCAGCAACAGTCGCGGTGAGTCGACCGTGCCGGCGCTGAGGATGACCTCGCGGTCGGCGTACACGATGTGGCCGGCGCCGTCCTGCCGGTATTCCACACCGGTGCACTGGCCGGCCGCGAACAGCAGCCGGTGTGCGCGGGCGCCGGTAGCCACCGGTGAGGTTGGGCCGACCGTCCCGGATCGGCCGCAGGTAGGCCGCGGCGGTGCTCTGTCGCACCCCGTCCGCGATCGAGAGGTCGTGCCAGCCGGCACCTTCACCGTCGGCACCGTTGAAGTCGCCGGTCGGCGGGTGTCCGGCGGCCACCGCGGCGTCGACGAACACCTGCGAGAGCGGGTTGGGTGCGGCCGAGGGTGCCGGGCGCAGCGGGCCGTCCGTGCCGCGAAGGCGGGCATCGCGGCCCGGCACGGATTCCATGCACCGGAAATACGGCAGGACCGAGTCGTAGTCCCAGCCCGTGCAGCCCATCCTGGCCCACTGGTCGAAGTCGTCGCGGTGCCCTCGCAGGTGCACCATCGCGTTGATGCTGTGCGACCCGCCGAGGGTGTGACCGCGCGGCCAGTCGTGTGCGGCCCCGCCGGTGCCGGCCTGCCCGACGGTGCGGTAGCCGTAGTCGACTTCGGTACCCCAGAGACTGGGCCACGCCGGTGGGTCGGAGATTGCGGCCTTGGTATCGGGGCCACCGGACTCGAGCAGGAGCACGCGACTGTCAGCGTCCTCCGACAGACGCGCCGCCACCACACACCCGGCCGTGCCCCCGCCGACGATCACGTAGTCGTAGAGCACTCATGAGCCGGCCTCGGCCGAGCGGCCGGCGGTCTGTTTCGCCTGTGCTTCAACGAAGATACTGTTCACGCCGGATCCTTCAGGTCGCCGTGCTGCTCCCACAGATAGCCCCACAGGTACGACGTCGCATACGACCGGTACGGCCGCCATGGCTCACTGCGCCGCTCCGCGGCCTTCGGCGTGATCCGCCTGTCCAGTCGATCGAATGTCGTGATCGCCGAGCGCACAGCGAGGTCGCCGGCCGGGAAGATGTCCGGTCGACGCAGGTACCGCAGCATGAACATCTGCGCTGTCGAAGGACCGATACCCGCCACGGCCACGAGCTTGGTTCGAATCTCGGCATCCGACATCGCCGCGAGCCCGCCCGGGTCCAGCAGGCCGTCATCGGCGTGTTCCGCAAGCCCACGGATCGCCGTGGCTTTCTGGTGGGACAGGCCGGCGCCGCGCAAAGTCCGTTCGTCGGCCGTGACGACCCGCTCGGCGGTGATGGCGCCGCCCAGCTGCGCGACAAGCCGGGTGTAGATCGCCGAAGCGGTCGCCCTGCTGAGCTGCCGCGAGGCGACCGTGAACGACAACCATTCGAGCGGACCGTGGACCTCGACCGGAAGGTGGGTCTCGTAGGCGTCGATCGGTCCTGTCGACCGCACCCACCGGGCGAGCGAGTCGCCGCGCGAGCCCAAGTGCTCGTACGCGGCGCGCTGTTCCTTGGTTGCGCGCTTCCCGGTGCGAGTCATGGTCACGACGCCAGGGTCCCAAATGTGGCCTACATAGTCCAGGACCAGGTCACGTCGATCCAGAAGGGCACCCTCGGGCCGCGCGCTGATCTCGCTCATTCCCCGGTGCGATTGAACCGAGTTGGCGACGGTAGCAGCCCAGGAACCCGCCGCGGGTCGGCCGCACGAGTGGACTATATAGTTCTCTTCGATGCATGATGGATCCGCGGGAAGCCGTCCTCCGGCACCGCGCGACACCGGCCGCACTCGGCGCCACGTCATCGAGCTGTCCGGTCAAGACACCAACTACTGTGGAGTGATCACCATGTCGGCACGTGCAGCCCTGATCACCGGCGGCACCAGCGGGATCGGGAAGGCGACCGCGCAGGTTTTGCACAGCCGTGGCTATCGCGTCGCGGTCACCGGACAACGTCCGGAAAGCGTCGCGCGGGCGCGCGAGGAGCTCCCCGAAGACGTCCTGGTCTTGCAGGCCGACGCGCGCTCGCTCGCTGACACCGACAAGGTGGTGTCCGAAGTCGGCGAACGATTCGGGAGTCTGACCACGCTGTTCCTGAACGCCGGCGTCAGCCGGCCCGTGACTCTGGACGTCTGCGACGAAGAAGCCTTCGACGAGGTGTTCGCCGTCAACACCAAAGGGCAGTTCTTCACCCTGGTCAAGGCGCTGCCGCTGCTGACCGACGGCGCTTCTGTCATCGTCACCGTGGGAATCGGAGCGACGCGAAGCCTGACCGGCAACAGCATCGCGGCCGGGTCGCACGGCGCGATGCTGGCCATGATCCCGACGCTGGCCCTGGAGCTCGCCCCGCGCCGCATCCGGGTCAACGCCGTGAGCCCGGGATTCACCGACACCCCCATGACGCGGACCGCGCTCGGCACGGGATCTGACGACGTCCCCGCGACGATGGCGACGATGGCCGAGAGGAACCCGTTCGGTCGCCTGGGCACGCCTGAGGACATCGCCGGGACCGTCGCGTTCCTGGCTTCGGACGAGGCCGCCTACGTCACCGGGCAGGAGATCGTGGTGTCCGGCGGCGCCGGGCTGGCCATCTGACCGAGCGCACGAGAAGACGAACCTTCGACGGCCGGCAGGATTCCGCATCCTGCCGGCCGTCTCATCACCGCAGCTGACTGACGAGTTTGTCGGCGGCGAGGGTGAGAGCTTCCGTGTAGCTGGGGAACTGGACGATGCCGTCGGCGAGATCGTCGATGGTGAGGTGGTGCCGGATGGCGAGGGCGGCGGTGTTGATCCACTCACCGGCGAGCGGAGCGACGGCCCAGGCACCGACGAGGGTGCGCTGCCGGCGATCCGCGATCAGCGTGAAGGTGCCGTAGGGGTCCGTCTCGTAGGTGTAGGGGCGCGCGATCTCGTCGGCCAACTGCAGGGTGCAGGCCACGACGTCGATCCCCTGGCCGCGGGCCAACGCGGGGGTGAGGCCCACGGCGGCGATCTCGGGCTGGGTGAACACCACGCGGGGGACGGCGGTGTAGTCGGCGACGCGCGGGCGGCCCAAGATATTGTCGGCCACCACGCGGCCCTGGTAGGTGGCCACGTGGGTGAACAGCGCGACTCCTGTGACGTCTCCGACGGCCCACAGCCCGTCGCCGGCCCGGCAGTTTTCGTCTACTTCGACGTGCCCCCGGGACCCGGGCCGCACGCCGACGGCCTCCAGGTTCAGGGAGGCGGTGTGGGGAGTGCGGCCGGTGGCGTTGACGAGCACATCCGTGTCCACAGTGGTGCCGTCCTCCAACTCGACGACGATCTCTTCGCCACGCCGGCCGCAAACGCGCCGGACGGTGTGCGCTCGGACGCCGGTCCGGACGTCGATTCCATCCGCAGTCAACAGCTCGGCGATCAAGTCGCCCAGTGCCGGATCTTCGCGGTCCAGCAAGCGCGAGCCGCGCTGCACGATGGTGACCTGGCTGCCCATCCGAGTCAGGAAATGGCCGAGTTCGATGCCGGTCGCGCCGCCGCCGAGGAAGGTCACCCGTTCCGGGATCCGGGTGAGGGTGGTCGTCTGGCGGTTGGTCCACACCGGCACCTCGGCCAGGCCGGCGATCGACAGGTGACTCGGAGCCGCGCCGGTGGCGATGACGACGTGGTCGGCGGTCAGCGTGCGACCCTGGACCTCGACCTTGCCGGGCCCGGCCAGGCGCGCGGTCGCCTTGATCACGGTGGCGCCGAGCTTGCGCAAACCGTCGACCTGGCCGGTGTCGTCGAGGTGGCGGACCATGAAGTCGCGGTAGTCACGCAACGTCGTCCACTCCAGACCCGGCCGCGTGAGCCCGGCGGTGCGCTCGGCTTCGGCGCGAGCTTCGGTGGAACGAAGCAGGGTCTTGGACGGGATGCAGGCCCTGTAGGCACACTCCCCGCCGATCAGCTCCTTCTCGATGACCGCGATCCGCTTTCCGCCGGCCAGGAGGCGGTAAGCGGCGGCTTCACCGCCGGTGCCCATGCCGATCACGATCGCGTCGAAGTGCTCGCTCATCAAGACCACCATCCGATGGGTCTGTCCTGCTTTCGGGTCGTGCGCTCAACGCGGCGAGGTTCGGTCCTGAGAAGTCCGGTTCGGCAGCGCCGCGGGTTCACCGCCGTCGAGGAAAGCGTCGCGAGGGTGCTGCACCGACGCCAGCGAGAGGATGTCCCGGCCGAACAACCCGGCGGTCAGCCAGATCACGAGCACGCGGACCTTGCGTTCCCAGCTGGGCACGGCCAGCACGTGATAACCACGGTGCATCAGCCAGGCGAGCGGCCCCTTGATCACGAGTCGCCGGTACTGGAAGATCCCGTGACCGATGCCGAGCTCCGCGATGGAGCCGAGGCTGTGGTGACGGTAGTTCTTCGGCTTTCCGCCGCGCAGGGTCGCGACGATGTTGCGGGCGAGCAGCTTGCCCTGGCGCACGGCGTGCTGGGCGTTGGGCACCGTGCGGGTGCCCGGGATCGGCGAGGTGAGGTCTTCGATCGCGGCGTCGTCGCCGGCGGCCCACGCGTCGGGCACCGGTTCGGCGTCGGTACCGACCCGCAGGTCCGGCCGGGCGACGACGAATCCACGTTCGTCCACCGGGAGGTCGGTGTGCTTGTCCACGACCGGGTTCGCCGCGTTGCCGGCCGTCCACACAATGAGCTCCGAATCGAACTCCTCGCCGGTGGAGAGCACCACGTGCCCACCGGTCATCGACTTGATCTGCGTGTCCAGGTGCACCTGCGCACCACGTCGTTGCAGGAAACGCACGACCCAGCGTCCTGGCGAGTCGGTGACCTCGGGCAAGATCCGGCCTGACGCCTCGACGAGGTGGAACCGAAGCTCGTCGCGATGCAGTTCGGGATAGCGCTTCAGCAGCGCGGCCGCCAGCGACAGCAGCTCGGCGAAGCCCTCGACGCCGGAGAACCCACCCCCGACGAAAGTGGCGGTGAGCAGCTTCTGCCGACACGGCCCGGGCGGCAGCACGGCCGCTCGGTCGAACGACGTCAGCAGCCGGTCGCGGATCGCGACCGCTTCCTCCACGTGCTTGAGGCCGATGGCCTGTTCGGCGATGCCCGGCACCGGGAACTTGCGGGTGACCGCGCCGGCGGTGACCACGACGACGTCGTAACCCTGTTCGAGCGGGTCCCCGCCGGCGCGCCGGATCGTCACCATCCGGCGTTTGTGGTCGATCGCGTCGACCATCCCGGTGATGATCCGAGTGCGGTGGAGGTGGCGGCGCAGCGACACCGCGGCGTGCCGCGCTTCGATCGACCCGGCCACCACCTCGGGCAAGAACGGCTGATAGGTCATGTACGGCCGTGGGTCGACCACCGTCACTTCGGCCTCGTCCCGGCGCAGCTTCTTTTCGAGTTTCCATGCGGCATAGAAGCCCGCGTATCCGCCGCCGACGATCAAGATCTTGCGCATGAGGCCTCTGTTTCTCAGGTCCGCGGCCGAAGATGCCCTGGTCGAACTCGCTGCCCGGCACGGAATCGAGCCATCGCACCCAGGCCGGGCATTCGTGCGCACACCGCTGCGTCCGGGCTCAGTTGTGTTTGCTCGATCCTCTGCGCCGTGCCCGCGACAGTTCTTACCTTGGATCTCGGACCTTCCAGGCCACCTGTGGCGGCACCGCCCGCGACACCTCCCACAGCAGAGCCGCGGCATAAGTGCGGAACGGCGCCCACTGTCGGCCGAATCCTTCGTCGGCGCTGCCACACGCCCAAATCCGCCGGACGACCCGGGCGAGCACCGGGTCGTCGACCGGCAGCACGTCCGGCCGGTGCAGGCGGCGGATCAGGAACAAGTCCGTCACATCACGGGGAATCCCGTACCGCGCAAGGATCTGCCGGACTTGGCGGTCGTTGCGCCCGACGAGGAGGTCCAGGTCGATTTCGCCGGCCAGCTGTGCGTGCGCGAGCCGCACCAGCCCGTCGGCGTCCGCCCGCGGCACACCCAGTGCGGTCAGCCGGCCGGCACCGAGGTCGGCGACCATTGCCGGAGACGGGTGCCCGCGCGACGCACGGCAGATCTGCGTGTACACCGTGGAAGTCGACGGTGCGCACAACTGCCGCGCACCGAAGTAGCGAACCAGCGCCGGGAAATGGCCGCCGAGACCGGCTTCCTGCCGGTGGCTGAACGGCTCCGGCCGGCCGAACCGGCGAACGAGACAGCGCATGACCGGGTCGCGCCCCACCAGGTGGTCATACGCGAGTTCCGACTCCGTGACAGCGGCACCGACCAAGACAGGAATATCCCGCGCGTGCAAACCGACCTTCATCGGACGCCTCCTGCTCACAGTTCAGTCCGTAGCCGGCGGGCGTGGCCTTGTCCCACGCCTCGGCATGCCGAGCTCCGCGTTCCAGTCAGCCGCACGAGCGCCCAGAACGGACCCGTACCGTCCGCGGGCCGCGCGGAACCCGTAAGTCACGCGAGGCGCGGAGGGCTCAGCGCGGTCCACATTGGACATCAGCGCGCCGGCATTGACACCGCGCGCCCGGATTCGCGCACGCCGGATCGCCTCGCTGATCAACCCGTCATCGCCGGGCTAGCTCCGAACGGTGTCCAGAAGCTCCAGCCACGCCCGGATGAACATCTCGAACCCGGCATCCTCGGCAGCGCAGTGCGCGGCGTCGGTCGCGGGCTCCTTCCCCGTGTCGCCGCAGCCGCCGATCGCGGCCGTTTCCCGGCCGGTGAACCTGTCGGTCATAGCTCTCCGTCGCATGCCGAGAGTCGATGCTCGTTGATCCCCAGGAGTTGACGGCAGCAGCTCAGGCGCGGCCGCCGTAGGTCTGGGGATCCACGGGCTGCTCGGACTTCGGAAGCCCGCCGACCACGAGACGGTAGGAATCGATCACGAGCTCCTTCACCAGCTTCGCGCCGATCGTGCCCCCGCCTTCCACCGTGATCCAGTGCTTCTTGTTCATGTGGTAGCCGGGCGTGATGTCCGCGTGCTGCTCACGCAGGGCGGTGGCGTTGTCCGGATCTGCTTTCACGACCACCACGGGGTGCCCCGGCAGATCGGTCATGAGCAGGAAGACCTTGCCACGCACCTTGTAGAGGTCCCAATCGGGGCCGAAACGATGCTCGAGGTCGGCGTCGGGCAGTGCCACACCGCAGTCGCCCGCGATCTTCTGCAGCTTGTCGCCGTCCAAGTGACCAACTCCTCTGTCGATTCGGCTTCGATCGCCACGTACTCAGCTATCGCGACAGCGGAGGTTCTTACTGCGGAGGCCGTCAACCCGGCCGCATCCGTCACCCGCAGTTCGCTGCGCTCCCCCAGCAGTAACAAGAGGCGGAGAGCCTTGTCGACCGACTCGATCGGGTACCGCGGCACGCGCGACCGAACCCCCCGACGTCTCCGGAGTCGACTTCTTCACGGCAGAGTCCCACGGGGCGTTGGGCGCTGAAAAACAGCAAGTTGAACCCTCATCACGTGGACTCTATAGTCCAGGTCGAGAGCGGCTTCCGCCGCCGAGGAGCGACTGGGCCACGGGCAGGACGGTGCTGCCTGAGCTCTCGGACTGCATCGTCTTTCACGTCGCGTGGAAGCGAACCTGGCCGAGGGCCATGTCGAGCGAGGCGCGCAATTGATCGGTGTCCTGGCTGGTGTGCGCCAGCAGATAACCTCCTTGCAGGGCGGCGATGACGCCGACGGCAAGGACTTCCGGCGCCACCTCGGAATCGAGTTCGCCGGCGGCCTGGATGCGCGACAAGGCCGAGGCGAGCAACCCCTGCCACCGGGAAAACGCTGTGGCGAGGGCGAGCCGGCCACGATCGTGGCGGTGAGCGAGGTGGTAGATGAGCGAGCCGAGAGGGCAACCGCCTTGCGCCGCGCACGAATCGAGCAGTCGCGACTGCCACTGTTCGAGGTCCGTGAGGCGTTCGACCGCGTCCAGGCTGGGACGCTGCGCCCGCAAGACGACCTCGAGCTGGGCCTCGACGATCGCCTCCACGATCCCGCCGGAGTCGGGAAACAGCTGGTTGAGCTCAGCCTGAGTCACGCGCGCGGCAGCATGAACACGCGCCGCGGTGAGCGAGCCGACGCCTTCGCGCAGCAGCAGCGTGGTCGCCGCCGCCACGACGCGCGCACGGGGTCCCGGCTCGGAAGCGTCGCGACCCGGGCAGGGCCTGTCATACCAGTCGGCCGTCATGGTGGCAACAGTAGCCGCACGGGATCCGGCCGGGGACTTCCCCCTGAGCAATCAAGGGCCCATATGGTCCACTTCTTATCCGCTGAGGGCAAGGCAGTAGATTCGAACTCAACCTCGGCGGCGCGGCCCGGGCCACCTGCCGAGTCCGGCTGAGTTCCCCATAATGGACTGCGAAGTCCACAAAGTGTGGACGTGATCACCGCACACACAGAGAAGAGGTTCCGGATGAAAGCGATTGTGGTGACGGACGAGGCCGCGGGAAGGGCCGGGATGACGCTGGCGGACCGGCCCGACCCCGACGTGGCGATGCTCGCCGACCTCGCGGGGGCGAACTACGGCGATGTCGTCGTCGAGGTTCACGCCTCGGGCTTCACCTGGGATGAGCTGTCGTGGCCCTCGACCTGGGTCGATCGCCGCGGCCGGGACCGGACGCCGACGATCCCCGGACACGAGGTGGCCGGCGTGGTCACCGCCCTCAGCTACGGCGCCGCAGGATTGTCCGTCGGTCAACGGGTGTTCGGTCTGACCGACTGGACTCGCGACGGCACGCTGGCGGAGTACGCGGTCGTCGAAGCCCGCAACCTCGCGCCGCTGCCGGGCGACGTCGACTTCACGACCGGCGCGGGCCTCGTCATGGCAGGCCTCACCGCGTGGCAAGGGTTGTTCGTGCACGGCCGGCTCGAGGCGGGACAGCGGATCCTCGTCCACGGCGCAGCCGGAGCGGTCGGCTCGATGGCGGCGCAGCTCGCGCGCGAGGCCGGTGCTTACGTCGTGGGCACCGGACGCGAGGCCGACCGCGCGACGGCCCACGATTTCGGGGTGCAGGAGTTCGTCGACCTGGAGAACGACGCGCTGGACGACGTCGGCAGTGTGGATCTGGTGTTCGATGTCTTCGGCGGTGACATCGGGTCGCGGTCCGCGGGTCTGGTTCGGGCCGGAGGGATGCTGGTGACGATCGCCGGCCCGCCGGAGACCCGGCCGACCGACGGCCTGGCGATCGACTTCGTCGTCGAGCCATCCCGTACCCAGCTGGGTGAAATCGTGCAGCGCGTGCGAGACGGCCGGGTGCGGACCAACATCGGCACCGTGGCGAGCCTCGACGACGCCGTGGCCGCCTTCAACCCCACCCAGCGGAAAAAGGGCAAGACGATCATCCGCGTTCGCCCGTAACGAGCGGACGAAACCGGTGCCGGCAACGTCAGCGACGCGACCTCGAAGGTGTGGCCCCCACCAGCGTTCCGCAGGACGGCCCGACGACGGCTCGTGGTGAGACTAGCGGATTCGCCGAGCCTCACCACGAGCCCTGGCGTTGCCCCGCTGCCCGCGAGCGAACCACTGAGTGCGGCCTTCAGCTTCCTTCTCGACGCGATGCCGCTTCCCGAAGATCTTGCCCCTGTGCCACTCGACCGTGCGTCCGCTGAGGAACAGCTGCGCGGCGATTTCGGAATCGGTGCACCCTTCGGCCGCCGGCCGCGCGATGGTGGCTTCCCGGCCGCTCAGCCGTTCCGACGGCGACGCCGCGCGCGCTTCCACGACGGCGCCGGCAGCGACGAGTTCGCGGCGCGCGCGTTCGGCGAACCCGTCGGCGCGCACGCGCCGGAAGGTCTCCGGTGGATATCGGTGCACAGCCGCGCCTCGTCAGTGATCGCCACGACACGACCCCTGGCACCGCGACGTGTCGGCAACGGCCGGTTCAGCTGGTCGGACCCCACCTGCTGACGCGGATTCGCCGCACGTCGACTCCGACCTCGAGAAGCAGGTTGGTGGCTCCGTCGCAAAAGCCCGCCGAGCCGCACACATAGACCTCGCGGTCGGACTCGATGAGAGGGCGAACGTCCTCGGCCGTGAGGCGCCCTACGGGACGGGAACTGCCCGCGGGCGCTTCGCGGGTGTAGACGACCGTGGTCTCCGGACCGGGGATCTCGTCCGCGTAGTACAGATCGGCGGGCGATCGGACGGACACCACAAGCCGCATCAGGTCGGGGCCGTTCGCGCGTCGCGCAAGCCGCAACATGGACATGAGCGGGACGACACCCGAGCCCCCGGCGAGGCCCAGGATCGGCGTGACACCGTCCCACGAGAAGAACCTGCCGACCGGACCGCGGACCTCCAGGACATCCCCGACTTCGACGACGTTGTGCAGAAACCCCGATACCTCACCGTCGGGCAGCATCTCGACCGTGATCTCGATGTCGTCCCCACCGGGGGAGCTCGCCACGGAGTAATCGCGCTGGGCGTGGTAGCCGTCCGGCGCGGTCAGCCGGACGACGTAGAACTGGCCGGGCCGGTGTGTCCGCGGTTCGGTCAGCCGCAGCCGGAAGGTCTTCGCGTGGGAAGCCTCTGGACCGATGGCGGCCACGACCGCGGTCTGCCAGGAGGAAGCGGAGGCCATCAGTCCCCCTGGTACCGCTGCTCGAGCCACGGGTCACCGTGGTCGTGGTAGCCGTTTCGTTCCCAGAAGCCCTGCTCGTCCTCGGCCATGAACTTCAGTCCGGACACCCATTTGGCGCTCTTCCAGAAGTACAGGTGCGGCACGAGGAGCCGGGCCGGGCCACCGTGGATGTCGTCCAGCGGTGCGCCGTTGACGTCCCACACCACCCAGGCCCGGCCGTCGACGACGTCCTCGATCGGCAGATTGGTGGTGTACCCAGTGTGCGAGCGCGCCATCACGTACGCCGCGTCGTCGCGCACCCCGGTGATGTCGAGCAGGGTGTCGATGGAGACCCCGTCGAAGGTCATCCCGAACTTGGACCACGTCGTGACGCAGTGGATGGCGCCTTCGTAGCGATCCGGTTCGAGTGCGTGGATCTCGTCCCAGGTCCAGCTGGTCGGTGTGTCGACGAGGCCGTCGATCGTGAAGGTCCAGTTCGCGGTGTCGATCGACGGAGTCGCTTCCGCGTGCAGCACCGGCCACTCGTCACCCGCGTCGTATTGACCGGGTGGCAGCCGCGGGTCTCGGTTGGAGCGTTGCCGCCCGACGAAACCTCTCGTCGTTACCATGTCTGTCCACCTTTCTCATGCGTTCAGCGCCGGAGGAGCTCCGGCACTCATTCCGGGACGATGTGAATGGCCGCTTCTTCGGCGGACGCGGCGGCGCCGTCCACACCCACGTCGGAGGCGAAGAGGTAGGGATACACCTCGTCGGCGTCCGGGTCTTCGACCAGCCGGCCCGCGCGCGCCTCTCCGACCTGGTCGTCGTAGAGCTCCCCGTCCGTGTCGGACGCGTCCCCGAGCCCGTCACCCTCATCCGCGACGGGAAAGACGTCCGGCACTTCACGCCGGAGCCGGTTACCGAGCTCCTCGTGGCCCGCGGCCTCCCGTGCCGTGAGCCCCCAGTCGAAGACCGCGGAGGGCCGTTCCGGCGGCGTGTACCCCTCGTCCAGGACGTCCGACACACCACGATCCACGAGGCTGTCCTCGGGATCCAGAACACCGTCGTCCAGGTCGACACCACCGTCGTACTCGTCGGTGTCGTCGCTCATGGAGTTCTCCCATCCAATCGGCCGCGCGGTCACGCGATTCTCATTGATGTGGACTATATAGTCCATATTGGCGAATTGGCCGTCTTGCCCGTGTGGAATACCCGACATCGAGTGGCCACGTCAAGCACGGTGGTCAGGAGATGAAGTCGTTGGCCACGAGGTAGGCGCGGATGTTGCGCCGGGCGTCGAACATCGCCTTGTAGATGGCGTTGCGGTTGGTTTCCAGTTTTGCGGCGAGGGCATCCATCGGGATGTTGTCGATGGCCAGGGCGACGAAGACGCGGCGCTGGCGTTCGGTCAGTGCGTCCTCGATGGCATGGGCGAGGGCGGCTCGGAGTTCGATGGCCTGCACCTGATGGGGCGGTTCGTCACCGACGGCGGCGCGAGCGCGCTCGGCCTCGTCGTGGTCGAGGGACACCCGGTGGTCCCGCCAGAAGTGCCGGCCGACTTTCGTCGAGACCTCAAGGATGACGAATTTGAAGGCCCAGGTCTTGAACTGCGCGTCGCCGCGGAACTCACCGATCTTGCGGGTGATCCGCATGAGGGCGTCGGCCGCGGCCTGGTGGGCCAGGTCTTCGAGTTCGGGGCCGGTGAGCCGGAGGACCGGCGACCTGCGCGCGGTCTCCCTCCTGGCGATCTTGATGAGCATCGCGTGCAGCCGGCGACAGGCGTCTTCGAATTCCGGGCTGCCAGGACTCAACTCCCGGACCCAGACGGCGGACGCGGGGTCGAAGCTCCGCCCATCGACCAGGACTCGCTCGTCGATCTCCGAGGTGGTCACGTGAACCGGGGTTTCAGTCCGGTGTCAGCGGGGTATGTCGTCTGCACACGGGATACGGCCGGCGTCATGCCGCCCCACCCCCTCTCTCATGACCGTTATCAGCATCTGAAATCCCCTGCCACGCCGTCACCGTTGCTTGTCCGACAGCACCGAAACCGACTCGCACACCACGCACGGAGAGTCAGCAGACCGAGCCATGGCCTCGGTGCCCGAACGGCTTGGCGCGATGCCGTCAAGCCGGGCCGACGCCATGAGCGTTCGGCCAACTCGTGTTTCGAGGCGCGGCAAGGGCCGCTCCACCTACCCGCGAGCTGTCGGGACTGCCGCTACCTTCATAGCAAAACAGGACCATTAAGTCCAGAAGGTCTCCACCCCCGTGCCGAATGTCCATAAAGAACTGCGCGTTGGGCCTCACGCCGTTCGAAGCGACGACTGGCTGTCGGTGTCCCACCGGCGCGGGACACCGCGGACACGGCGCCGTCGAGCCTCGCGCTTCGTGAGGATGCCGGCGGCGGCGAGCGCGCGGACCACCGACGAACGGCCGGCGTTGAGCCGGAACCGGTACCGGGTTTCCGGGGTACGAGCCGTGTCGAGATGTCCCCGAAGGAGTCGCGTCGCCGCGGTGCCGAGCCCGGTGCAGTCGGTCAGGTCGACGGTGACGATGCCACGGCACAACGCGGTCGCGACGTCGAGCTCCGCGCAGAGCACCTCGACGGCCGATCGCTCGATCAGGCCGCCGGTGACGAAGAGGGTTATCGAGCCGTCGGACACCACGGTCCTCAGAAGCTCCTTCGGATGACGAACCGCGATCGCGCTCCCCGTCATCAGTGAAGGCTTCTCCACTACCGTTCCCTCCGGAACGCTGTGCTGGCTTGCGAACACGAGGTCCCCTCCCCTGTGGGTGATCACCTGTTGGCGGCAACCCCTGATCTCCCCCTTACCGCGGCCCCGGGATCACGTCCGGTGGAATGCCCCGCAGAGGCGCCCGGTCCCCCAGGCGGTTGTGGTCTCATGGCGGCCGGGCCCCGTGGGATTCAGCCGCGAAACAGGTCCGGATCCCCGCGCGTAGTGGCAGCCACTCTTTTGGGTCCACCCGCGGGGGTAAGACGCGGCCGATCGCTGCCTCGAACACTGCATGAGCTCACTGACCACGCCGACCATGGGCACGGGCGTGCTTGCGAAGCGTCTCGGGCAGGCCGCGGACAACGCAGATCAGCGGTACAAGCTCGCCAAGGGCCTGCGGCACCAGATGAACAAGGTCTTCCCGACCCATTGGTCCTACCTGATCGGCGAGGTCTCGCTGTACAGCTTCATCGTCGTGATCGCGACGGGCGTGTACCTGACGCTGTTCTTCGATCCCTCGATGCAGGAAGTCACCTACCACGGCAGCTTCACGAACCTGCAGGGCGTCGAGATGTCGCAGGCCTTCAAGACGACCCTGGACCTCTCGTTCGACGTGCGCGGCGGGCTGTTCGTGCGCCAGCTGCACCACTGGGGCGCACTGGTCTTCATCGCCGCGACACTCCTGCACATGCTGCGGATCTTCTTTACCGGTGCGTTCCGCAAGCCGCGTGAGGCCAACTGGGTCATCGGCGTGATCCTGCTGCTGGTCAGCATGTTCGAGGGGTTCTTCGGTTACTCGCTGCCGGACGACCTGCTTTCGGGTACGGGCGTCCGCGCGACCCTCTCGGGCATCGTGCTGTCGGTGCCGGTCATCGGCACCTGGATCCACTGGGCGCTGTTCGGCGGCGAATTCCCGGGCGACCAGATCATCCCGCGCCTGTACACCCTGCACATTCTCGTGCTACCCGGAATCCTGTTCGCCTTGATCGGCGTACACCTGGTGCTGGTGTGGTTCCAGAAGCACACGCAGTTCCCCGGCGTGCGAGCGAAGGAAGACAACGTCGTCGGCATCAGGATCGTGCCCGAGTTCGCGCTCCACGGTGGGTCGCTCGCCGTGACCGTCACGGGTGTGCTCGCGTTGATGGCGGGTCTTTTCCAGATCAATCCGGTGTGGAACTTCGGGCCGTACAACCCGTCGATGGTGTCGGCCGGTTCGCAGCCGGACTGGTACATGGCCTGGGCCGACGGGATGCTGCGCATCTGGCCCGCGTGGGAGGTGTACCTCGGGAACTACACGATCCCAGCGGTGTTCTTCTCCGGCGCGATGGGCATGGGGCTGCTGATCACCATGCTGACCCTCTACCCCTGGATCGAGAGCAAGCTGACGAAGGACAAGGTGCAGCACCACAACCTGCTTCAGCGGCCGCGCGACGCACCGGTGCGCACCGCGCTGGGCATGATGGCACTCGGGTTCTTCCTGGTCATCGAGCTGTCGGGCTTCAACGACATCATCGCCGACCAGTTCGACATCTCGCTGAACGCCACCACGTGGGCCGGCCGCATCGGCGTGCTGATCGTGCCGCCGATCGCCTACTACATCACCTACCGGATCTGCCTGGGTCTGCAGCGGGCCGACCGCGAGGTGCTGGAGCACGGCGTGGAGACCGGCATCATCAAGCGCCTGCCGACCGGCGGGTTCATCGAGGTCCACCAGCCCCTGGCCGGGATGGACAGCCACGGCCATGCGGTGCCGCTCGAGTACCAGGGCGCGCCGGTGCCGAAGAAGATGAACAAGCTCGGCGCCGCGGGGCGCGCCGTCCCGGGCTCGCTCTGGACGCCGGACCCGCCCGAAGAGACCGCCGCCCTGGATCGAGCCACCGAACAGGGGGAAACGAGGTGACCGAAGACGAGGACAACGGCCGGCTTCGCGCCCTCACCGAGGCCGGCGTGTCGATCTGGCTGGACGAGCTCTCCCGCGACATCCTGGAGAACGGCGAATTCGAGCGCCTGGTGCGAAGCAGTTCAGTGGTGGGCGTCACCACGAACCCGACGATCTTCGCCCACGCCATCGCCCGGAGCAGTCGCTACGCCCCACAGCTGAAACGCCTGGCCGGCAACGGAATCGACGTAACGGAGGCCGTCCGGGCGGTGACGATCTGGGACGTTCAGCAAGCGGCGGACGTACTCCGTCCGATCTGGGAGAAGACCGACGGCGTTGACGGCAGGGCGTCACTCGAGGTGAGTCCCGAGCTCGCCGGCGACACCGACGCGACCGTCGCGGACGCGATCCAGCTGTGGGAGCTCGTCGACCGGCCCAACCTCATGGTGAAGATCCCCGCCACACGGGCGGGCGTGCGAGCTGTTTCCGGTGCGCTGGCGGCGGGCGTCAACGTGAATGTCACTCTGGTCTTCTCACCGCGGCGGTGTGCCGAGGTCGGTGAGGCGTTCGTCGACGGGCTCGAGCGAGCTCGTGACAACGGCCACGACCTCTCGACTATCCACTCGGTCTCTTCGCTGTTCGTGTCCAGGGTGGATACCGAAGTAGACAGACGGCTCGACGTCATGGGCGTCCCCGAAATGCGCGGCCGGGCCGCCCTGGCCAACGCGCGGCTCGCTCATGAAGCCGTGGCTGCGGTGTGGGAATCCCCGCGGTGGCAAAGCCTTGCCGCCGACGGAGCCCGCCCCCAGCGGTTGCTGTGGGCTTCGACCGGTGTCAAGGATCCGTCCTTTCCCGACACCAAGTACGTGACCGGCCTCGTCACGCACGGCACCGTGTCCACGATGCCGCCCTCGACCCTCTCGGCGTTCGCCGATCACGGCGAGCTTGCCGGGGACCGAGTCGTGGGGCTCGGCAAGGAAGCGACGGCCGACCTCGATGCCGTCGCCGCCGCCGGCATCGATCTCGATGACGTGTACGACACGCTCGAGCGAGAGGGCGTCGCCAAGTTCGCGGCCAGCTGGCGAGCCCTCCACGCGTCGGCAAGTGCGTTCCTCGGCTGAGGGCCCGCCGTCCTCGCTCACACCACGGTTGTCTCGAAGGGAATCTCATGCCTCGATCGCTGGAGTCGCTCAGCCCGGCCGATGGTGAGCAGGTGGCCGACAAGAACCTGGTGGCCGCACTGACTGCCGGACGGATCGTTTACGACGACGGCGCCGAACAGGTCTTCGACCACGATGGCGCGACCACGTACACCGACCGCGGCCACCCGACACGCGGAGAGTGGTACATCGACGCCGACGGCCGTTTCGCCTCGTTCTGGCCGCCCACCTACCGTGCCTCGTACGACCTTCGCTGGGTTGTCGAGGCCGGCTCGATCGTCGGCCTGAGCTTCACGCATCGCGGAGACGGTTCACAGTTCACCGGGCGATACGCCTGACCGGCCGACCCTCATGGTCTCAACCGCCGAGCACCAGCGCGCGGAAAGCAACCCAAGTTTGCCGTCTGCGCGCCGGTGTCCGTTGTGCTGCCCGTTGCCCCGCACACCACAACCTGCGGGTGTCGCCCACACGGGATTGCCACGGGTGCATTCCGGGTGGCGCATGTAGTTCGCTTCAGTCCTCGACAAAGAGAGGTGTGCGCAATGGTGAAAGCCGTCATCGGGGGAACCGTGATCGCCGAGGCCGAACGGAACGACCTGATCTCCCTCGAAGGAAACCTCTACTTCCCCCCTGCGGCGATCCGGCAGGGAAGCCTTCAACCGAGCGCGACTCACTACACGTGTCCGTGGAAGGGCGCGGCCCGCTACTACGACGTCATCACCGACGGATCGCAGACCCACGACGCGGCTTGGTGCTACCCCCACCCACACCCGTCCGCGATCGAGCGCGTCGGTACGGATTTCTCCGGCTACCTGGCGTTCGACCCGCGAGAGGCGGACATCCTTGACTGATCCGCTCCTCGCCGCGATCCGTCTTCGAAACACCTTGCTGCATCTGGACAACCTGACCGATTGGCAGGCCACCGCGACCTGCCGAGGGGAAGATCCCGACGTGTTCTTCCCCTCGCCCGCCGCTACGGCGCAAATCCGGCACGCCAAGGCCATCTGCGCAGCGTGCCCGGTCCGGATGGAATGCCTGTACCTCGCCCTCCGCAACGGGCTCGACCACGGCATCTTCGGCGGGTTCACCGAACAAGAACGCAAGAGTCTCCTCCGGCGCACTGCCGCCGACACAGCGAACATGTCCCTGGCGGCCCGAGCCACTTCCCCGTGCGTCGCCGGCCGTCGGAGGCGACCGCCCCGCCATCCCTGAACTCGAGTCACGGACCCGGTCAGCCGGCAGGGATGTTGCGGTTCAGCCGGCTCGGGTCCGCCGACTCCGAAGCCGAACACCGCGAACGGCACGCCCCTCGCGGAGACGGCGTCGGCAACGGCAGGCATGGGGGCCGGCAGGCGCTCGGCCTCCGGCGCGAGGCCGAGCCGGGCCGCCTCGTCGATGACCTCTTGCCAGACCACGCCGGCACCGACGCAGGCCCTGCGACCCCGCACGTCAAGGGAGATGCCCCTCATTCGTCGCGTGGTGACGAGGACGCCGCCGCGAGCGGAGGAGACCATCTGGTGGCCCGAGTTCTTCACCGCGACCGGCAAGCCACGGGACGCGGCAAACCGCACGGACTACTCTCGTATTCGGCCGATCGACAGAATCGACGTGCGGCGGCGGAACGCGAGTACGGCCAGCAGGACGGTGGCCGCGGCGGCAACCAAGTGCAGCGTCACGGAGGCTTCGAAGACTCGTGCCAAGACGGGTACGCCCGAACGCAGCGCGACCCGGATATTGCCTGGCCCACCGAGCACGAAATGCCACAGGACACCCAGGATGAGCGCGCCGGCGGCCGAGACCATCACGAGGCCCGCCCCGTCTCGCGCGGCAACCCGGAGGTGGCGCGCGATACCGATCGAGGTGCCGATGATGCCGAACAAGACCAGGAACAACGGCTCCACGAGAGGCACGCCTCTGGCGAGCAACCCCAGCAGTACGAAGTCCACCAGCACGAGCGCCGCCTGCACGGTGGCCGCGGCCACCATGGCCCGGTCGACTCTCGCGACCAGCCGTGGCAGGCGAAGCACCGCTTTGCCGTTGACTGCGTCAGTCACAGGTTCCTCCTCCAGGAGTCCGGACGGTGAGGGATCGATACGGTCGAAACAACCTTTGCCGCCCGCGGCTATCGGGACAGCGGGTGCGGCGAACGGGCGACCAGAGGGTGCCGGTCGCAGGGGGTGTGGTTGCGGAAAACCGCGGCGGCAATCGCGCCTGCGGCAAACAGCGCCGTCGCGCAGATCACGCAAGCCAGGCGATAGCCGGGCTGGAACGCCTCGGATTGCACGTACGAAGCGCCGGTGAGTCCGACGAGCGGCGGAAGTGCCGCGATCCACAGCAAGGCGCCACCGCGCGCGACAGCGTTGTTGACCGCGGACGCGACGCCGACGTGGCCACCTGGTAGCGACGACAGCGCGACAGACGTCAGAGGTGCCACCATCGCGGCGGTACCGAGCCCGAACACGCACTCGAGCGGGATCACCCAACTCCAGTAACCCGTGTCGGGCTTGATCTGCAAGGCCATCAGCGCCGCGACGCCGCACAACACGGGACCGACGGCCAGTTGCCAACCGGGCCCGACCCGCGCGGCGAGTCTGCCGCTGGAGGGAGACAGCGCGAGGCTGATGATCGTGATCGGCAGAAGAGTGCTGCCGGCTTCGGCCGGGCTGTATCCGGCGACAGTCTCCAGGGCGATCGTGAAGATCAGGGAGAACACGCCGAACGCGCCGTAGACGATGAACGTGATCACGTTGATCGAGACGAACGACCTGGACTTCCTCAGCAGCGCCGACAGCATCGGTGAGGTCGTTCGCCGTTCGTAGCGCACGAACCCGATTCCCGCCGCGACAGCCACGAGCGCGCTCGCCAGTGCCCCCGGCCCGCCCGGGTTCGCCGGTATCGCGGTCAACGCGTAGGTCGCCGCGGCGAGGGTCACGAGGGCCAGCGCCGAGCCACCCCAGTCCATGCCGGACGACTCGTCGTCGCGCGTCTCCGGAATGTGGCGCACGGTCACCACCAGCACGATGACCGCCACGGGCACGTTGATCAGGAAGATCCACCGCCACGAACCCAGCGACAGCAGCCAGCCGCCGACGAACGGCGCGAGAACTCCCGCGATCCCGGCGAACCCGGACCAGGTTCCGATCGCTCGCGGCCGATCACCAGGTGCGATCGTCGACTGCAGGATGGCCATGCTCGCCGGTGCCATCAACGCTCCACCGATGCCTTGCAGGATTCGCACACCGATGAGCGTGCCCACGTCGGGGACGGCCGCGCACAGGACCGAGGCGAACGTGAACCCGGCCACGCCGACGAGGAAGATCCGCTTGCGGCCGTACCGGTCTCCGAGCCCACCCGCCAGCAGGATGAGCGAGGCGAGGCTGAGGGTGTATCCGGTCACGGTCCACTGAAGGGACGCGAAGCTCGCACCCAAGTCCCGGCCGATGTCGGGAAGAGCGACGGTCACCACGCTCGAGTCGATACCCGCGATGCTCGCGCCGAGGACCGTCGCGACCAGGATCCGTCGACCCTGCGCAGACCGAACCGGAAAACCCACCGGTGGCGGTAGAGCGACGTCCGAACCGCCCACGGTGAGTACCCTCCCTGTACTGACAGCCAGAATTTTCCGAACCCGTTCACCCGGCGCCTTTTCCGGAAGAGATCCCGCTTACGGCTTGGCCGCCAGTCGGTCGAGATCACCGACTTCGTGTGCCGTCAGGGCGATGTCGACCGCAGACACGTTCTCGTTCAGGTGCTGGATGCTCAGCGTGCCGGGAGTGGGGAGGATCGCGGGTGAGCGGTTCAACAGCCAGGCCAGAGCGAGCTGCGCCGGCGAGACATCACGCCGTCGCGCCATCTCCGCCAACGGACCGTCCTCACTGGCCAGCGTGCCGGTCGCCAGCGGAAGCCACGGGACGAACCCGATGTTCGCCGCTTCCGCGTAGTTCAGCAACGGTTCGGCCGCGCGATCGATGAGGTTGTACTCAGCTTGGACGGTGGCGATCTCCGCGAACTTCCTCGCTTCTTCCAGCTCGGCAAGCGTCACCTCCGCCAGCCCGATCTGTCCGATCTTTCCTTCACGCTGCATTTCCGTGAGAAGCCCGAGTTGATCGGCAATGGGAGCTTGCGGACTGAAGCCGTGCAGCTGGAACAACGGAACGCGATCGAGCTTCAGGTACCACAGTCGAGTCTCGATCTGCTTGCGAAGGAACGAGGGCCGCGGCACCGGTTCCCACTGCCCGCTCGGCGACCGAAGAAGTCCGCCTTTGATCATCAGCAGCAAGTCTTCGGGGAACGGGCTGAGTGCCCGCACAATGAGTTCTTCGTAGTCGAAGGGTCCCGACGATTCGGCGATGTCGATGAGATTCACCCCGAGATCGACCGCTTCTCGGAGCACCCGTGCTGCTTCAGTGGCGTCCTTCGGATGACTCCAGACACCGGACTCACTTATCTGAGCGGTCCCGAGACCGAGCCGGGTGATCGCGTGTCCTCCGATCGTGAAGGTGCCGCATCGATCAGGAAGGGTTCCAGGCATGATCTCGTCTCTTTCGCTGTCTTGTGGATTTGCGCCGGCATGAATCGGTCAGATGTCAGTGAGTTCACCCGGCTGCTCTCCTTCCGGCGATGCCACCCCCGCCGGCACGTCGAGGTCGTAACGGCGCAACCGGAACACGTCGAGCCTCGTGTCGTAGTACTTCTCGGTTTGGCCGACCCACTCCATCCCCATCCGCCGCGCGGCGGCCGCGGCGCGTTGGTTCGCCGGGCGCGACACAGCGAAGATCTCGTCCGTGCCGGCATCGAAGGCATAGTGAGCGATCGCGTCACCGACTTCACCGGCATAACCGTTCCCCCACCAGCCACGAGCGATCTGGACACCGATCTCGAAATCGATGTCGTCGGGCGGCAAGGGCAGCAACGAGACCGCCCCCACGACGCGTCCGCTCGCGAGATCGGTGACCTTCCAGCGACCGACCGGGGGCTCGGTTTCCAGGCCGTCGGCGACCCAACCGGCAACCAGCTCCTGCATGGCAGAGATGTCCGCAACTCGATCCATGGCCGGCGCCAGCCACCGGGCAACCTCTCCGTCGCCGAAGATGCCCAGAGCCGCTTCGACGTCGGGCATCGTCCACGGAGCAAGCTCCAGCCGCGTGGTCCGGATCAGTTCACCGTCGATGTCGATCGAATGCGACCCCGGAATCAACTCTGCACTCCTCTTCCTCAGCGATTTCCCCGATTCCGGGGCAGTTCGAGCTTCCGTTGATCAGCGTTCGCGCGGCGCGCGATCCGGCACGGTCGCCCGGCCGGGGAAGCGGTCGTCGACAAGCTCTTTGTATTCGGGGTGGTCGGCAATGTAGTCGGCCACGAAGGTGCAATAATTCGTGAGCTTCAGACCTCGGGCTCGCAGATCGTCCAAAGCGTGTTTCACCAGCCCCGTCGCGATACCTTGACCACGATGGCCAGGATCGACGATCGTGTGGCTGAACGTCACGCGCCGGTCACCGTGCGGGGCGTGGTAGACGATCATGCCGACAACCTGCCCGTCGACCACGGCCTCGTACGATCCGCCGTCGACGTTGCGCTGTACATCCATCTCGGAACTCACTTCATTTCTCTTGATGTTTTTCTCGAGCAGCACGGTCTGCGCCCTCAGCGCATGAAGACCGTTTCGGCAGCGTCAGACCGGGACGCCGCCGGTTGAGGTGCGACGCGCGGGGGTGTCACGACACGTGACGAGGGAGCGTGGACGGCGTCAAGGCGTGACTGAACGGCACGGTCAGGCGCCAGGTGGAGTCTGCGAGTGGCGAACGCGGAACGTCGAACGTCGTGCTCCACACACTCTCGGCAGTGCCCCCGTCGGAGAAGGTCAACGTCAGCTTGTACGACTGCGCGTCGGCTCCACTGTGGTGCGTGCCGCTACCGCGGCCCGCGAGGTGAAGGACGTCCGGCATCGAACTCAGCAGGATGGCGTTGATGCGGAGCTCGCGACCCTGTCCCGCCGGGTATTCCGCCGCACGGCCGGCAGCGCCCTCCCCAGGCCCGTGGGTCGTGGCGAGCATGACTTCGAGCTCGCCCAGCACGTGTGCACTGATCGAGAGCTCCAACCGCAACAGGCCGTCGGACTCGTGGTCGCGGGATGGGCTGCCGTCACCTGTGATGGTGGCGGAGGACAGCCTCAGCGGAAGGCCGGCAACCGGCGACCCCGACATGAAGCCCAGCTGCTCACTCACCGTAGCTGTACCTTTCGCATTCTTACGACGAAGTCCGCGCGTTCGGCAGCGTTGCGCACCCGACGCAGCTCCGTACTCCGGTGCGCTCATCATGCACCAAAGAGAACTATATAGTCCAGTCAGGGAGGGGGAGCAAGCTTCAGGCTCGCAGCCTTTGTCCAGGCCGGCGCGCGTCGGAACCCGTCCGGCGCGTGTCACCCGGAGGTCGAGATGCCGTAGGGAACTGCACAAATCGAAACCGGTTTCTCGCTGTTCACCCGACCGACATCTCAACGACGACAGTGATCGTGTTGTCGATCACGGGGGGCGATCAAGCCCAGCACGGAACCGGACAGTCCACTTCTGGCGAGGTGAACTTCACCGGACGCTCACGGCGCGAACCGCCGCGGCCGAGGCACCGGGTCAGGAGCTCGGCCGCACAGCCGATCGGAGCGCCTGGTAGCTGACTCGGCCTCGGTACGCACGTCCGTCGATGAACAACGTCGGCGTGCCTCGGACAGCCAACTCGGCACCGGAGGTGTAGTCGGCCACGACGGCGGGACGGAACCGCTGCGCGACCTCACCGGTGACGTCGCCGGCGCCGATGCGAGCCGCGTATGCCCGCAGGTGGACATCCGTCAGCTCGCTCTGGTGGGTCAGCAGCAAGTCGTGCATCTCCCAGAACAGCTCACCCGACGCTTCGGCGGCGAGAGCCGCAGTGAGTGCGTACGGGTGGAGCGTGAAGATCGGAAAATGACGGAACACCAGGCGGATCGTGCCGGCCGAGCTGTCGATCAACCTGCGCAGCTCGGGTGCCGCCGCAGCACAGTACGGGCACTCGAAGTCCCCGTATTCCACCACCGTCACCGAAGCCGATGGATCGCCGTACACGTGCCGGTCCAGATTGAACTCACTACGCGTCGCCACCCGCGATCCCTCCGTCACAGAACGGTCCACTCCGGACAGTGGCACCGCGAACCGTGGATGTCTCCAGGCCAACGCCCGATCTGATGGACGGTACACAACCGGATCGACCGCACGTCAGGCATACTCGGGCCGTGAAGGCCGACTCGAGCCGATTCAACGACGGGCTCCTCCCCCACCTGCCGTCGACGACCCGTCACGTGAGCATGCCACTGCCGTACGTGACCGCCGGCTTCCGAAGGTTCCTGTTCACCGAAGCCGGCAGCGCTGTCCTGCTCCTCGCCGCCACGGTGGCCGCGCTGGTGTGGGCGAACGTGGCGGGCGCGAACTACGACGCGTTCTGGGGACTTCACGCAGGCGTGGAAGCCGGCGGCGCGCACTTCTCATTGGACCTTCGTGACTGGGTGAACGACGTCGCCATGGTCGTGTTCTTCACCGTGGTGGGGCTGGAGATCAGCCGCGAGGTGTCCGTCGGCGAGCTGCACGACGTGCGCTCGATCGTCGTCCCCGCCTGCGGTGCGCTCGGCGGCCTGGCGCTGCCCGCGGTCCTCTACTTCGTGTTCAACAGTTCCGGCGCGGCCGCAGCCGGCTGGGGCATTCCGATGTCGAGTGACACCGCCTTCCTGATCGGCGTGCTGGCCTTGTTCGGTCCCCGCTGCCCTGATCAATTGCGGCTCTTCTTGCTCACCCTCGCGATCGGCGACGACATCGGCGCGATCACGGTGATGGCAGTGTTCTACACACACCACGTGTCCGTGGCGGCGCTCGTTGTCGCGGCGGTGCTGATCCTGGCGCTGCTCGGCCTGCGAGCGCTGGGAGTGTGGCGGTTGGCGCCTTACCTCGTCGTCGGCGCCGGGCTGTGGGCGGCCGTGGACGCGTCCGGGGTTCACCCGACCCTTGCCGGTGTGCTCATCGGCTTGATCGTGCCGGCCGGCGAGGTCGACAGTCACGCCCGCGAGCGACTCCGCCTCTATGGGCGCGCTGTGATCGAGCGCGCGGACACCGTGCGCGTGCGACTCGCCACCACCGCGATGAAGGCGACACTGTCGGCGAACGAGCGACTGCAGGCAATTCTGCACCCGATGAGCGCCTTCGTGATCATCCCCGCCTTCGGCCTGGCGAACGCCGGCGTGCGGCTCGACGGCAGCGCGCTGCGGGCCGCGTCGTCCTCCACGGTGACCCTCGGTGTCGCGGTCGGCCTGATCGCGGGCAACACCTTGGGCATCTCGCTCGCCGCCGGAATCGCGCTGCGGACCGGAATCGGCACTCTGCCCGGCCGCGTCCGCTACAGCCACCTCATCGGCGGAGCCATGCTGGCCGGCATCGGTTTCACCATCGCGTTGTTCATCACCGATCTCGCGTTCGCCGACCCCGGCCTCCAGCAGCAGGCCAAGGTGGGGGTTCTCGCAGGATCACTCTGTTCGGCCGTCCTCGGGTCCATTGTGTTGCGATTCCTCGGCGAACGGCTCCCCCTGTGCTCCTTCGACGAGCGGTTCTCACTCCCGGAGCTACCCGAAGGCCCGTGGCGGGACCCGAGCTTGGCCTGAAACGAAGGCACACTCCGGTGCCGTTGACCCCCAGCTTGTTGGACTGCATAGTCCATCTAGACTGTGTTCCCGAAAGCCGGCGGCCCGGCCTTCCCGGCAACGAACCTGGAGTGCGGTTGATCGACGACTTGTGTGCGGTCGTGGACGAGTTGACGTCCGACCCGTCGAACGCGTGGGCACGCGACCTCGGCTACCGTCCCGTGTGGGCCGGGTCGCCGGCCTCGCGGATCGCGATCATCGGCCAGGCGCCGGGCCGACGCGCCCAGGAGAGCGGTATCCCGTGGGACGACGCCAGCGGCGTCCGGCTGCGTTCGTGGCTCGGCGTCCGCGACGAGGAGTTCTACGACCCCTCGCTGTTCGCCATCGTGCCGATGGATTTCTACTTCCCGGGCAAGGGCAAGACGGGTGACTTGCCGCCGCGCAAAGAATTCGCGCCACGGTGGCATCCGCAGATCTTGTCGAGGATGCCGGACGTCACTCTCCGGGTGCTCATCGGCGCGCACGCCCAGCGGTACTACCTCAAGGGCCGATCCAAGATTAACCTCACCCAGACCGTGCAGTCCTACTGCGACTACCTCCCCGCCGAGTTCCCGCTGGTGCACCCGTCCCCATTGAACTACCGGTGGCATGTGAAAAACGCCTGGTTCACCGCCGAGGTCGTCCCCGAGCTGGCGCGCCGGGTGTCGATCGCGCTCGGACGCGGATAACGGTGACGCGGTGGCCGGCCTGGGCTCGCCCGGCCGAGTCGCATCGCGTGAGACCTCCGCGCACGCAGGTACGATAATCTGTCGCGGTGGTGGAACCGGAGAGCACAGGCAAGCCCGTCCGGCTGACGGCGCGCGGTGAAGCGACCCGGGCCCGGATCCTGCACGCTGCGGTGGACCTGATGACAGTCAAAGGGGTGGCCGCCACCACGCTCGACGATGTCCGCGCGGCGAGCGGCACCAGCAAGTCACAGCTCTACCACCACTACGCCGACAAGGACGCGCTCGTCCAGGACGTGATCGAATACCAGGCGGAAGACCTGCTGGCCTCGCAGGGGGAACAGCTGCGCCGGCTGAACTCGATCCGCGGGCTCGAGCGCTGGCGTGACGCGATCCTCCAGCGGAACGCTCTTCGCAACGGGGCTTACGGATGCCAGCTCGGCTCTCTCGCGAGCGAGCTTTCGGACCAGAACGAGCGGGCACGCTCCGCGCTGGCCGGCCACTTCGAAACCTGGCTCGGCCTGATCGCGGACGGTCTGCGGCGGATGCGCGACACAGGCAAACTGCGCCGCGACGCCGATCCCGAACGGCTCGCCATCGGCTTGATGGGCGCCCTCGAAGGCGGGTACCTGCTCGCGCAGACGGGGCACGACATCAAGCCGATGCGCATCGCGCTCGACATGGCCATCGACTACATCCGCACCTTCCAGGCGTGAGTCGCGGGTAGCGGAAGACCACAGTGGACCGCTTCACCGGGCGCGGCTATTGCTCGCCCGAGTTGTCCTTGTCGTGGCTGCCCCGCATTGTCGCGTCGACGAGTTTCTGCGACGGCGCGGCCTGGTGGCGCGACTTGCCGAAGAAGCCGATCTCACCTTCGGTGTGCATGCGCTCGATCATGTGCGGGTAGTGCAGCTCGAAGGCCGGGCGCTCGGACCGGATCCGGGGCAGTTCGGTGAAGTTGTGCCGCGGCGGCGGGCAGGACGTGGCCCATTCGAGGGAGTTGCCGTAGCCCCATGGGTCGTCGACGGTGACGATCTCGCCGTAGCGGTAGCTCTTGAACACGTTCCAGATGAACGGCAGCGTGGACGCACCGAGGATGTACGCGCCGATCGTGGAGATCGTGTTCAGCGTGGTGAACCCGTCGGAGCTCAGGTAGTCGGCGTAGCGGCGGGGCATGCCTTCGGCGCCGAGCCAGTGCTGGACCAGGAACGTGCCGTGGAAGCCGATGAACGTGGTCCAGAAGTGCCACTTGCCCAGCTTCTCGTCCATCATCCGGCCCGTGATCTTCGGGAACCAGAAGTAGATGCCGGCGAAGGTCGCGAAGGCGATCGTGCCGTAGAGCACGTAGTGGAAGTGCGCCACCACGAAGTAGCTGTCCGACACGTGGAAGTCGATGGCCGGCGCGGCCAGCAGGATGCCGGTCAGGCCGCCGAGGAGAAACGTGACGATGAAGCCCATCGAGAAGATCATCGGCGTCTCGAAGGACAGCTGGCCCTTCCACATCGTGCCGATCCAGTTGAAGAACTTCACCCCGGTCGGGACCGCGATCAGGAAGGTCATGAAGCTGAAGAACGGCAGCAGCACGGCGCCGGTGGCATAGAGGTGGTGCGCCCACACGGAGACACTGAGCGCCGCGATGGCCAGGGTCGCGAAGATCAGCCCCTTGTAACCGTAGAGAGGCTTGCGGCTGAAGACCGGGAAGATCTCCGACACGATCCCGAAGAACGGCAGCGCGATGATGTACACCTCGGGGTGACCGAAGAACCAGAACAGGTGTTGCCAGAGGATCACCCCCCCGTTGGCCGGGTCGAAGACGTGCGCGCCCAACCGACGATCTGCCTCCAGGCCGAAGAGCGCGGCCGTGAGGATCGGGAAGGCGATGAGGATCAGGATGCTGGTGACGAGGATATTCCAGGTGAAGATGGGCATCCGGTACATCGTCATGCCCGGCGCGCGCAGGCAGACCACGGTGGTGATCATGTTGACCGCACCGAGGATCGTGCCCAGACCGGACACGATCAGGCCGCAGATCCACATGTCCGTGCCGGGGCCTGGAGTGTGGACGGCCTCCGACAGCGGTGTATACGCGGTCCAGCCGAACTCGGCCGCACCTCCCGGCGTCAGGAAGCCGGAGATGACGATCAGGCTGCCGAAGAGGTAGAGCCAGTACGAGAACGCGTTGAGCCGCGGGAACGCGACGTCGGGCGAACCGATCTGCAGCGGCAGCACGAAGTTCGCGAACCCGAACAGCACGGGGGTCGCATACATCAGCAGCATGATCGTGCCGTGCATGGTGAAGAGCTGGTTGTACTGCTCCTGCGAGAGGAACTGGAGCCCGGGCCGGGCCAGCTCCGTGCGAATCAGCATGGCCATCGCACCGCCGGCCATGAAGAAGGCGAACGCCGTGACCAGGTACATCACGCCGATCTGCTTGTGGTCCGTCGTCCGCATCAGCCGAAGAAGCGCCGTGCCCTTCGGGGAAACGCGTGCGGGATACGGCCGCGTCGCGATCGACGTGGGCGCGATCGTCCTCATTGGTTTCCTCCGGCTGAATGCTGCACTGGCTGGTTTTTCGATCCCGGGCCGGGGCCGGGCACCGTTCGACGGCACCCGTCCCGCCGGATCTCCCCGGGAGAACTCACCTTTGACGAAATCCGGGCAGTCCGTGAGCCCCGGCTCCGCTCAGGCGGACCTGCTTCGTCTCCGGGGTCACCACGACCTCGGCGAGACCTTACGTGGACTATATAGTCCTAATCAAGTCTGCGAGGCGATTCTCGCAGCCCAGGTTTCTCAGCGGTTGGGCGCGGCCTCGATCAGAGGACGTCCTTCAGGTCGGACAGCAGAGCCGCCTTCGGCTTCGCGCCGACGATCTGCTTCACCGGCTTGCCACCCTGGAACAGGATCAGGGTCGGGATGGACATCACCTGGTAGTCACGCGCCGTGTTCGGGTTCTCGTCGATGTCGAGCTTCGCGACGGTCAGCTTCTCGCCGTTCTCGGCCGCGATCTCCTCGAGTACCGGGGCGACCATCTTACAAGGCCCGCACCAGGTCGCCCAGAAGTCGACGAGGACCGGCTTCTCGCTGGTCAGGACGTCGTCCACGAACGACTTGTCGGTCACCTTGACGGTGTTGTTGCCCATGGTTTCTCCTTCGGGTGGTCGGTATCGAAAAGTCAGTGGGTGCCGGCGCCGAGAGCGGTTCCGAGACGTTTCGTTGTCGCGGTCCCGTGCCGATCAGCCGATCAAGTTCGACGACTGCTTGTTGTTGAACCGTGCGACGCGCGCCCTGTTTCCACAACCCTGCGAGCACCACCTTCGCCGTCCGTGGCCGGACAGGTAGTAGTTCGCGCAGCCCGGTGCGAGGCAGGCCCGCAGGCGCTTCCGCTCTTCGCCGCCGAAAAGGCGTACGGCGTGGAGCGCCACGAGCGAACTCACCGCGATGCCGCCGGGCAGGTCGCCCTGGAGCGCGATCGTCGGTACGCCCGCACCGGGCCACACCAGGGCTGACGACGCAGCCGCATGGGCCGCGGTGTTGTTGAGCAGGTCCACCGCGGCCTGGTGGCCAGGCAAGTCGGACACCACCCCGGCCGGTCGCTCGTCCGCTGTTGCGTCGGAAGCGAGCCGTCTCAGCGCATCGCGGAGCCGGCGCAGGTCGAATGCCGTCTCCTTCACGCTCAACGGGCTTGCGCAAGGCAGCCAGTGGTCGAGCGACCTCGGACGTTGCTCAAGACGCGGAACGATCTCACGAATCCACTCGAGTGCACCGTCCGCGGTGGTGAGCACGTCGTCGGTACCCTTGCCGCTCCCCCACACGGTGTTCATCAGGTCGATCGGCGGTTCCTGGCCGGCGACCCGATCGCGGCGCGTCACAGCGCCCCGCGCAACGCTGTGGTCGGAGTGTTCGGAGTGTTCGAGAACAGCTGTGAGGTCTCCACGTTCCACCGCGACAGCAGTGGGATTTGCCGGAGACCCGCTGCACTCGCTGCGAGCAGAGCCTTGCCGGCGGAGTGCAGTCGCGTGTTCGATTCCGCCATACACCTCTCCTCTGCGCTGGTCTTCTTGTCGGCGTCAGCCGATGGCCGGCTCTTACCGCCGGCCGACGCCGACACACCGGGCAGCGAGTGTCAGGAACCGCGCCGCGTCCGCGGCGAGCACGGCGGAGGCAAGGACGATCAAACCCGCCGTGAGGAACACCGCCTGCAGGGTTGTCGATGAAACGAGGATCGCGTCGACACCGGATCCCACCGCCAGGGCTATCTGAAGGTTCGTCACATTCACCGCCGACGCGGCCTCCGGGGTTTCCGGGGCCGCGTCGAGTATCCAGACCAGCGTTCCCGGGTTCACAATTCCCCAGAACAAGCCCCACAGCCCGAACAACCGGCCGGCCAGGGCAAGGTGCCCGCGTTCGCCAGCGCGATGAGCAGTGCGGCCACGACCGTCGCCGCCCCGTTGAAGACCTGATAATGATCGGGTCCGGCTTCGTTTTTGGCCTGCTGGAGGCATTCCTCGATCCGCCATCGGGGGCCGGCGATCCAGGCCAGGTCCAGCAGCGTGACGCGGCGGGGTCCGTAGCAGACTTAGTAGGCGATCTCGGTCGAGTCGGTGACTTTGCGGCGGGCGAGCAGCCGGTGCCCGCCCAGGTTGCCAGCCGATCCGGATCGGCACTCGCGCCCAGGCGTACTCGCGGGGCCCGCGCGCACCGGCCCCGACCGACGACCGCCCGCCACGCCCGGGCGGGCAGACCCGCGATCAGCTCGTTGGCTCGGGCTTGGCGACCACCGGTGGTGGCCAAGATGTCGTTGACCTTGGTGGCCAGTACGTGCGCGGCATCGTGGGCTTTAGCTCCGACCGCAGGTACTTGACCTGCCCGGAGGCCTCATCGGCGGTGATCCAGGCGAACGGCACCTTCGCCTCGAAGGCCCGTGCCGGCATCGCCAGGGCTTGGCGCGGCTTGGTCTCGAACTCGGCGCCCTCCGGGATCCCGCGCGCCGGCATCGGTCCTGGTCAGCGATCCACGGCTCGGGCAGATTCAGCTCGCGGTCGATCAGCGCATGCCCGTCGGCACTGCCATAAGCCAGGAACGTCCCGATCTGACAGTTCTCGATCCGCCCGGCAGTCCTCGCACATCGTCGCGGACCCCGTCGACGTCCCAGTCCGCCCAGCGCAGCAGGCGCTGCATCCCGTCCGGCGACACCCCGCCGGCCTGCTCGGCCGGCGTCCAACCGTTCTTCCGCTCCAGGCCTGCCACCAGCCCGGACACATACTCCCGCACACGCGCACGCGGCTCCGACCGCCTGAACCGGCCCGCAATCCACGCATGCACCCGATCCAGCCACAACACCACCAGCTGCCGTTGCAGTACTAGCCTCGTTGTGGGGATTGACCATCGGGCACGGACTCCAGCGGCGCACCGGTGGTCTCGGGTCCGAACACCGCGACGATCGCGCCGGCGCCGACCCAGCACACTGCGACCGCGACGAACACTGCGGTGTAGCCCCAGGCGGTGTAGATGGCGGGGATGAGCATCGGCCCGACCACATTGGCCAGCCGGCCTGCGCCGTAGGACATCCCGCAGCCGAAAGCGCGCGCGTGCATCGGGAACACCTCGGGGGTGTAGGTGTAGATCAACGCCACGAAGGTCTGGCTGAGCAAGGACACCAGCAGGCCGAACACGATGATCCCGGCCGGGCCCGAGCTGAATCCGTAGGCGATTCCGAACGCCGCGATCACGGTCGAGGTGGCCGCCATCGTCCATTTTCGAGAGAACCGGTCGGAGATCGCGCGGGCCAGCAGCGCGCCGGGAACCGCACCGATGGTGGTGATCGCGGAGAACGTCAACGAGGTGGTCAGCGACAAGCCGTGCTCGGCCAGCAGCGCCGGAACCCACGCGGCGAAGGCATAGAACCCCAGCATCGCCAAGATCCAGGTCGCGAGCATCACCGCTGTGCGGCGACGCAGCCGCCGCCCCGCCAGCGCGGCGAGGGCCTCGAGACTCGTGTCGCGACGCTTGGCGGTGTTCTCGGCCAGGGTGAGGTGCGGATCCCCCAGCTTCGTCATGACCTCGCGTGCTTCGGCGGTGCGACCGGTGTAGAGCAGCCAACGCGGCGATTCGGGCAGCCGTGCCAGCGCCGGCACCGCCAGCAGACCCAAACCGCCGACGACGAACACGATGCGCCAGCCGTCGGCACCGAGCGGAACCACGCCACGGGCCAGGAAAGCGATGGCCGGAATGCCGGCCAGGCCGACGGCCAGCGTCGTGGACTGGGCCCGGCCCCGGTGGGCCGCGGGCATCGTCTCGCTGAGGAAGCTGATCGCGCACACCGTCATCGCCGACAGCCCCACCCCGGTGCAGAAGCGCAGTCCGGCCATGACCCACACGCCCGTCCCCGCGGCGGTCAGGAGGGAGAACACCGAGAACAGAGCGGTAGCCCAGGTGAGCGTGCGGCGGCGGCCGATCCGGTCACTGACCCGGCCGGCGAGCACCGCGCCGCAGAACATTCCGAGAAACCCCGCCGAGGTCACCATGGCGACATCGTCCAGGCTGTACCCGGCGAATCTCTTCAACGCGGGAGCCGCGTAAGAGAACGTGTTCAAGTCCGCGAATTCGAAAAACAAGACGGCCGCGACCGTCCAAACGATTCTTTTGTGCACGCGGGTCATTGCGGGACGGGCGGCCACCGGCGATTCCGTTGGCGACTGCGGCAAAGGATCACGCATGAATTTCTCCGACGTCGTTGTCTTCGATGGGGAGGGTGGTTCGAGTCACATTGCCGGAATGGAGCACCGGAAACAAGTCCTGCACGGAAATCCACAAAGGAATACGCCGATGCGATTCCGTATCTCGCCGAGCGGCGGCTTCCCGCGGATGTGTTCTGCTCGTCGGAAAGCGTACGGCTGAGCCGCACCAGGGCTACCGGGGGAGGAATCGCCCGGTAGCGGGACGCAGCAGCGCCGCCAGTTCGTCGTCGATCGACACTCCCGGCGCGAGTTCTCGCACGGCGAAGTGATCACCGCGGACGTCGAGAACGCCGATGTCCGCGATGACCGTCGTGACGCAGCCGCGTGCGGTCAGCGGGAGGCCGCATCGGCGGACGAGTTTCAAGTTGCCGTCGCGGGTGCGGTGGGTCATCACCGCGAGCACCTTCCCGGCTCCACTGGCGAGATCCATCGCACCGCCGATGCCCTTGACGACCGAGCCGCCGTCGGTCCAGTTCGCCAGGTCGCCCGCCACCGAGACTTGCATGGCCCCGAGCACCGCGACGTCGATGTGCCCGCCACGGATCATGGCGAAGGAAGTGGCCGAGTCGAAGAACGAGGCACCGTTCACCGTGGTCACGGTTTCCTTCCCGGCGTTGATCAGATCGGGGTCTTCTCGCCCCGGGGCCGGGTGGCCGCCCAAGCCCAGGATTCCGTTCTCGGAGTGCAGCACGATCGGCCGGTCCCGGACGTGGTCGGCGATCAGCGTCGGGATGCCGATGCCCAGGTTGACGTGCTGGCCGTCGCGCAGCTCGGCAGCGGCGCGGGCGGCGATCTGCTCACGGGACCACGTCATGACGCGCGTTTCCCTTCCTCGGCGACTCGCGGATGCGCGACGCGCAGCCGTTCGATCGGTTTGTGCATCCGCGCGCCGACGGGCAGCACCCTGGAAACGAACACGCCGGGCAGATGAACGTCGTCGGCACCGATCGTGCCCGCGTCCACCACCCGCACCACCTCGACGACGGCGACCCGGGCGACGCCGGCGAAGCGCTTTTCCAGGAAGCACGCCTTGCCCTCGTGCACAGTGAGCGGGCGTTCGGGCGGGCTCACCGACACCGTCGTGGACGGGGTCACCGGCCGGCTCGTGCGCCCGCGCCGCGCGAACGAGCTCGCGTCGCGGCTGCGATTGCTCGTCGAGGACCCGGCGCTGGGCCACGCGTACGGGGTCGCCGGCCTGGACCGGGTACGGGCGCGCTACTCGTGGGACCGCGTCGCGGCGGACACGGCCCGGGCATACCTCAAGATCGTGCCTGAGGTGGCAGCGACCGCCGAAGCGCGCTGAGGGCCACGGTTCCGCCCCCGAGTGCAGGCTCGGGAGCGCAACCGTGCCCCTCAGCCGACGTAACGGCGCGCCTTCGACTCACGCTGCGGACCTTCCAGCAGCCGCAGCCCTTCTTCCACCGCCGCCGGCACCACGCGACGCTCGGCCAGCACCCACGGGAGCCCGCGCAGCACCTCGCCCAGCGCGGCGAACGTCGCACCGTCGAACGGAGCCGAGCGGAGCACGTCGGCACCGCGGCGGGCCACGGCGGACCAGGGCCGGCGCAGGAGCAGCGTCCAGAGCGTGTTGCGGATACCCAGGCGCCGCCGGTGGCGGGGGTCGCGAAGCGGCGAAGGCGCGTGGTGGATCACGACATCTTCGGCCCAGGACATCCACCACCCGCGGGCGGCGAGGTCGAGTGCGAACAGCTCTTCCTCGCCGCCGAGCCACAACCGCGGAGAAAAGCCACCGACCTCGTGGAAGGCGTCGACGCGCACAGCGGTCAGGCCGGCCATGATGCCCAGCAGGGCGGGACCGGGGAGCCAGTCCGGGCCCGGCACGGGTGAGTTGCGCAGCTCGGGCGTGATGGGGTCCTCCGCCAGGCCTGGCTCGACGAGGCAGCGGCCGGTGATCGAGCCCAGGTCCAGGTGCTGATCGAGCAGCTCGGCGGCACGGGTGAGAGCGCCCGCTTGCCAGCACGTGTCGTCATCGCAGAACGCGACGTACGGCGTGGTCACCTCCGCGACCGCGAGGTTGCGCGCCACCGCTCCCAGGTTCTCGCCCAGCCGCAGCAGCCGGACGGCGGGGAACTCGCGCGCGACCATCTCCGCCGAGCCGTCGGCGGAAGCGTTGTCCGCCACGACGATCGGAGCTTCGTCGGGCAGGGACGTCATGTGCACCAGCGTCCGCCGCAGCTGGTCGCGGCGGTTGCGGGTGATGATCACGACCGAGATACGGCGCACTTCGCGGTTCCTTCCAGTGTTCGGGCCTGGTGTTCTATCGCGCCGGGCAGCACGCGCCTGCCGCGCAGCGCTCTCGGCAGCCGGGGCAACGCGCCCAGCACGGCCGACGGCGCGCTCCGGGCCGTGCGCCACACTTCACGCCACGGCCGGCGCAGCACGGCGATCAGCAGCCGGTTGCGTTCTTCGGCTCGGAGGCGCCAGGAAGACGGCGGCCGGGAGGGCGATGGGTGGTGGTGGGCGAGCAGGTCCTCGACGTAACACAGCTGCCAGCCGCGCGCGGCGAGGTCGTAGGACAGCAGCTGTTCCTCGGCCCCGAAGTGCAACAGCGGGCTGAACCCGCCGACGTCGAGGTAGGCCGCGCGGCGCACAACCGCCGAACACGCCAGGAAGCCGAGTACGAGCGGCCCGGGCGCGCCGTCCGGCCAGCCCAGCGGGCTGTGGGCCAGCTCCGGGGTCAGCGGGTCGTCGCGGTGCTCTGGACCGACGAGCGTGCGGGCGGCGAGCAGGCCGGCACGCGGGTGCTTGTCGAAGATCCGCTCGGCCTCGTGTAGGGCGTCCGGCGCCCACCAGGATTCGTCGTCGCTGAAGGCCACATAGGGCGTGCCGGCCATGCGGACGCCGAGGTTCCGCGCGGCGGCCCCCCGGTTGTGCGGCAGCCGGATCACCTGCACCTGCGGGTACGACTCCGCGACGCTTGCCGTGTCGTCACGGGAAGCGTTGTCCAGAACCACGACAGATGGTACAGGATCCAGTGCGGACAGTTCGGTCAGCGTCCGGTCCAGCTCGCACGCCCGGTCGCGGGTCGCGATGACCACTGTCGTGCGCGCCCTCACCGCGAGCCCACCAGCTCGCCGACCAGAACCGCCAACGCGGACTCGGGCGCCGGCGCGTCCGTCTTTGCCCGGGCGCGACTGTCCTCCGAGAGGCACCACGCCAGCCGGTCGTCGAGCAGGGCCCGATCGCCCGCCTCCGCAGCTGTGAGCACCGGCCAGCCGAGTGCCCGTCCTTGCGCCGTCACGTTGGCGCCGCCTGCCAAGGGGGCCACCGCGACCACCGGCACACCGGCCTTGAGCCCCAGGGCAAGTCCGTGCAGTCGGGTGGTGACCACCGCGTCCATTCTGGACAGTGCCGTGACGAACTGGTCCGGCGTCGCGCACCGCTCCCAGTCCTCGTGCGCCAGCCGCGAATCCAGCGGCACGCGGGCGCAGTCGAGGCCGGCCAGCCAGCCGGCGAGAGCCTCGTGCACCTCGTCGTGCCGGCCGGCGGTGCCGTACTCCGGTTGCCGCGGCGCGAGCACGACCCCGAGCACCGGCACCGCCGACGTGGACGCGCTCAACGACAAATCCGGCGCGGCCGTGGTGGCGTCGTCGCGCGGGAGGACGCGGTGAAAGCCGGTCACGGCGGTGTCAGCCGGATCTGGCACGGACACGCCCACTGCGATCCGCCGGCAATCCGCGTACCGTTCGTGCAGGTCACGCAGCTGCGGGCCGTGCACCGGGCCGCAGGCGAACACCACGTGCGTGTAGTCCTCGGGCGGTGCCGCACCGAGGTGCAACGTGCCCGGCCGGAACGCCGGGCTCCACGCGACGTCGTGGTCGATCCCGGCGGCCGCCAGCGCGGCGTCGGCCGCGCGCAACCCCAGGACGTAACCCGCGGTCGCTTCTCCGTGCAGGAAACTGGCCCAACCCGTGAGCAGAACTCGCATGATCTTCGGGTACCCGCCCGTGCCCGCCTCACACCGTTTCGCCCAGGGTGGCGCTGGGTAGCCGCAACCGCATGACCACCAGGCGACTCACGACCGACCGGGGAAACATCGCGGTGGTGACCGGAGGGGCCGGGTTCGTCGGCGCCCACCTGTGCGCGCTGCTGCTGTCCGAACGCTTCGAAGTGACCGCTGTGGACAATCTTGCGACCTCCTCGGCCGCCGCGCTCGAGGAGTTCCGCGACCACGAACGGTTCCGGTTCGTGCGCCACGACGTCACCGAACCGATCACGTTCGAGGACCGAGTTGACGTGGTGTTCCACCTGGCGTCCGCAGCCTCGCCGCGCGACTACCTCGCTCTGCCGATCGAGACCCTGCGCGCCGGTTCCCACGGCACGGAGCACGCGCTCGACCTTGCCCGCCGGGCCGGCGCCCGCTTCGTGCTCGCGTCCACCAGCGAGGTCTACGGCGACCCGCTCGAACACCCGCAGCGCGAGCGCTACTGGGGCAACGTGAACCCGATCGGCCCGCGCAGCGTCTACGACGAAGCCAAGCGCTACGCCGAGGCACTCACGTCGGCCTACCGCCGCGAACTCGGCGTCGACACGGGCATCGCGCGGATCTTCAACACCTACGGCCCCGGCATGCGCGTGAACGACGGGCGCATGATTCCCGCGTTCTTCACCCAGGCGCTGGCCGGAGAGCCACTCACCGTCACCGGCACGGGCGAGCAGACGCGGTCCATCTGCTACGTCGAAGACACCGTGCGCGGGCTTCTCGCGCTCGCGCGGTCGGACCACCCGGGGCCGATCAACCTCGGCAACCCCGACGAGCTGACCGTCCGTCAGGTCGCCGAGCGCGTCAAGGTCATCACCGGCTCCGATTCGCCCATCGAACGCATCGACGCGGTGGTCGACGATCCGCGGCGACGATGCCCCGACATCTCGCTCGCGCGCGACGTCCTGTGCTGGGAACCGAAGATCGACGCAGACGACGGGCTGCGCCGCACGGCGGCCTGGTTCGGCCGGGCGCCGCTACTGTGAGTAGCGACGCCCAGGGCTTTTGGCGGAATTCGTTTATCGGCGACTTCGCCGGGTAGCGCTATAGACGAACGCGGGTCCGCCGGCGGGCCCCCGGACGCCAGAGGCAGGTCGATGCGCATACTCGGGATCAACGCCG